>NZ_JBQWLT010000004.1:0-333622 GCF_052545375.1 Halobellus sp. GM3 | reverse complement strand
GCGAGTACGCGATCACCGAGGACGCGCTCCCGCGGACCGACACCGGGACGATTATGCGCGAAGACCTCGTTCAAAAGCACTTCTCGGAGTAGCCCCATCCGCGTCTCTGCGGTTTCTCGGACGGCACGGGGGTTTCAGCCCCGACAACGGGGAATCTCGAATCAGATCCCTAGAACAGGAACACGAACATCGCGATCTGGATCGGTAACAGGAACACGAGCGTCGCGATCGTGCAGAGACTCGCCATCCGACTCAGCTCCAGCGTGTCGACGACGCCGAGGCCGAGGATGGCGACGAGAACGGCGGACTGATACGGGAAGAAGTAGCCGTTCAGCGCCACGGCCTCGGCCATCGCGACCGGGACGAGCGGGATCCCCGCGCCGTTAGCGAACGAGACGAAGACCGGCGTGATCACGCTCGCGACGGCCATCCCCTCCATCACGAACGCGAGCAGCATCGAGACGGCGACGACGAAGACGAGCACGAGCGGCAGCGACGGGTCGCTGGGGAGGTACGAGAGCATCGTCTCGGCCGCTAGATCGGTGAAGGCGGTCCGTTGGAGCCCCTCGGCGATCGCGAAGATCGCCCCGAGGAAAAAGAGGATCGAGAAGTCCGTCTCGCCCATCGTCTCGTTGTCGATGACGCCGATTCGGGGCGTGAAGGCGAGCAGTGCGACGACGACCGCGCCGAAGAGCGGATGGAGCCCGTGGACGAAGTCGGTCGCCCAGATCGCGACGCCGATGAGCAAAAAGAGAAGCATTCGACGCTCGCGCGGGGACGCCGTGACCGACTCGACGGCGTCGGGAGCGACCATCGCGTCGCGGTCTCGCGGGCGGTAGAGGAGATACGTGACGGCGACGACCACGGCGACGCGCCCGACGCCCATCACCGGCCCCATCCACAGCGCCCACTCCGTCCACGAGATGGCGGGGCCGCCGCCGGACTCGACGAGTCCGGTGACGATGATGTTCGCGAGCGACCCGGTCAGCACGCCCGTGGCCCCGTAGTACGTCGCAAAGAGCGGGCCGAGGAAGATCCCGACCTTCGCCCGGCGCTCGGTGAAGAGGTCGCCGAGGGAGCTGAGGATCGGTGCGAGGATGAGCACGCGAACGAGCGAGGAGGGAACGAGCACCGCGAGCGCGAAGCTCCCGATCGAGAGCACGACGAGCAGGTATCGATACACCGCGAGCGCGTCGGTCGAGATCCGCTCGGGCATCCGGTCGAGGGAGATCCGCTCGACGAGCTCGGCGAGGCCGCTCGCTCTGGCCGCCTCGCCGATGAGGAGGCCGACGACCACGAGCCACGTCGCCGGCGAGCGAAAGCCCGTCAGCGCGAGATCCGTCGAGAAAACGACGCCCATCAGCCCGATGCCGAGAAGCGCCGTGAACCACGGTTCGACCGGCGAACCGATCCACATCGCGACGCAGAACAGCGTGATAGCCAGCATCCGCGCGGCGTCGGGCGCCAACGGCGCAAACCGGAGAACCGATCCGGCCGCCAGCACGCCCGCCGGGAGGGCGAGCCAGGACGGATCGACCGGAAGTGTCCGCCCCACCCGCGCCGAGAGTCCGTCTGTCATTTTCGTATCCGGCGTGTCACCGCGGACCACAATTAGCGTGTCGATGCCCGCGCCGTGCGCGGATCCGTCGGTTCCGCGCCGACGCCGTGTTTTTTACCATCGGCGACCGTGTGGTGACCACCGATGACCGAACTACCCGCGAACGTCACCGAGATCGCGCCCGACGTCTACGACATCACCGTCAAGGAAGCGGCCGACGCGGAGTGGCGAGTGTTCCTCTTCGACGGGGAGACGCCGACGCTCGTCGACGCCGGGTTCGAGGACACCGTCGGCGTCGTCGCCGAGACCGTGGCCGAGCTCGGGATCACGCCGGAGCGCGTCCTCGTGACGCACGGCGATCCCGACCACGTGGGCGGGCTCGCGGGGCTCGTCGACCGGTTCGACCTCGAGACGTGGGTCCCCGAGGGGGTCGACGTGGACGCCGACGTCGATCACCGCTTCGGAGACGGCGACCGCGTCGGGCCGTTCACGGCCGTCCACGTCCCCGGCCACGCCGAGTCGCACTACGCGCTCGTCGACGAGTCGACCGGAATCGCCGTCCTCGGGGACGCGGTCTTCGGAGCGGACGCCCGCGGGCTCCCGGCGGGCTATTTCGTCCTCCCCACGGCGCATTACTCCGCCGACCTCGCGGCCGCCGACGACTCGCTCTCGCGACTGCTGGAGTACGACTTCGAGGTCGGACTCGTCTATCACGGGTCGAGCGTGACCGAGCGCGCCAGCGAGAAGCTCGCCGCGTTCGTCGACTTCGAGGGGAAGTTCTGACAGCCTCCCGCGAGCGGCGTCGCCAGCTCTCTTCTCGAGTGCGTGTGACGCAATGTGCCCCCGGTACTCTGTCACGGAAAATATACGGAGAGAAGACGCCGGTCGGGACGAGGAGTAAACGCTTTGACGGAGTTCGGATAATGTCCGATCGTGAGTCTCACACAGCTTTTCGAACCCTCGGCGGTCGCCGTGATCGGCGCGTCGAAGACCGAGGGCAAAATCGGCTACGAAGCGATGGCGAACGCTACCCGGTTCGACGGGGCGGTGTACCCGGTGAACCCCTCGACGACGGGCGAACTGTTCGGCTCGGAGTTCGTCTCGTCGCTGAGCGAAATCGACGACGACATCGACCTCGCGCTCTGCTGCGTGCCGGGTCCGGCGGTGCCCGACGTGCTCGAAGAGTGCGGCGAGGCGGGCGTCGGCGCCGCGGTTATCTACGCGAGCGGCTTCGCCGAGGCGAGCGAAGAGGGCGAGCAGTTACAGCAGCGGGTCGTCGAAATCGCCGAGAAGCACGGCATTTCGGTCCTCGGCCCGAACACGAGCGGCTTTCTCGTCCCCGCGACCGACCTCCGGTGTTCGTTCGCCAGCGGCGTCGAGGAGGTCCCGCCGGGGAACACCGCGATCATCGCCCAGAGCGGGGGCGTCGCGCATGTGCTCTCGTTCCAGTCGCGCCGCCAGGACCGCGGCATCTCCGCGATGGTCGGCCTCGGGAACCGCGCGAACGTGGGGTTCGCCGAGGCCATCGAGTACTTCGACGGCGACGATCGAACCGATTCGATCGTCCTCCACGTCGAGGGGACCGACGACGGGCGCCGGCTGCTCGAGGCCTGCCGCGAGAGCGACACGCCGGTGATCGCCTACAAGGTCGGCCAGTCGGACGTCGGCGAGTTCGCCGAATCGCACACCGGCGCGCTGACCGGCGACCACGAACTGTACACGGCGGGGTTCGCACAGTACGGCGTCCCCACCGTCGACGCGACCGACGACCTGCTGGACGCCGCGGCGGCGCTCGGGAACTCCCCGACCCCCGACGGGCCGAACGTGGGCGTCGTCACCGCGCAGGCGGGGCCGGGGATCATCATCACCGATCGGATCCAGCGCGCCGGCGGGCGACTGCCGAAACTCACCGCGGAGACGCAGGCGCGCGTCGACGAGATCCTCCCAGGGGTCACCTACGCCGACAACCCCGTCGACACCGGTCGTCCGATGCCGGAGTTCGGCGAGATCGTGACGGCCGTCGCCGAGGACGAACGCGTCGACATCGTGCTCGTCAACGAGCTCTTCGAGGCGGCGCTCGGCTACCCCATCGAGGAACTCGACGGCCTCGCAGACCGCGTCGACAAGCCCGTCCTGTTCGTCACCGAGGGCGTCGAGGAGAACATGGCAGACCAGCGCGACGCGCTTTCTGACGCCGGGATCCCGATCTTCGAGACGCCCGAGCGCGCCGCGGAGGCCGCGGGCGCGCTGGCCCGGTACGCGCTGTTGCGGGAGGGCCCGTCGGGGGTTCGGACCGACGGCGGTCCCGGTACCGAGGCGGCGGCGAGGGACGGCGCGGCCGCAGACGGGGAGGTGACCGCCGATGAGTGATCCGACCCCCGAACCGATCGCGGCCGCCCGCGAAGACGGTCGGCAGACGCTGACGGAAGCGGAGGGGAAGCGACTCCTCGCGTCGGCGGGGGTCGAGACCCCCGCCTTCGAGGTCTGTGCGGACGCCGACGCCGCCGTCGAGGCCGCCGGCGACATCGGGTACCCAGTCGTCGTGAAGGTCTCTTCGCCCGCCGTCACCCACAAGAGCGAGTGGGCTGACGGCGTCGGCGTCGCCGTCGGGCTCGACGCCGAGGCTGCGGTCCGAGAGGCCGCAGCGGCGATCTTCGACGCCGCCGAGGAGCGGGGTATCGACGCCGACGTGCTCGTCGAGGAGGCGGCCGACCTCGACCGCGGGACCGAGGTCATCGTCGGCGGGCTCCGAGACCCCTCGTTCGGACCGGTCGTGCTCACGGGGCTCGGCGGCGTGTTCACCGAGATATTCGAGGACACCAGCCACCGGATCGCGCCGATCGACCGCGCGGAGGCCCGCGCGGCGATCGAGGAGCTGCAGGCCGTCGCGCTGCTCGAGGGCTACCGCGGGAGCGATCCCGCCGACATCGACGCGCTCGCGGCGACGGTCGCGGCCGTCGGCGACCTCGTGAGCGAGTACCCGATCGCCGAACTCGACGTCAACCCCGTCTTGGCGACATCCGACGGAGTGATTGCCCTCGACGCGCTCGTCGTACTGGAGGATCGATAATGTACGAGCGAATCTGGACTGTCCGGTTTTCGGACACCGACCCGCACGGAATCGCCCACTACCCGCGCATCGTCGACGCGCTCCACGAGACGTCGGACATGTTCATGCAGGAGATCGGGTTCCCGTTCTGGGAACTCGCCGGAGAGCGAAACTTCGGTCTGCCGCTGGTGGACATGAAATTCGAGTTCGAGGCCCCGCTCCACGCCGGCGACGAGGTCCGTGTGACGCTGACGCCGGACCCGAGCGACCGGGCCGTGCGCTTCGAGTACGAGGCGTGGGTCGGCGACACGCTCGCCTTCTCGGGGTACGAACAGCGCGTCTGCGCCGAGACCGACGGCGGCGCGATCGAGATCCCCGACGACGTGCGCGAGGGGTTCGAGGCGTACATCGAAGCGTAGTACGGAAGTAATATCAGATATTTTATCCTCCCAGTGCAGTGAGCGATACGCTTTTACGCGTTACGCGGATATCACGGGGTATGGCGGAGTTCGAGAACCCGTACGCGACGGAGGATCCGTTCGTGGAGGCGCACTTCGATTGTCTAGAATGTGGCGGCAAACTCTGGGAGTACGCGATTCAGCGACAGATGGTGTGTGAGGACTGCCGAAGCCTCTTCTCGACGGAGGAGGTCTTCGAGGCGCAGGCGATCGCCTAAGTCCACCGAGGCGACCGCGGCGGTGGAGGCGAAACGACACCCGAACGACCGAGCGGCGATCGGTACGCGACGCACCGCCAGCCCCCGCTCCGTCGGCCCGAAACGTGCGGGTGTCCAACACACTTATTATCGGCTTGTACCAATATTCGCTTATGGCACAGGAAGAGCCAGAGGAACTCCTAGAGATGAGTTCCCACACTCGGAGTATTCTCGAGGAGCACAGCCTCCAGCCGCTCTGGGAAGTCGAGGACGATTTCGGCAACGCCCTCGACGACCCCGAGCCGGACATCTGGAAGTGGGAGGACATCAAAGAGGCGATCGACGCCATCGAGGACGACATCCCGATCGCGGACCTCCCGCCGGGCTTCCAGCGTCGGGTCGCCGTCCCGATCAACGCCGCGCACGCGATCTCGAACACGATCTACGTCGGCGTGCAGACGGTCTCGCCGGGTGAGACCGCGCCGTCGCATCGACACGGGGCGAACGCGCTCCGCTTTACGATCGACGGCCACGAGGACATGAAGACCGTCGTCGCCGGCGAGGAGTTCCCGATGAAGGACAACGACCTCGTCACGACGCCGCAGTGGGAGTGGCACGACCACGTCAACGACGGCGACGAGACGGCGGCGTGGCTCGACGTGTTGGACCTCCCGCTGGTGCTGGACTCGCTGAACGCGAAGAACACCTTCGAGTACCACGAACTCGACCGACAGCCCGTCACGAAGAGTCAGGGATACTGGGCATCCCAGTACGGTCGCGGCCGGCCGCAAGACGACGTCAAGCAGAGCGGCATCCCCGGCCCGTTCGAGGGGATCCACGACGCGACCCCGCCGTACCGCTTCGAGTGGGACGAGATGGTGGAGTCGCTGCAGCAGCGCGCCGACAACGACGACCCCGACCCCAACGACGGCTACAGCCTCTCGTACGTGAACCCGGCGACCGGCAAGCCGCCGCTGTTCCCGACGATGTCGTTCCGCGCGCAGCTGATGCAGGAGGCGACGGACCCGCACTTCCACAACGCCACCGAGGTGTTCTTCGTCATCGAGGGCGAGGGAGCGACCCACATCGGCGACGAGGCCTTCGAGTGGAGTCAGTGGGACATCCTCGTCGTCCCGCCGGACGAGATCCACCACCACGAACCGGACGGGGAAGCGACCCTGCTCGGAATCACCGACCGGCCGGTCTTCGAGGCGTTCAATCTCTACGCCGAAGCGGAACCGAACTCGTAAGCCCGAGACGGTCGCCGCCGGACACCTCCGCACGTTTTTTCGGACGAACGAGGACGCTTTGAGGCTCGCCTCCGGAATAAAGACCGCGAGAACGGATCCGCCACCACGGGACGTGAGCGACGCTAGCAAAAGTGTCCGAGGGCAGCGAACCCGTCGGGTCGAAAGTGGTTCTCCGTGGCTGACCGCTCTGTTCTACTCCTGTCCGCCCTTGGTGACGTTGGCGTCGGCGTAGCTGACGTCGCGGCCGGTGACGTCGACGGTCATCGAGCCGACATCCTCGATCTCGGCCTCGATGGTGTCGCCGTCGTGGAGTTCGCTCACGCCCTCCGGCGTGCCCGTCGTGATCACGTCGCCGACCTCCAGCGTGGCGCCGAGAGAGGCGTACTGGACGACGTCCGCGCAGGTGTAGACCATGTCGCCGGTGTTCTCGTACTGGCGGCGCTCGCCGTTGAGCTGCAGTTCCATCTGCAGGTCCTGCGGGTCGTCGAACTCGTCGGGCGTGACGACGCAGGGGCCGATGACGGTGAACGTGTCGTAGGACTTGCGGTTCGAGCGGTCCTGGTCGCCCCGAAGCGAGATGTCGAGCAGGATCGTGTACCCGAAGATGTTGTCCCACGCCTCCTCCGCGGAGACGTCTTTGGTCTCTTCGCCCATCACGAACGCGAGTTCGATCTCGTGGTCGGTGCGGCGGTCAGTGAAGGGGAGTTCGATGCCGTGGTCGGGGCCGACGACGCTCGTCGGCGCCTTCAGGAAGTAGCCCTTGTCCTTGATGGAGAACCACTCGTCGGTGGTGATGTCCTTGTCCGCGATGGCCTCCTCGATGTGGTTCTCGTAGTTCAGCGGCGCGGCGATGACCTTCCCCGGACGGCCGACCGGCGAGCCGATCTCGACGTCCTCGACGTCGTAGTCGGGGTCTTCGCCCTCGTACTCGGCGGCGTCGTAGTCGCCCTCGATGTACTCGACGAGCGGCTCGTCGCTCTCGAGACCGAGACGGTCCGAGAGGTCGATGACGCCGCTGCCGTCGGCTGTGAGCAATCCGAGCTGATTGTCGTCGTAACGGACAAATCGCATACGCGAGTCATCGTCGGAATGAGTGATAAAAGATGCCTTTCGCGACGAGCGGCGAGCCACGCGAACGCGGCGCCGACCTGATCGCCGGTGTAGACGGGTGACGCGGGGGGTCGTGCCGATCCGAGCGTGATCACGGCCGCGGACGCGGGCCCCGACACCGACTCCGCGGCCGAAAACAGCGGTGGCCGCTCGGGGAGGGCTACAGGTAGCTCTCGGTCCGCGAGAGGTCGACGTCCGCCGCGACGTCCTCGCGGAAGTGTTCCGTCAGCGACTCCAGCGACCAGCCGTCGGGGTTCACGCCGACGACCTCCGTAGCGGGATCCGAGAAGACGCCGACGCGGTCGCCGCCGGCGTACAGCGTACAGCCCGTGACGTCCTCGGCGGCCTCGCTCGCCGCGTAGGCGACGAGCGGCGCGACCCGCTCCGGGGGCATCTCCTCGCGGGTGTACGGGCGGTGTTCCTCGGGCACCGTCTCGGTCATCCGCGTGTAGCCGTTCGGGACGAGTGCGTTGACTCGGACGTTCGATCGGGCCAGTTCGGTCGAGACCGACCTGACCATCCCGAGGACGCCCGCCTTCGCGGCGGCGTAGTTGGCCTGTCCGAGCCCGCCGCGCGCGGCGCCGGCGCTGACGGCGAGATAGGAGCGCTGGCGCTCGAAGCCGCCGCCGTCGTCGCCCTCGGCGTCCTCGCTCGCCTCCCGCCAGTGTTTCGCGGCCGCGCGAAGCGGCGCGAACTGGCCGGTGAGGTTCGTCTCGACGACCGCGCGCCAGTCCTCCGCGGAGAGCTTGTAGCTGATACCGTCCCGGAGAATCCCCGCGAAGTTGCAGACGAAGTCGACGCGGCCGTGTTCCGCGACCGTGTCGGCGATGAGTTCCGCAGCGTAGGCGAAGTCGCTCACGTCGCCGTGGTGGGCGGTCGCCTCGCCGCCGCCTTCGCGGATCTCGCGCGCGACGCGTTCGGCGACAGCGGGGTCGCTCCCCGTGCCGTCGACGGCCGCGCCGAGATCGTTGACGACGACGCGCGCGCCGTGTGCGGCGAGTTCGTGCGCCGCCGCCTCGCCGAGGCCGTTCCCGCCCCCGGCGACGACACAGACCGCGTCCGAAAGCGTTTCAGACGACCCTTCTCGCATCTCAGAAGGGGTACTCGCGGGGCTCGTGCTGCAGCGAGATCCACTTCTTCTCGGTCACCTCATCAAGGAAGTCCGTGGAGTTGTAGCCGCCGATTCCGGAGGCCTTCGTCCCGCTGAAGGGGACGTGCGCCTCGTCGTTGATCCCCTGATCGTTGACGTGGATGTTCCCGGAATCGATCCGCTTTGCGATCTGGAGCCCGGCGCCGATGTCGCCGGCGTGAACCGATCCCGCGAGGCCGTACTCGGTGTCGTTCGCCATCTCGATCGCCTCGTCGACGTCGGAGAACGGGATCACGGGCGCGATGGGACCGAAGTGCTCGTTACAGGAGGCCGCCATGTCGTTCGTGGCCTCGGAGAGCACGGTCGGCCTGACGACCAGCGAGTCGTCGACGCCGTCGAGGTCGACCGTCTCGCCGCCCGTCTCGAGCGTCGCGCCGGCCTCGATCGTCTCCTCGACGTAGCCGAGCATCTGGTCGCGCTGGGACTCGTTGATGATCGGTCCGAGGACGACGTCGTCGTGGGCGCTGCCGGCGGGGAGCGCCTCCGCGCGCGCGGTGAGCTTCTCGACGTACTCGTCGTAGATCGACTCGTGGACGATGTGGCGGTTGATCGAGATGCAGACCTGCCCCTGGTGGATGAACGAGCCGAACACGGCGGAGTCGATCGCCTGGTCGACGTCCGCCTCGGCGGTGACGATGTGGGCGTTGTTGCCGCCGAGTTCCATCGCCGGGACCGCGAGGTTCTCCGCCGCGAGGCCGGCGACGTGCTGGCCGACCTCGGTCGAGCCGGTGAAGGCGACGACGTCGCTGTCGGGATGGCTCGCGATGTGGTCGCCGATCTCCGAACCCCTGCCGGTGACGACGTTGATCACGCCGTCGGGGAAGCCGGCCTCCTCGGCCAGCCGGGCCCAGACGAGTCCACCGATGATCGGCGCGTCGGTCGACGGCTTGACGACGACCGAGTTACCCGCCGCGACGGCGGGTGCGAGCGCGCGGGCCGTGAGGTTCAGCGGGAAGTTCCACGGCGAGATTACCGTCACGACGCCCTCGGGCTCGCGGTAGACGATGTTCTCCTTGCCGGGGATGTTCGAGGCGGCGGTCTCGCCTTTCATTCGCCGGGGGAGCGTCGCGGCCTCCGCGAGGTGGTCCTGCGTGATCTGAATCGAGGTCTCGCCGACGCCGTGGATGCCGCCGATCTCGGTCGTGATCAGCTCGATGATCTCCTCGGAGTGCTCGTCGAGGGCGTGAATGAGGCCCTGTACGAGCTGTTCGCGCTGGGCGGGCGGAGTCTCGCCCCACTCAGCCTGCGCCTCGACAGCCGCCTCGTAGGCGGCGTCGACGTCGGCCTCGGTCCCGCTCGCGACGTGCGTTACCGTCTCTCGCGTCGAGGGGTCCTCGACGGGAATCGTTTCGCCGCTCTCGCTTTCGCGCCACTCGCCGCCGATGTACAGGTTGTTCCAGTCCGCGTCGATGCTATACGGTGACTGCCCTTCGAGTGCCATACTCTCTAGTTACCGCGAATCACTAATGAAAGTTTGGCCGTAACCCCTAATTTCCCGCGGAAAACCCGGTTACACCGGTGATACTGGATTCCGGCGTGAGGTCCACAGCTCCCGCGTTCGCGCCCAGTGACGCCGAAAACAAAAGATAATAAACGATCGGGCAAGAGCGTACACCGTACCAGTGGTGCGCAGACGACGATCAGCAGACGAACGCCGGAAAACCGCGAGTGGTACCGATGGATAGTTCACAGCGGTCACAGCTCGACTCGCCGACGAGCTGGCTCATCGTCGCGCTCGGCGTCGTCCTCCTCATCCTCGTCTGGGGGCTGATATTCACCTTCACCGTGTACTCCGAGGCGCTCGCGACCGGGTTCGGGCTCTCGGGGCTGCGCGTCTCCTCGGTCTTCTCGATCACGACCGCGGCGTTCTACATCGCGGGCGGCGCGATCGGCGTGGTCATCGCCCGGATGCCGCTCCGCCCGGTCGTCGCGGTCGCCGGCGCGGTCGTCGCGGCCGCCGTCGGACTCCTGCAGATCGTCTCGTCGTACCCGGGGCTCGTCCTCGCGTTCTGTCTGTTGGGAACCGCCGGCGGGACGGTGTTCGTCGTCGTCATCTCGCTCGTCCCGCAGTGGTTCGAAAAGTACCAAGGGCGGGCGATGGGGATCACGATGACGGGGAACGGACTGGGGATCTTCGTGCTGCCGCCGGTGTGGGTGTGGCTGCTCGACCGAACGGGCGTCAGGGGGGCCTTCGCCGTCGTCGGGGGGGCGACCGCGGCGGTGATTCTGCTCACCAGCCTCCTGTATCGACGCCCGAAGGGGCGGCGAGCGGCGGCGTCGCCGGTCGACGTGTCGTGGATCCGCTCGATGCTGACCGACCGATCGTTCTTGGCCGCGCTCGCGGGGTTCGCGCTCCTGTGGGGATGGTACTTCGTCCTCTCGGCGGACTTCGTGGGCATCCTGACGTCGAACGGCATCGGCAGGGCCGTCGCCGCCACGGCCTTCGGAATCGTCGGCGGGATCAGCGTCGTCGCCCGCGTCGCGAGCGGCGAGTTCGCCGACCGGGTCGGAATGCGGGTGACGCTCGCCGTGGGCGCGGTGCTGGCGGCCGCCGGGATGGTCGGGTTGCCGCTGGTGACGTCACCCCTCCCGATGTACGCGGTGCTCGCGAGCTTCGGCGTCGGACTCGGCGCCATCGCCGCGCTGTTCTCGCCGATCGTCATCGAGCGGTTCGGCCCCGAGAACGCGACCGCCATCGTCGGCATCTTCACGATCGCCGAGGCCACCACGGCGTTCTCGGTGCCGATCGCGGTGAGCGCGCTGTCGAGTTTCGCCGGTGGGAACACGCTGCCGCTGCTTTTGGTCGGCGGGATGACGCTCCTCGGCGCGGGGCTGTTCTACCGGGGAACGGCGCCGACCCCCGAGGAGTCACCGACGCGGGCGACGAGAGAATAGGCTGTTCCGAGTGGAGTCGCCATCGGTCGACGTCGCTATCGGTCGACGTCGCTATCGGGAGATGCCCGCGGCGAGCGCCTCGACCGGCGTCGGCGGCCCCTCGCGGTTCGGATCGGTTTCCCGGAGCAGCGACTGATCGATCGTCGCGCCGAGGTCGTTGAGCTGCGTGCGGCAGGACGCGCCCGGCGCGACGACGGCCTCCGTGTCGCTCGCGTCGATCTGTCCCTTGAGCGTTTCGCCGATCGACTCGCTCATCGCGCGGTGTTCTGACTCGTATCCGAACGTGCCGGCCATTCCACAGCAGCCCGAGTCCAGCGGGTCGACGCGGTAGCCCGCCCGGCGGAGCACGCCGACCGCGTGGTGGTCCTTCTTCGTGGCCTTCTGGTGGCAGTGGCCGTGGTACGCGACCGACCGGTCGGGGGCGTCGAAGTCGATCCGCTCGTCGAGGCGGAACGCGTCGATGTACTCACACACGCCGTAACTGTTCGCCTGCACCGTCTCCACGTCCGGGCCCGAGAGGAGGTCGCCGTAGTCCGACTGGAGCATCACCGCGTCGGAGGGCTCGGGGACGACGACGTCCCAGCCGTCCTCGATTCGCGGGACGAGCGCGTCGACCGTCTCCGTCGCCGTCTCGCGGGCGACGTCGAGAAAGCCCTTCGAGAACGCCGGCCGACCCACGTCGGTGACCTCGGCGACGTCGACGTGGACGCCGGCGGCCTCGAGCACTTCCACGGTCGCCTTGCCGACCGAGGGGTGGCTGTAGTTCGTGTACGTGTCGGCGACGAGGAGGACGCGACGGTCGGCCTCGTCGGCGGCGACCGTCGACCCCCCGCGCTTGTCGAACCACTTCTGGACCGTCTCGCGCTCGAACGTCGGGAGGGTGCGATCGCTCGCGATGCCGATCGTCCGATCCATCACGGCGCGCGCGCCGGGGACCTGCGACGCCCAGTTCGAGACGGGCGCGAACGTGCTCCCGAGCTTCGCTAAGACGTCGAAGTTCGCGAACAGCTTCGAGCGCAGCGACGACCCGTGTTCTTGGTGGTGTGCGTGGGTCACCTCGGCTTTGAGCTTCGCGAGGTCGACCTCGCTCGGGCAGTCGTTCGCACAGCCCTTACAGCCGATACAGAGGTCCATGACCTCGGTGACGAACTGCTCGTCGGTCGGGTCGTCGGGGAGGTCGCCGCTCATCGCCTGCCGGAGCATGTTCGCCCGGCCGCGGGTCGCGGTGATCTCCTCGTCCGCGGCGCGATAGGTCGGACACATCACGCCGCCCTCGGTCTGCTGAGTGCGGCAGCCGCCACAGCCGTGACAGAGCTCCACCATCCCCTGCATCCCGTTCTCGTTGTCCCACTCCAGCGCCGAGTCGAAACCGGCGTCGAACTCGTAGTCGGGATCGAACCGGAGGTTCTCCGTCAGGGCGACGTCGCCGCAGACCTGCCCGGGGTTCAGGAGCCAGTCGGGGTCGAAGGCGGTCTTGAGATCTTGGAACGCGAACCACAGCTCGTCGCCGTAGAGCTTCCGGTTCCACTGCGTCCGCGCGCGGCCGTCGCCGTGCTCGCCGGAGACCGATCCGCCGAGTTCGACGACGAGGTCGGTCACCGCGTCGCCGATGGCCTCCATCGCCGCGAGGTCCGTCGACGACTTCGTGTTGACGAGCGGGCGGACGTGCAGCACGCCCGGTCCCGCGTGCGCGTAGAACGACGCGAACGTGTCGTGCTCTTCGAGCACCGACTGGAACTCGGTGACGAACCGCGGCAGGTGCTCGGGCGGGACGGCGCAGTCCTCGAGGAAGCTGATGTGCTTGGCGTCGCTCGTCCGCCCGAGCAGGATCGGGAGTCCCGACTTCCGGAGCTTCCACAGCTCCTTTCTGTCCGCCTTGTCGTAGGCCTCCAGCGCGTCGAAGGCGTAGCGCTCGGGGCCGGCGCTCTCGTCGCCGTCGCCGCTACCGGCGTCGGCGTCGCCCTCTCCGTCGTCCGCTCGTCCGGGCACGCGGTCTTCGAGCAGCTTTCGAACTTTCTCGCGGCCGTCCGCCTCGTCCTCGGCGTAGAACTCGACGAGGAGGGCGGCCTCGGTCCGGTCGGGGAGCTTCGCCGCCACGTCGGCGAACTCGGTCGTGTCCGACGCCAGTCCGATCAGCACGTCGTCGATGAGTTCGACCGCGGCGGGGTCGTGCTCGAGGACGTGGACGACGTCGCTGACGGTCTCGACGACGCTGTCGTACGTCAAGAGCGCGACCGACTTGGTCTTCGGGAGCGGCTCGAGGGAGACGGTCGCCTCCGTGATGACCGCCAGCGTCCCCTCGGACCCGGCGAGCAGGCGTCCGAGGTTGACGACGCCCGCCTCGCCGTACTCGCCCTCGGCCTCGGCGACCAGTCGGTCGAGGTTGTACCCGGAGACGTTCCGCTTCATCTCCGGGAACCGCTCGTGGATCTCGTCTGCGTGCTCGTCGAGGACGGCGATCACGCCGGCGGCGACGCGCTCCTCGGCGTCGCCCTCCGGATCGGCGCGCTCGCGCAGTTCGTCGACGGCGACCTCGCCGAACGTCGTGACCGTCCCGTCCGAGAGGACCACCTCGACCTCCTCGACGTAGTGGTCGGTCTTCTCGTAGACGAGCGAGTGCGCGCCCGTGGAGTTGTTGCCGATCGCGCCGCCGATAGCGCTCCGGTTCCCCGCGGCGGGGTCGGGGCCGAACGTCAGGCCGAACTCGGCCGCGCGGTCGTTGAGCGTCGCGAGCACCGTCCCCGCCTGCACGCGCGCCTCTCGCGCGTCGGGGTCGACGTCGTAGACGGCGTCCATATGGCGCGAGAAGTCGAGGACGACCGCCTCGTTGACCGTCTGACCGGCCAGGCTCGTGCCGCCGCCGCGCGGGAGAACCGGGATTTCCTCGTCGGCGCAGTAGGAGACCACGCTCGCGACGTCGTCGGTCGAGGTCGGGAAGACGACGCCGATCGGCGTCATCTCGTAGGCGCTGGCGTCGGTGGCGTAGAGCTGTCTGGTGTACGTGTCGAAGCGCACCTCGCCGTCGATGCGGGATTCGAGGGCGTCGACCAGATCCGGTCGTTCGACGGTTTCGGAGACGTACTGATAGTCCGAGCGAGCGTCTCTCGCCGGTGCGGCGCTGCGCACGCCGCCGTCGGGAACAGCATCGCTGTCGCGGTCTGGCATATGCGTACTACTGTGTCGAACGGACACTTATAGCCGCCGTTGTCGGCTCTACGTCGAAGCCGCCGAGACAGGGCTTCCCGAGATGCGTTCTGGAGGGAGAGTCCCACGGTGCGGAACCGCCCAACGGCGCGGGACTGTCCTACCGCACGAGACCGCCACACCGCCCGGGACCGACCCCGTCGTTGGGAAATCGTTTTGACGGTCGCCGCGTTCGGTACGGTATCGTGACCCAGACAGACCACACCGACGTCGGCCGGTTACGGACGCTGACCGAGCGGTTGCTCGTCCGCGACGCGACGGCGCACGCGGCGGCGATCGAGGCGCTCGGCGAGGAGGGCGACGAGCGGGTCATCCCCCACCTGGTCGAACTGATCGTGATCGACAGCATCGCGAACGACTGGGAGCGGTTCGGCTTCCCCGCCGCGCTCCGGGGGCGTGATCCGCCGCGGTATCTCGAACTTCCGGAGGTGCGCTGGCCGGGCGTCCGCGACGCGCTCGCGAGCCTCGCGGAGCCCGACTTCGACTCCGCGCACGCGTGGGTCGAGTGGGAGTCGTGGTACTCCCAGCAGGACATCGAACCGCTCGAGGGCTTCGACGAGTGGAAACTGCGGCTGTACCGGTCGTATCTGCCGCCTGTCGGCGGACTCCTCGACTGTGAGCCCCGCGAGTTCGACCTGCAGGACATCCGGTGGGGCAACTGCGATCGGTCGTTCCTCGCCGCGCTCAACGCGCCGACGTTCGTTCCCGGCGACGCCGTCGACGCCGATGGAAGCGGGACTGCCGAAGGAGCGTCAGTCGACGGCGCGGGTTCCGGCGACGCCCCCGAGCGCTATCTCGAGGACGACCACGTCGTCTTCGGCTTCGAGATCGAGGGCACGTCCTACGCCGTCCCGCGGTGGGTGCTGTTCCCCCACGAACTGCTGAACGCCGAGCTCGACGGCGTGCCGGTGAGCCTCACGTACTGCACGCTCTGTAACGCGCCGATCCTCTACGACCGGCGGGTCGGCGAACGCGGCGACGAGGGCGGCAGTGGCGGTGCAGGTGCCGACGGCGACGGCCGCGGGGCCGACGTCCGCACGTTCGGCAGCACGGGGATGCTCGCCGCCGGCAACAAGGTGATGTACGACGAGGAGACCGAGACGCTGTGGGACCAACACGCCGGCACGCCGATCGGCGGACCGACGCTGGCGTCGGATCCGGATCTGTTCCTCGATCAGTTCGCCGTCACCCAGACGACGTGGGGCGAGTGGAAGGCCGAGTATCCGGACACGCTCGCGCTCGACCTCGACACGGGCTACGGCTACGACTACGCCTACTACGACGGGAACGTCGACTTCTTCGAGCACTACTGGAACCGCGAGGAGATCGTCCAGCCCGGCGTCCGGCGCGACGACGACCGCCTGCCGGAGAAGGCGTCGGTCTACGGCGTCACCGGCGACGACCCCGAGGAGGTGTGGGTCGTCCCGATCGACGACCTCGCCGATGTCGAGGGAGGCGTCCTCTCGGGGCGGATCGCAGGCCGCGACGTCGTCGCCCTGCTGGACGCGACCGACGACGTCGCGGTCTACGAGGCGCCGCCGGGGGCGGTCGAACGAGTCGCCGACGACGACGGGGTGGCGCTCGTCGACGGAGCGGGGACGCGCTGGCGGCTGACGCGGAACGAACTGCGGTCGGCGGACGGCGAGGCGCGCGATCGAATACCCGGCCGCCACGGCCTCTGGTTCGCGTTCCGAACGCACTACGAGACCGCGCACGTACTGGAGTAAGCTGGACCGGGATATCCCCGGTAGTACCCGCCCCGGCCGCTCGACGGTCGTCGGATTCGAGCCGTCGAACACCGACGCGAGCGGTCGGTTTCGGTGGTTCCCAATCGTTTCAAACGAGAGTAACGTTTAATGCGTCTTTTGTCGCTCATCGTAAACGGATATGTTCAAAGGTAGCGTGTGGTATCCGAGTTCGCCGCGGAACGCGGCGATCGTCGCGATGCTCGTGGGAATGATCATTCTGCATCACACCTCGCTTCTGGGGCTGACGGACGCCGGACTGCTGTTCGGGTGGCTCCCCATCCAGTTGGCCTACGACTTGGCGTACACCGTCCTCGCGGTGTTGCTTCTGTACTGGGTGTACACGGTCGCACCGAAGGGCGAGGAGCGCGACGACGTGCGCACGCCGAACGACCCCGCGTCGGGGAACCGATAGGAGGACGTCGAGATGGTCTCTCTCACCTCCGACATCGCGCTCATCGTCGCCATCGTTGTCGCGTACCTCGGACTCGTACTCGGGGTGGGGCAGTACGCCTCCAGTCGGACCGGGAACTCGCGCGAGGACTACCTGATGGCGAACCGCTCGTTCGGGACGATCGTCCTGCTGGCGGCGCTCTTTGCGACCAATATGTCCGCGGTCGTGATGATCGGCGCGCCGGGGTTGTCGTACAACATCGGGCCGAGCGCGTACGGCTACTTCATCGGCCTGCTGGTCTTCACGTTCCCGCTGTTCATGATGACGATCGGACACCGAATCTGGCTCGTCGGGAAGCGCTTCGGCCACATCACGCCGGCGCAGGTGCTGAATCACCGCTTCGAGTCGAAGTACCTCGGCCTGTTCGCGATGCTGCTTTTCACGTTCTGGACGGTGCCGTACCTGCTGGTCGGTATCCAAGGCGGCGGCATCGCGTTCGAGGCGCTCACCGAGGGGTTCGTCCCCTACTGGGCCGGCGGGCTGATCATCACGCTCGTCGTGCTCGTGTACGTCTCGCTGGGCGGGATGCGCGGGACGGGGTGGACGAACGCGTTCCAGGGCGCGGTGTTCGTGATCGCGCTCATCGGCTTCGCCATCGTCATCCCGCAGCAAATCGGCGGCTTCCGAGCGGCGACGACCGCCGCCTTGGAGGTCAATCCGGCGCTCCTGAACCGCGCGGACATCCCGCCGCTGGGATGGAAGAGTTACGTCTCGGTGGCGGTGTTAGTCTCCATCGAGACGTTCATCCTCCCGCACCTGTTCATCCGGTACATGACCGGGCGGTCCAGCCGCAAGCTCCAACGGACCGCCGTCGTCTACCCAATCGCGCTGATGCTGACGTGGGGACCGGCGGTTATGCTGGGCTTTTGGGGCGTCGGGCAGTTCCCGAACATCGATAACCCGGACTTCATCCTGCCGGCGCTGATCGGCGCGAACTTCCCGACGTGGCTCGTCGGACTCGCGCTGGCGGGCATCCTCGCGGCGCTGATGTCCACGCTCGACGGGCAGGTCCTGACGCTCGCGACGATGCTCACCGAGGACATCCTCCGGCCGTTCGTCGACATCACCGACCGGGCCGAGGTTCTCTCGACGCGTATCTTCATCGTCGCCATCCTCGCCATCGCGTACGTCGCTGCGCTCCTGACCCGCGAGTCGATCATCGACACGACTATCTTCGCGTTCAGCGGCTACGCGCTGATGTTCTTCCCGATCGTGACCGCGCTGTACTCCCGCCGGGTGACCAAGTACGCCTCGGGCGTCGGCCTCGCGCTCGGGTTCGCCGGCCTGTGGGCGTTCCAACTCGGCGTCCTCCCCGGGAGCCTCACCTTCGGCTTCCTCCCGGTGATGCCGCTACTCGTCCTCCAACTCACCGTGATGCTCGTGATCACCCTCGCGACGTCGCCGCCGAGCGAGAAGCGGATCGACGCCTACGAGGACCTGTTCGACGAGTCGTGGTGAACGAACCGCAGATCGGATAAACGATATCTGAGTTTTCCTTCGCGCTACGTATGTGTAACTCAGTATTTCAGTCCAGACTGTGCCCAATTCGGGTGCTCCCCGTTCAGTAAGCGTCTGGATCCGAGAAAACTATATATCCGTTTATTCGTCCTCGTTGGGGGTCACTCGCGGTCCGCTAACGACGATTCGAGGTCGTCGATGAGGTCTTCGTTGCCGACGTACACCGGCGTCCGGGCGTGGAGGTCGTCCTTCTCGACGTCCAGAAGCGACTGGCCGCCGTCCGAGGACGCGCCGCCGGCTTTCTCGACGATGTAGCCGACCGGGTACCCCTCGAACTGCACGCGGAGTTTCCCCTCCGGCGCGTTCTGCAGCGTCGGATACGCGAAGATGCCGCCGTAGGTGAGCACCTGGTTCACGTCGCCGATCATCGCCCCGCCGTAGCGGAGTTTCATCGAGGGATCCGACTCGACGGCCTCGGCGAACGACGCGAACTCGTCGACCCAGTGGGGGACGCGACCGCCGAAGCCGTACACCGACGGGTCGTCCGGAAGCGTGAGCTCCCCGTTGACGACCTGGTAGCTGCCGTCCTCGTGGATGACGTACTCGGTGACGGTCGCTTTGTCCGACCGGGCGACGGCCATCGTCGTCGTCGCGCCGTAGAGCACGTACGCGGCGGCGACGATGTCGCGACCCGACGCCGGCAGGTCGTCGTCGTAGATGGCGACGATGGTTCCCATCGCGGCGTTGGGTTCGAGGTTCGAGGAGCCATCGAGCGGATCGACGCAGACCGAGAGGCCGCTGCCGACGTCGACGCCCGCCTCCCGCTCCTCGCTGGCGTAGACGCCGACGTTCGACAGCGAGCCGATCCGCTCACAGAGCAGTTCGTCCGCGTAGACGTCCGCGGCCTTCTGTGACTCGCCGGAGGGGTTCTCCCCCTCGATGGCGACGCGGCGGCCGGGAAGGCCCCGGCGGATGTCGGGCGCGGCGCGCGCGACGACGTCCAAAACGGCGTCGACGGTCGCGTTGATCGATTCGGGGTCGGTCGGCGAGGAGTTGTCTTGCGTGGCCATCGGATCACTCGTCAAGAGGGTCGTCAGTGCCCTATTCGGTTACTGCGGGCATAAAATCTTTGTTACCGTAGGTAGATACAATGGAGCGCCGAGGTGAAGAATTCTCGGTTTATATCCCCTAACACACCCGAAACGAAGCTTTCGTGAGATTCACTCGGTGAGTAAATACTCTCCGGCTCCACTCCGTGCAACCCACGTGATCGCACCCAGCAAGGCAGAACTCCACCGGCGATCACGAGGACTCGTGCTCGCGCGCGAGTCGCCGCCACGACTCGACGCGGTCGGCGTCGAGGTCGAGCGCGTCGGCGACGCTCTCGGAATCGGCCGTCGCGAGCCGTCGTACCGAGCCGATCCCCGCCCGGCCGAGCGCGGCGGCGACCTCCTCGTCCAGCGCGTCGATCGCCGTTAGGGGCGTCGGCGCGCTCCGTCGCCGCCACGCGGCTTCGGCGTCCGTCGACGACGTCCCCGACGCCCTCTCGGCCCCCGTCGACTCCCCACCGGCGTCGGTCGACCGCGCGCCCGCCGCCGACGTCGCGTCGGTGTCGGGCCACGAGGTCGTCGTCGCGCTCTCCTCGGAGCGAGCGGCGTCATCGTCGCCATCAACCGTTCGGGCGCGCCAAGCCGCCTCCGCGTCCGCGGCGTCACCGGAGCCGTCGGTCTCGGCCCCGTCCTCGGACCAGCCCGATGACGCGGCGATCCACGCCCGCTCGTCGTCGTCCAGCCCGCGGACCTGCGTGGACCGGCGGTCGAGGTCGGTCCCGCCGCCGTCGAGCGACCACGACAGCGAGTGCTCGCGCCTGATCTTGGCCGCGACGCCCGGGTTGACGCCGGCTTCGGTCAGATCGCGGTACGCGACGCGCTTCTCGACGAGGTCCGCGACCGAGACCTCCGAGTCGCGGAGGACCGCCGCGCTCTTCGGTCCCACGAACCGCAGGTCCTCGAAGCTGTCAGGGACGCGCTCCGGGCCGCGCTCGTTGCGTCCGTCCCTCTCGTCCGCGCGTTCCGTATCGGTCGCCCCGCCATCGCGATTCTCAGACCCGGTATCCCCGCTCTCGCCGTCTTCGCGGGTGATCGTGTTCCACGGCAGCGGGATCTCGAGATCGTCGGCTCCGCCGTCGCCGTCGACTCCACCCGCATCGGTGGGGACGCGAGCGCCGTCACCAGCGAACTCCCGAGCGCCGTCCTCGTCGGTGCTCCACCGAGTAGCGGCGCTCTCTCTTCCGTCCGCGCCGCTTTCCTCCCCCTCGGCCACGCCGTCAGGCTCCCCCTCCTCGGTCACGCTTTCCTCCGTTCGGTTATACCTCCACGGTCGATAACTTGATACTGTCGACTGGTGTTTGATACCAGACAACATAGTAGAGGGCCGGTCGCCCGCTCGGCGTCCATAGCCGTACCCTATCAGAATCGATAGCCGGTCGTCAGGTTTTATCTCCGGCGGCTCCGTGCCGGTCGATAATGGCGATGATTCGCGTCGAGGGGCTGCGAAAGACCTACGGCGACTTTCCCGCCGTCGTCGACAGCGATTTCACGGTCGAGCGGGGGGAGATCTTCGGCATCGTCGGCCCGAACGGGGCGGGCAAGACGACGACGCTGAAGATGCTCGCCGGACTCGTCGAACCCACCGAGGGCGTCGCCGAGGTCGCCGACTACGACGCCGGCGATCCGGAGATGCGCCGAACCCTCGGGTTCCTCCCGGAGGAGTCGCCGCTCTATGAGGATATGACGCCCCGGTCGTACCTCCGGTTTTTCGCCGACCTGTACGACGTCCCCCGAGAGGCAGCGACCCGGCGGACCGAGGAGACGCTCGATCGCCTCGAGCTGGCCCATCGCGAGCGGCGGCTGGGCGATATGTCGAAGGGGATGAAACGGAAAGTCGCGATCGCCCGCTCGCTGGTCAACGATCCCGACCTGCTGATCTACGACGAGCCCGCCTCGGGGCTGGATCCGCTGACCACGAACTACGTCCTCGAGTTCACACAGGAGCTCGCCGACCGGGGCAAGACCGTCGTCTTCAGCGCGCACAACCTCTACCACGTCGAGAGCATCTGTGACCGGATCGTGATCATGAACCGCGGGGAGATCATCACCCGCGGGACCGTCCCCGAGATCCGAGACGAGCACGGGGCCACGAGCTATCACGTCTTCACGAGCGTCCCGGTCGAAAACGCCGAGCGAGACCCGCGCTCGAAGCCGGGGCACGAGGGAGGGGACGCGCGAGTGGACGAATCCGAGCCCACCTCCAGTCGCTATCGAAGCGTGGTTCCGGATATGGACGCCGTCGAGACGGTCCGCGAGCGCGCCGCCGCGGCCGGCGGCGAGGTCGTCGACATCCGGACGCGGGAGCAGAGCCTCGAGGACATCTTCCTCGACCTCGCCCGCGAGACGCCGACAACGTCGGCGCGGGGGCGGGCGCGGCCGCAGGACGACAGCGCGGAGACGTCCCACCCGCCGGATCGGACCGGTGGGGCCGATCCGCCCGAGAGGACATCGGACACCGATGCCGACGCGGACGCAAACAACGCCAACACCAATACCAACACCGACGCCGACGGGGGCCGACCGCGGTGACGCGGTCACTCCGCGAACGCCTCGCCGCGGTCGCCCGGATCGCACGCTGGGAGGTCGAGCGCTCCGCGGGAATCGTCGACCGGCGGACCGCGGTGCTCGGCCTCCTCGCGTTACTCCTCGCCGGGACGATTCTCGGATCCGGCGCGCTCGCCGGCGGCGTCGCACTCGACCGCGACATCTACCGGGTCGGCGTCGACGACGACAGTCCGTACCGCGAGCCAGTCGAACGCAGCGCCGCGCTCGACGCCCGGCCAGCCGACCCCGACGCGCTTCGGGAGGGTGATCTCGACGTGCTGGTCCGCGACGGTGATTTCCGCGCCGCCGACACGCCGAAGGGGCGGGCGGCGCTGTCGGAGCTCCGGTCGTCGATCCGCGCATACAACGTCGGTCAGATGCGCGCCGAAGAGAACGGCTCCGCCGCGTTCCCCGTCGTCGTGGTCCTCCAGTACGTCTCTCGGTCGGAGGCCATTCCCGACGACGCGTTCGCCGACGACGGCGGCTCCGAGGGGACGATCGAGATCGAGGTGACGTCCGGCGGTGACGGATCCGGAGGCGACGGGACGAGCGACGGCGGTTCTGACTCCGAGGGAGACGACACCGACGAGTCGGCGGCCGCCGGCTCCGCCGGGCCGCTCGGCGTCCCGGCGCTCTCCGGGATCAACCCGCTCGGCGGCGGATCGGGGTCGCCCGCGGAGATCGAACCGCCGTTTCCCTTCGGCTCGCTCGTGCTCGCGTTCGCCTTCTTGGTGCCGATGAACTTCGTCGTGCAGGCGTACGGGAGCACGATGCTCGCAGAGCGGATCAACCGCCGCGGCGAACTGCTGCTCGTCGCGCCGGTCTCGCCGGTCGACATCGTCGCGGGGAAGACGCTCCCGTACCTCGGCGCGATGATCGCGCTCACGGCGCTCATCGCGATTGCGGTCGGCGGCAGCGTGGTCTCGATCGCGGCCGTGCTGCCGATCGCGCTGCTCTTTCTCGCGGCGACGTTCGCCGGCGCGATGTTCGCGCGCTCGTTCAAGGAGCTCACGTTCGTGACGGTCACGGTCTCGGTGTTCCTGACCGCCTACACGTTCGTGCCCGCGATATTCGCGAACGTCACGCCGATCGCGCTCATCTCGCCGCTGACGGTCGTCGTCCGCGACCTCCAGCCGCTGGAGTCGGTGACGCCCGGCGCGTTCCTCTTTGCGACCGGGCCGTTCGCCCTCTGTGCGGGCGTGCTGTTCCTGCTCGGTAGCGGCATCTACCGCGAGGAAGACCTCTTCACGCAGCGGTCGGTGCCGCTGAAGTTCCTCGACGCGCTGGCGGCGCGCGTGTCGCGACCCCGCGACGTCGCCGTCCTCTCGGGGCTTTCGATCCCGTTCGTCTTCGTCGCGGAACTGCTCGCGATCGCCGTGCTCTTTGCGCTCCCGGTGTCGCTCACGGTTCCGCTCCTGCTGCTCGTCGTCGCGCTCGTCGAGGAACTCGCAAAGAGCCTCCACGTCTACGCCGCCTTCGAGAAGGGACGCTTCCGGCGGGTGCCGCGCGTCGCGCTCGTCTTGGGCGCGCTCTCGGGGCTGGGGTTCTTCGTCGGCGAGAAGTTCACCGCCGTCGTGCAGGTGGTCGGACTCCCCGAACTGGCGCTCGGGCAGGCCGCGTTCGCGCCCTCCGGAATCGGCGTGTTCTCCGCGGCGGGGCTGCTCTTCGCCCCGCTTGCGCTGCACGTCGTCACCGCCGGGCTGACCGCGCTGGGGGCGATGCGCGGCCTGCGGTGGTACGCCGCCGCGTTCGTCGGCAGCGTCGTCGTTCACACGGCGTACAACCTCACGGTGGTGAGTGCCCTTGGCTGATCGCCCCGCCCCGCGGAAGGGGTCGAGCGACCGATCGGAGACGGACCCGCGCGTAACGATCGCGCGCCGCGAGCTGGGGAGCCTCCGCAAGGAGAAGACGATCGTCCTCGCGCTGGCGCTGCAGCTGTTCATCGCGGCGTTCTCGTCGTTCCTCGTCGTCGGGCTCGTCTCCCTGTACGACCCTGGGCAGGTCGACGGCTACGAGGTCGACGTCGCGGTGACGGGCGACGCCGCCGAGGACCTGATCCGCGCCTCGCGGGAGGTCCGCGGCGTCGACGCGCAGTTCTACCGCTCCGAGGAGACGGCGATGCGGGCGTTCCACGAGTACCGGGCCACGGGAGTCGACGCGGTGCTCGTCGCGGAGACGAACGACGACCGGGTGTTCGTGCGGGCGGTCGCGCCCGACTCGAACGTCCAGACGACGATCGTCGTCGTCCAGCTCCGCGACGTGGTGCGCTCTTTCGAGCGCGCAGAGCGGGTCGATCGCGCGGCGCATCTCGAATCGCTCCCGCTGGAGCTGCCGCCGGAGGCGTCCTCGAGCCCCTATTTCGGCTTCACGTACACGGTGTTGCTCCCGCTGTTGCTGTTTCTGCCCGTCTTCATCTCCGGCTCCGTGACGGTCGATTCGCTCTCGGAGGAGATCGAACGGGGGACGCTGGAGCTGCTGTTGGTCGCGCCGGTCTCGCTCTCCGACGTCGTCGACGGCAAACTGCTCGCGGCGGCCGGCCTCGCACCGGCGCAGGCCGCGCTCTGGATCGGTCTGCTCGAACTGAACGGGACGGCAGTCGCGAACGTGCCGGCGCTCCTCGCGCTGGTCGCGGCGATGGCGCTCCTGATCTGTGGACTCGGCGCGGCGGTCGCACTGCTCGCGCCCGAGCGGCGCGCCGCGCAGTTCCTCTACTCCGTGGGCGTCCTGTTCGTCTTCGGCGGGACGACGCTCCTCGCGAACGGTCCGATCACCGCCGCGTCGCGGCTCGCGATCGATAGCGCGGGGGCCGCGGAGTTTCTCTCGGTCGCTGTGGTCGTGGTCGCCTCGATAGCCGTCTACGGCGGCGTTCGGAGGCTCCTCGCCCGGGTCGACGTCGACGACCGCTGAGCGGTGGCGGTCGTGTCTGGGCGCCGGCAGAGACAGGCGTCTCACAACGCCGGCAGAGACGGGCACCTGTGGGCACGAAGGCGGAACGCACACAAACCCGGGGATCCAGAGTGGGAGTATGGGACTCGGAGGAACGGCCAAGAAGCTTCAGAAGGTGACCGAGATGGCAGAGGACGTCTACGTGCGGCTGAACGACCTCCGCGATCAAGTGGTCGAAATGCGCGAGACGACCAAGGAGACGAGCGACCGCGTCGATCGCCTCGAAACGGAGACCGCGGAGGTGCGCGCGATCCTCGACGCGCTCGCCGAGCGGGAGGGTATCGACGTCGAGAGCGTCACCGCAGACGCTCACATCATCGATGCCGAGGGCGCTGACGAGGCGTCGACCGCGACTGCGGACGAGGCGTCGGTGTCGACCGCGGACGCCGAGGAACCGGGCGCAGGCGACGGCTCCTGATCAGCGCGCCTGTCACGACACGCCATCGGATACGGCGACCTCCCGGCGCGGCCGACGTACTTGGTTCACAGAGTACGACAAAACGCCCGGCTCAGCCGAGGAGCCGCGCGTGTTCGACCTTCATACACTTGTCTTGGACGAAGTTGATTCCGGCGTCTGCGGCCCGCTCGCCGGCGTCGTCGTCGGTGATTCCGAGTTGGAGCCACACGGCCGCCACGTCGCCGACATCCTCGCGGCGCTCGATCGCCGCGTCGACGATGTCGCCCGCCTCCTCGCTCGGTCGGAACACGTCGACGATCCCGATATCGATCGACTCCGGCACGTCCGCGAGGGAGTCGTAGGCGGGTTCGCCGAGGACCTCGTCGGCGAACGGGTTGACGGGGACGACTCGGTAGCCGTGTCGCTTGAGGTACGCCGGGATGTCGTGTGCGGCTTTGCCGGCCGTGGTCGAACAGCCGACCACGGCGACGGTGTCGTGGTCCAGTACCGCTTCGAGTCCGTCGTCGTCGGTCACGGGCATACCCGACACCAAGTGCGGCGGAGGTAAAATACTGCCGTGCGCCGCTACCGAGTACCAGCAGGGGACGAGAAGCGCACTCCGGTGCGTCGTCGGACGGTCAGTGACTCGCCAGTCGCACCGACGGCGGGCCGTCCTCCTGCGTGGTCACGATGCCGTCGAAGAGCTGTTTCAGCGTGTTCATCGTCTGATCGTCGTGGGCGCTCTCGTCGATCGCGAAGACGCCGAGTCCGTCGACGCTCTGAATCCGACCGGTGAAGACGTGCAGGAAGCGAAACACCGTCTGCAAGTCGGCGTACATCAGAAGCGTCGACAGCGAGTGCAGCATCACCCGGTTCCGCTCGATGCCCCGGTCCTGATAGAACGCCTGCAGGAACTCCGAGAGCTTGATCCCGATTCCGGTCATATCGACCGGCGAGGACGTGTATTTGATCCGCTTGTCGTCCCGGATCTCGCCGACGCCCTGCTGGCGCGTGACGCAGTCCACGACCGCGACCGGCCGGTCCTCGTAGTCGATGCGCGTGGCGTAGTCTTCGAGCACGCGATCGGCGCTGTCTTTCGTGGTGACGATGATCGCGCCTTCTCCCTTCTCCGTGCCCGACGCGAGGATGTCGAGACAGAGCGACCGCTTACCGGACATCGGCGGACCGCTCACCAGGATGTTCGTTCCCGGTTGGACCTCCTCCTCGAGGTCCGGGCCGAGGTCATACATCCGGGGTCCTCGGCGTCGAACCGCCAGCTAGAACGGGAGCATTGGTCGTCCGATGGATCGACTCGCCGGGAGTCATTAGACGAATAGACGATAACGGGTGCAGATAATATTCTTTTTGATTGTCTCACCGGTCACACGACGTTGAGGACCTCGACCGCGCGCCCGACGACGAACGCCCCCGTCGCGAGGAACATCCCCCGCTTTAACCGCCGCTGTGCGGTCGAGGCGTCCGAGAACGAGCGCAGCACCGCCGAGAGCATCACGCCGTCTGCCGGCACGACGAGCGCCAGATAGACGATCCCGAACGTGCCCAAAAGAAACGGGACGACGCTCGCGGCGACGGCCACGACTAATACGACCGCGGCGGCCCGGAGCGCCGTCGCGTCCCCGACGACGACCGGCAGCGTGCGTAGCCCCTCCGCCCGGTCGCCCGCGATGTCTTCGACGTCCTTGATCACCTCTCGGGTCACGGTCGCCAGCGCGGCCAGTGCGAACAACACGAGCACCGCCGGATCGTCGAGCCGACCGACCGCGGCGCCACCAAACAGGAACGTCGACCCCGTCAGGTAGCCGACAACGACGTTTCCGACCGCCGGAAGTCCCTTAAATAGCTCCGTGTACGCGAGCAACGCGAGCAGATTCACCACGGCGATGAGGACCGCCGCGATCGGGAGCACGAGGACGGCGAGGACGGCCCCGAGAAAGAGCGCCGCGCTGAACGCGAGCGCGCCGCGTGCGGTGACCGCGCCGCGGGGAATCGGGCGGTCGGGTCGGTTGACGCGGTCGATCTCGCGATCGAAGTAGTCGTTGATCGCGTTTCCAGCCGCCGTCGCGAAGATCGTCGCGGCGACGGCCGCGGCGACGGGGACCGCTCCCGAACCGAGTCCCGAGGCGACGAATGCGCCGGTGAATGTGAGGACGCCTGCGGCGACCGCGTTCCCCGATCGCATCAGATCGAAGAGGCCACGAGCGGTCGCTGCCGAAGGTCGCCCGTCGGGTGCCATACGTACCTCCTGTCCCCGGCTTCGAGATAAATGGCGCGAAGTCGCCCGCCCCGAATCCGTGGGTTTAAATCGTCGCATCCGGAACCCAGAATCGAGGGCGCTTAGCTCAGTTTGGACAGAGTGCTTGGCTTCGGACCAAGTTGTCGCGGGTTCAAATCCTGCAGCGCCCATAGCTTAACAACGCGATTCTTCGCATTTCAGTATGGGTGACTAGAAGCGGTTATCTCCCCGATATCAGCACTTCGGAGAATTGAGAGAAGCATCTCTCAGCCGATCCAACGTTGTGACCACACGCGGGTCCGAGCCGTCGGGCGGTCGGCTTCGCAAACCAAGGGTGAGGTTCGATGATGGATCTCTCGCGAGGTTCGTCCGAGGACCACGGCCGCTGTCTCCACTGCGGGACCCACGTCAGTCGGGACTTCCGGCGGACCTTCGGCGACGAGGAGAACCGCGCCCATCGGTGCCAAGCGTGCGACAGTCGTCCACGGATCCAGAAGGGATCCGCTGCCGGTCAGTCCGTTACGTACCCCGACCCCGCCGAACAGCAGGGACGGAACAAGGGGCCGCGCGCTCGGCCGTGCGTTTGACCACGTTCCTGATCCCGCGCTCGGAGAGATCTACGAGCGGCTCGTCGCGGGCGATATCCTCCGCGGTCTGGTATCGGTGGATGTCGCCTTCGAGGTCCTTCGGAAGGTAGGCGTCGCGAGGCTTCCCGCCGTTGCCCGTCGTGTCCTTTCCCTCCGGCACCCGGAGGCGGTAGTGATCACCGTCCTCGGTTCGCTTGACGTGCTTCGGACAGATCTGCGGGGTCTCGGAGGCCCGGAGTCCAACGTAGCCGCCGAGTTGGATCACGAGATCGTCCCGGTGGGTCGCCGCCGCGCGTCGGAGATCGTCGAGCTCGTCGGCGGTCATCCACACGTGATACTGATCCGGCCGCGAGGTGGCTTCTAATCTCATTCCGGTTTGTCCTGAGAAGGAGTCAGTATAAGGTGGGGATGCGGCGTGATCAGCGCGGAATCAGGGCCGATTTCGGGCGTTCGCTTCCGACTTCTGTATCTACCCGGAAGTTGTATATAGGTGAAAATAATTTTTCATTATATGAACCGTCGACATTTTCTCACTTCCTCTTGTGGTTTGATGGCGACTGTTGCAGGGTGTTCTGGTTCTTCAAACGATATTCAAGATTCTGACGGGGATGGTGTGATTGATAGCGAGGACTACGCTCCACACGATCCAGAGGTGCAAGAAAAATCAGATCTCAGAGACACAACTACAGTTACACCTATTCCAGAACCAACGTCAACACCAGTTCCAACAACGACCAATAAATCAGAAGACGAGACGCTTAGAGTGACCGATGACTATTGGCAGGATATTTCACATATCACCGAGTACAGTGCTGATCACGTCTCCGTTGAAGTCAGTCCAGAACATCCAAGCGCGGACTTTGATACTGCAAAAGTCTTTATTGGTATCGCCGATTTTTCTCGGAACCAAGTCCTCAGAGAAATACTGAGTTCAGAATTTGAGTACGGTGATCAGGTGGTGTCCCGAACAGTGGAGATCGACTCGCTAGCCTTTGACCCAGACTCAAAATACTACTATTATGCGGGGCTCGTGTCTGGAGATGTCACCTCAACGTCTACTGTCGACCCTGAACAGGCAGTGACTATAATGGAGACCGACGCTTTCAGATGGAATCAAGATTCAGCAGAAATCACAGCTACCTCATTCCCAAATGAACTCTCTGATGATTCAGGGGGTAACTATTCAAGAAATTCCGTAGAGGGCGCTTATCTCCTTGAACTCTCGGGACGTTCTTTTGGTCAGAGGTGGACCGTGGATTTCTTTGCCCGAAAATCGGCCTATTCGAGAGCAGTTCAGAGAAGTCGAGGACGGTCTCGGCCTGAATATGTTCAATTTGAGTTAACGAGTGGTACGGCTACCGGCTTGGCAAAATTACTTCAGGAAGTGGCCGACGATCGCGACTATTCTGACACTGAGGCAGCCGCGTTCGTGATCGACTTCGTACAGGCCCTGCCCTATGTCCCTGATGATGTCAGTAAGGGATACGATGATTATACCAAGTTCATTATGGAAACTGTGACTGAGATGGGTGGTGATTGTGAGGATACAGCGGTCCTTCTCGCAAGTATCCTTCAAGCAGAACCCTTCAATTACGATACGATCTTAATTCAGCCACCGGGGCATATGGCAGTGGGTATCTACCAGAGCAATCCTTCTGGATACTACTTCGAATTCGAGGGTCGGAAATACTCGTACGTCGAAACTACAGGACAAGGGTGGAGTATCGGAGACTGTCCTGAGGAATACCAAGGTGTTGAGTCCCGCCTCTATCAAGTCTAATTTACTTATTTGTGCATCCTGCCGGTCACACGTAGAGAAAGTACGATCCCTCGAATTGCACAAGCGGAGCGACGCGACTTGTGCGAAAGCGGTCGACCTTCGGCGTGATCGAGGCGGATCCGAACCGCGGACACGTCGGGAGTATATAAGCGCGCGTGCGTTTGACCCCGTTCGTTTGCTTGAGAGCGACGCCGATTCGAGGGGGTTGTGCAAGAAATGAGGATCGAAGCGACCGACGAACGACAGAGACTGTGGGAGAACCTCCTCGAGGCGACCGACCAGTCCGCGAAGTCGAAGGCGCTCGACGACGCCGCACGGTACTACTGTCGGATGCGCGGCGACGTCGCAGGCTATGGGACCGGGAAGGTCGAGGAGCTACTTCGGGCAGCCGACGAGCGCGGTTCGCTCACGGCTTCGGAGATCGCGGAGATTCTCGACTCCCGAGAACTCTCCGTGTCATATGAGACCAGTTGGTCACTGGGAGACTGATCGCGTTCGGTATCGGCTACCTATTCCGAGCAATCCATTTACAGAACTCCTCGAAATCGTTCGCTCCGGCGTCCTCAGCGATGTCGTGGAGCGTCCCAATGCTGATGCTGTCGTGGTACGGCACGCTCACGGTTCGAGAATCTACGTCCGGGCCATCCGGATGTTGCCACTTCAGAATATAGTGGTCTCCAGCGATCCGGTCGACCCAGAAATTACCCTTGTTACAGAGGACCTTAACGATCTCTTTCCCCGAAAAGTCCCGCGTGACCATCGTCGCTATTCGAGAACGTCCGGGAGCTCTCCTCCCAAAGTGTTCTGCTCGGGGTCGATCCCGAGCTCTCGGAGTTCCTCGTCTGTCGGCTCGCGTCCACCCTGTCCGCGGACCGCGTCGACGACCGCATCGAGATTTTCGAGGGCGCCCTGACGCGTCTCGCCTTGCGCTGATATCTCGGCCTCGAGGTCCCTCGCCGTCCACTTCCCATCCGGGTTCTTCGTAAGGGTGATACTCGGCGTTCGCGCCGAATCAGTCCCCGAATCGGTACTCATACACCGTGCTATGGCACGTTCCGGCATAAGGATTCGGACGTTTCACCCGTGATTTACTTTCACTCCGGATGGCTCGCCTACAAGTCAGCGAACCGATTAGTACGAGCCGATGATCCTCGACGCGCGGGCACTCCGTGATGCGTTTCTCCCGCAAGAACTCTACCACCGAAACAACGAAATCGGTCACATCTCCTCGTGTCTTCGGCCGATCCAAGACGACCTGAGCGGCGAGCACGCGCTCATTACAGGCCCCTCGGGAGCGGGGAAGACGACGCTGGCCCGGTACGTCAGCCAGCAGCTGGAAACGCAGACCCTCGGTGTCAGGACCGGATACGTGAACTGTATGTCAGCGAACACCACGACGGGAGCCGTCCACACGCTCCTCCGAGATGCGCGGGTTGGGCTGGACCTCCCGCGCGATTCGACGGCGCGGAGCGAATACTTCGAGCGGGTTCGGACCACCGACGACCAGCTGGTGTTCATCGTCGACGAGGTCGACATCTTCGATGATTAAGGCGTCCTGCTCTCGCTGTACGATCAGCCCAACGTGACGCTCCTGATGGTGTGCATCGACGAGGACGCGTTTCTCTCTGCCGTGGATACGCGCGTCCAGTCGCGCGTTCGCGCCGCGAGGTCGGTGGAGTTGGAGAAGTACCACGACGACCAGATCATCGACATCCTCCGCGGTCGCGCCGACGCGGGGCTCGCACCCGACGCCGTCGACGAGGAAACGCTCGCGACGATCGCCGATCTGGCCGCCGGGGACGCGCGGCTCGCGATCGCGTTGCTTCGTCAAGCGGCGGAAGAGGCGGAGACTGAGGGACAGGACCACCTGAGCCCGGGCCTCGTCGCGTCCGTCAGCGACTCGGCGACGACGGAGGTCCACGAGCGGAACGTCGCACTCCTCTCGACGCACCAGCGACTCCTCTATGAGATCATCGCCGAGGCCGGAGTGATCGGCGCGAAAGAACTGCGTCTGGCGTACGAGTCAGAGGCATCGTCGCCGAAATCCCCGGCGACGAGACGGCGGTACCTAGACTCGCTGGAGCGGTACGGACTGATCGAGCAGCGCGGCTCGACTCGGGATACGACGTACTGTGCCGCGGAATCCACATCACGGATTCCACAGTGAACGCGGTCGGTTCTACGGCGGGTTCTCGGCAGTGTTCAACGCGTCGAACGAGCCTGTCTCGTAGGCTCGACGCCAAAGACTGTGAACCGCTCGTGCTACCAGCATCGGGTCCGTGGTCGTGATACAGGACCGCTCGACGTCGTCAGAGCGGGCGTCCGGCGGCGTGTGAAAGTGCTTCTCGGGAGCGTCCGGCTTCGGATGGTAATCGAACCGGAAGTCGACGCCCCGCTCGTCGGTGTGGTGAAAACTGTAGTAGCCCCGCTGGAACCATCGGACGTCGAAGCGACACCACTCGGCGTTGCCGACGCCGTCGTCGAATCGGATCTGTAGCTTCGTCGGATCGAGGCGACTGTCGAATCCCGCCTCTCCGACGAGCCCGTCGACGCTCGCGAACACGTCTTTGATCTCCGTGAGCGCAATGTCGTCGATCGGACCGACAGCACCCTCGATATCCGTGTCTCCGGTTATCTACGCCGCCGACTGGGTGGTATCGTCGCCGAGCGCGCCGCGGCCGTGAACCGCCGTAGACCCCTCCGCGACTCGCGCCGCCGCAGAGCGGCTGTCGTCCGGATCGAAGTCGTAGAGCGCGAGCGCCGCCTGGGCGATTTCGAGGTTCTGTTCGATCTGCTGCCAGCGGGTGAGATCCTCCCAGCCGTCGTCGCCGGGCTCTAGATCGAGCGTGAGTTCGTCGACGTCGTCGGCGTCGTGTCGCTCCCGGAGCTCCCGGCGCTCCTCTCTCAGTTCCCGGATCGCCTCGCGGATCTCGTCTTTCGTGTGCTCGCGGTGGATGTCGGCGATCCGGCGCATCGCCAGCATCTGCGGCGCGCGCATATAGCGGGTGCCGTCGTCGGTCGCGATCGCCTTGACGCGGCCGGTCTCCGCGAGCGCCGAGAGGTGCTTTCGCGCCGTCGGCTCGCTCACCCGCGCCCGGTCGGCGATCTCGCCCGCGGTCTGGGGCTCGGTCGTGACGTCGATGATCTGCCGGACGCGCTCGAAGGTCGTCGTGTCGGCCTTCCAGTCCTCGGCGACGGCCTCGTTGACGTCGCCCTGCCAGCGATCGTCCGTGGGTTCCGGATCGGTCATACGCGTCTCTACTGTCGCGTGCGATAAAATGTTTTCCCAGAGAAAAGCATATTTTGTAAGAAGTGGTTCGGAACGATCTCGAACAGTCAGTACGTAACGACTTCCAACCCTTCGACGTCCCGAAAATCGGTATCGTTCGAGACGACAGGCTCGTCGAGCAGCAGTCCGTGAGCGGCGACAACGGAATCGGCTCCATCGAGGTTTTTCAGTTCGTCGGAGGCCGCGTGTTTGCCCCGAAGCGTCCCCGATCGGCGGGCAACCGTTTCGTCTTGAACGGGCACGGTTGCCGAGCGAAAGAGCGTTTCATAGGTACGGCGAATCCGACCGGCCTTCTCGTCGTCGGTCATCTTCCCGAGTCCGTAGAAGAGCTCTGCGACGACGGCCGAGGGGATTCGCCTCGGAGATCCGGTGGATTCGATCTCTCCGGCCAATTCTCGGGCGTCCGGATCTTGGACGGCCAACTGTCCGAGGTACTGCGTATCGAGAATCACGGGAGCTGTTCCTCAAGCTCCTCTCGGTTCCCCTCGTCGGACTCCTCAAGAGCTGTTTCGAGTTCGTCCGGGTCCCAATGATCCTCGCTCAGTTCGGCCATATCGTCGGCGAAATCGAGGAGCGTGTAGTCGTCGACCAGCCGTTCGAGCGCGTCACTCAGCGTCTCTCCCGGTCGTTTCTCCGATTTGATCCGCGCGTAGAGGTCTTCGCTCACCCGGATCTGTTTCGTCCCCATACCTCCCCGTTGACGCCGTTGACAGGAAAATGTACCGCCGATGGGCGCGTTCTACAGTGAGATGCGGACTCATCGTCGCAGCGACTCGAATTGTCCACTGCACCGGATTCGTTCATCGTTCGCTCATCATTCGTTCACTGGCGAGTGACGGATCGAACGCCGCTAGTGGTCGATTTCCTCGAACGACTCCGCTTTCGCCCACGGCCCCAACAGCGGTATTTCGGTATCGGTCGTCGTCGAGATCGTGTCCCGAACGCAACGCGCCCGTTCACCCGAACCGTCTCACGAACTGCTCGTGGATCTCTCAGCGCACGGCTTCGAGCCCGGCCCGTCGACGCCGCGGCGTGCGGCCGTCGAACTAGCTCGCGTGCGGGTGGGGTTCGTGCTCTACGTGTGGCCGGCCGATACACGCACACAGTTATTTTCGACTTGGGAGTCAAAGCCGTGTATGGAGTCGACTGACGAGTTCAAAGAGATGTTCTGGAAACGGCATTCGAATCCGAAAAGCGGGTGGAGTCGAACACTCATCTTGCCTGTACTTCTGTACGCGATGTATCAGCGGAGATGGCGGGTTGCCGTTGCTGCCGTCGTCTTCACCGTGATCAATCCGGTTTTGTTTTCACCACCGGAAAATGACGAGGCGTGGATGACCCGTGTGGTCTTGGCGGAACGGTGGTGGACAACAGAAACCGAACAGTCGGTCTTTGATCTGTCCTATCCAAACGTCCTTAACGTACTCAATATACCTGCGGCAGGATACGCATTCGTCGCTGCGTATCGACGACGGCCACGTGCAACGGTGCTTGCAGGAGCCGTTTCGATGGCGCTAAAACTGTGGTATGTTGCGGCGCTAGTCCGTCGATACGATGCGGAGAACGCCCGGGTGCCGTGACCGCCTAGATAGTTACCGAAGTGACATTCATTGGTTTCGAGTCAGCGATAAATTCCACCAGTCACGCGAAGGTCGAGTGATCCGATACCAGCCGATCCTATGGGCTGAACAGGAGCGAGAGTAATCACGTACGCTCGCTGGGAGTTCGCCTTTGTTCGATGACCGATGAGTCGAATGGCGCTCACTGGAATTCGCGTACAGCCAAGCTGGTGGCTATTCAGAAGAACGTTGCTAGATTAACAGAAGTCCCGAGTGCTCTGTCAGGATACGCGTGCCGCTTTGTTCCCCTATTCTCTCGATGGTGTCGGGAGACGGATCTCGATCGTCGTTCCTCGGTCGAAATCTGTGACTTCGATCTCACCATTTACCGTCGTAATGATCCAATAACTCAACCATAGCCCAAGCCCCAGTCCGTGGACAAGTGGTGTCTCTTCGCCCGCCTCTAAGACCCCCCGCTCAGTATTCGGAAGCCCCGGCCCGTCGTCGCGTACTCGACAGGTGACCTGAAGATCGGACACACGCACATCGATCTCGACGGATGCGGGAGTCCCCCCGTGCTTTGCGGCGTTGTCCACAAGTTCGAATAGCGCCACTTCGACGCGTGGAAGCGTCTCCGCAATCGCTTCTTCCGGTGCGTCAACAGTTATTGAGACATCTGGATACCGCGTTTCACACTCAGTGACGATACGATTCACCAGCGGCATAACGTCCGTCGGTTCCAACTCGGGCGAAATCTCACGGTTTTGTTCGATTTGCTGCGCAGATTCGGTCAGGTCGAGCAACCGCTTCGCAGCTGCCCTGATCGCTGTTACCTTGGTAGCCTGCTCCGTATCCAAGTCCTCAGCGAGCATATCAGCCCAGCCACGGATCACAGACATCTCGTTTCGCACGTTGTGCCGGAGCACGCGGTTAATCACGCTGATGAGCCCTTCCCGCTGGCGACGTTCTGTCGCATCACGGACCAGTACTTGGATCCCGACGATGTCGTCCTCAGAGCGTTCCGACTCCGGCACGCTCCCGTCGTAGACCGGAACACCGCGAATATCCGTATGGATGATGTGACCCGCTTTCGCTTTCAGTGGGAAATCTCGGGCTTCGGCGGGCTTCCCGCTCAGTATCTGTGAGAGTTGTTTCCACGCCCACTCGGTGGTCTGTGCGTCGGGATGGGTGACGGTTATCGGTTGGCCATCGAGTTCCGCCGGCGAATAGCCTAACAGATCACGGACGCTTTCGGACGCATATGTGAACGTCCCGTCAGTATCGAACCGAAAGACGGAGTCGAAATTGGCGTCGATGACGGCTCGATATATCTCTCGCTGCTCGTTCAACCGTTCTTCGCGCTGTGTGAGTTCTCGTTCGTAGCTCCGCCGTTCGATGGCGTGCCCACCGAGTCTGGCGATCAGTTCGACGAAGAACCGTTCCGCATCGACAAAGGGGTCCTCGCGCGGCTCTGTATCGGCAAAGCACGCCGTTCCGTACACCTCACCACCGACGATGATTTTCGCACCGATGTACGCGCCCAAACCGAACGTGTCAATAGCGATGTCGGAGATCTCCGGGGACGCATATGCGTCCTCGATGGCGAGTTAGCTATCGATTTCGATGGTTCGACGACAGTAGGCTTCATCGAGCGGACAGCTTTCCCCGGGTTGGATCAACGGGTGATCTCCAGTCGAGTGAAGTATCTCCTGCGTGCCGTCAGTGATACGCGTGAAAAATCCCACTGAAAGGTCGAGATATTCAGTACCGGTAGCGAGGGCCTGCGTGATTTGCGCCTCAAATTCGGCGTTCGGATCAGCAAAAATCTCGTATATTTGGTCTCGATGCGAAACACGCCCCATAGCCGTGTATCCTCAGTCAAATCGTATGAAAGTTGTGTCAGAATGGCGTGTTTAGCTCTGCCGTCGCACAGTTTCGGGATGAGTTTCGACTGCTCATATCAATTGATCACCTCTCACCTGAAGTAAATTCATTTGCAGATCAATCACACATAGTGTTAGTGCGTTTCGAACGGGTCGTGTTTAGTTAAGGATGAAGGGTGAGGCGGGAGAATTTCTTGGTGCCTATGCCAGAAATCGCCCGCCTCAACGGATGTACAGACTGTATTGATTTGGATTTTGTGGAGCGACAGCGGACACCCGAGCGTGCGATGAAGCTCGGTATTCAACTGCAGTTAGCGGGCCTCTCGCTGTCGAATACCGTCTCTATTCTCGAAGGGTTGGGTGTCGAGCGATCTCGTAAGGCAATCCACGATTGGGTGCAGAAGGCGGATCTACAGCCCGCAGACGGCCGAAGCCCGAATCACGTTGCGCTCGACGAAACTGTGATTCGAATCAATGACGAGCAGTTCTGGCTGTACGCCGTCCTCAGAACGGCGATGCCGTTCTGATGTGCTGCGCAAGAGCTCCGCTCTTGCGAACGCCGCCGATCCCGACACAAACGATCTGCTACATCTGCGACTCTTTGCAACGACAACGACCGCATTAACCGAGATCTTTCTGCGGGAACTCCGCCAGAAACACGATGTCGAATCCGCTATGTTTCTGGTCGATGGCGCTCAACACCTCCAAACAGCGCTGGCCAGATCTGGGCTCCGATTTCAAACTGAACGGACTGGAAATCGGAATGCCATCGAACGAATCTTTCGAGAACTCAAACGCCGAACATCCTCATTTTCAAACTGTTTCAGCCACGTTGAGCCTCAAACCGCCGAAAATTGGCTCCAAGCATTTGCTGCTTGGCTCAATGCTCCTAACTAAACACGACCGACGATTCACTGGCAAACCATATATTTTGACGGACACTACCGGCAGATTAGTCGCCGGCCTGTTCGGCCTGCGGCGTCTTTCTCACTCCTAACGGATCCGCCGTCGACGTCGCGGTGACCAGTCGCAAGAGCTGTCCCGCGTTCGTGAGGAGTTTGTTCTCCGCTTTTCGGAGGTGCTCCTCGTACGTCGACCGAGCGACGGTGGTCTTATCGGCCAGCTCTCGAAGCGAGGTGTTCCGCGGTTGTTCGTAGTACCCGCTTTCCAGTGCCAACTGGAGCGCTGCCAACTGCCGATCCGTGACGTTCTCGAACAGTTGATTCGCCGGAGCGAGCATACTATGGGGAATCTGTTTCTCCGAAATCGAGGTTTTCGAGAGCAGTTCGATATCCCTGTCGGCGCGCAGATCACCGAGCAGTTCCCGGATGTCGTCACCGCCGAAGGCGACCACGGTGTAGTGCTCCCAGCCCTGGCGGTAGATTGTCGGCGACTGATACAGACAGTTGTGTTCCTCGAAGCGGTCGATGATTGACTCCTCAAGCGAACAGAGACACGACTGCGTGACGACGTGATACCCGTCGTCGTCGTCCGATTCGTGGAGAACGGTTCCGATCCGACTGATCTCGTCGAGGAGTTCGTCGGTCGGCGTCATCTCCGCGGTGATCTCGAGCACTTGGCAGTCGCTCAGCGGCCACTCGCGTATGGTCAAGTCCGGGTGCCGTTCGGAAATACCTCGGTACGGACACTCGTGTTTGACTCGAATCGAGGCCTCGTACAGACTCATACGAGTACCAATGGCTGAGAGAAATTAACAGTGCCGGTCATGTCCGGCAGAGCCTATATACAGATATGTCTCATATCCGAATACACCGATGCAGGAGATAGCGCCGGAAGAACTCAGCGAACGACTACACAACGGTGACGGAGACACGCTCGTCCTCGACATTCGCCACGAAGAAGAGTTCGAGGAGTGGCGAATTCCCGGCAGCCGCAACGTCGATGTCTACGACGAACTAACTGACGACCCCGAACGGGCGAAGGAGGCCCTTTCGGACCTCCCGCGCGATGAGCAGATCGTCACCATCTGTGCCGCGGGTGCCGTCTCACAGACCGCGACAGAAGTGCTCCGAGAGCAGGAGTACGACGCCGTAACGCTCACGGACGGGATGAACGGATGGAGCCGCGTCCACAGGCACGCGCAAGTGCCCGCCGATCTCGAGGGCACGCTCGTTCAGGTCGCACGTCCGGGCAAAGGCTGTCTCTCCCACGTCCTCGTCTCAGACGGTCAGGCCGTCGTCTTCGACCCGTCACACTATCTCGAGGAGTACGAGGCGATTCTCGACGACTACGACGCAGAACTCGTCGGCGTCTTCGACACGCACGCTCACGCCGACCACGTCTCTGGTGCAGCGAAGCTCGCCGAAACACACGGCGTTCCCTACTACCTCCACCCCAAGGACGCGCTCGCCATCGACGCGACGCCGATCGAAGGCGGGCAGACCGTAACGGTCGGCCAACTCGACATCGAGGTTATTCACACGCCGGGACACAGCGAGGGGAGTGTCTCGTTCGATATTGGCGGCACAGCGCTGATCACGGGCGATACGCTCTTCCACGAGAGCGTGGGCCGCGTCGAACTCGGCGTCGAGGCGGGTATCGAAGATTCGGACGTCGAGCAGAACGCCGCGACGCTCTATGAGAGCCTCCAGCGGCTGCTGGATAAGCCGGATACCGCGTTAGTCCTGCCGGCCCACGACCCCGGTTCTCCCGAACCACCAGTGACCGCGACCCTCGGGGAAGTCAGAGCACAGAACGAGGACCTCACCCGTGACCGCGAGGAGTTCGTCCGAGAGCTCGCGTCGGACATCCCGGATCACCCGCCGAACTTCGAGCGCGTCAAGCGGACGAACGTGGGGCGGGAATCGGTCCCGGCCGACGAGCTGGCCGAACTGGAACTCGGTCCCAACAACTGCGCCGCTGAATGAATCCATGAGTACGGCAACTGAGTTAAAACAGGGAATCCGCGAGCACCTCGGGCAGTTCTCACTGCACGTCCTGTTGGTGTTCGCAACGGGACTGACTATCGGGTCCGAACGCACCGTGGTCCCCGTTCTGGGAGAGGACGTACTCGGCGTCGAGTCGTTTCTCGTCATCGGCTCGTTCGTCGTCTCGTTCGGGGTCGTCAAATCGATCCTCAACCTCTACGCCGGGAAGTGGGGCGAAGAGTACGGCCGCAAGCCCGTCCTCGTCCTCGGGTGGGCGACGGCACTCCCCCTCCCGATCATCCTCATTTTCGCTCCCAGTTGGGGCTGGATCACTGTCGGGAACGTCCTGCTGGGCGTCAACCAAGCGTTGACGTGGAGTATGGCGATCAACGCGAAGATCGACCTCGCAGGCCCCGACCAGCGCGGTCTCGCGGTCGGTATCGACGAATCGTTCGGGTACACCGGAGTCGCTGTCGGTGCGTGGATTACCGGTGTCATCGCAGGGCAGTGGAACCTCCGGCCCGAACCGTTCTACTTCCTCGCCGTCGTCGTCGTGCTGGCGTTCCTCATCTCGATCTTCCTGATCAAAGAAACCGTTCAGTACGCGCAAGCGGAGGGCGACGACGACCATCACGACGCGAACCTGCCGTTCAACGAGGTGCTGAAGCGGGCGACCTACGGCGACAGAACGCTGTTCGCCGCCGCGCAAGCCGGCCACATCGAGAACTTCGTGGACACGTTGTTCTGGATCGCTGTCCCGCTGTATCTGATAAGCCACGGCCTCCGTATCGAGGCTGTCGGTGTCGTCGTCGGGGTCCACAGCGCGATGTACTTCCTCCAGATCGCGACCGGTGGCCTCGCTGACCGTATCGGGCGCCGCCCGCCCGTCGTCTGGGGGATGTTCCTCGCGGGAGCGGGCGTCCTCGGGATGGTACTCGTCGAGGGGTATCTCGCGTGGGCGGTCTTGGCCGCTATCTCCGGTCTTGGGATGGCGTTGCTGTATCCGAACCTGATGACTGTGCCGAGCGACGCCGCGCACCCGACGTGGCGGTCTGCGGGGATGGGTGTCTACCGGATGTGGCGTGACTCCGGCTATGCCGTCGGGGCCGTCCTGATCGGACTCTCGATGGAGTTCGTGAGCGCCGAGGCGGCCTTCTATATGACTGCACTCCTGATGTTCGTCTCCGGTGCGGTGGTGTACGTCTGGATGGAGGAGACACACCCGGACTTCGGGACGCACGAGCCCCCGGCCCCCGCTCCGGAGCAGTCGGCGTCGACCTCTCCGGACTGAGGTTTATATACGAACGCAGGGGCAGTTCCCTCCCCATATGGAGACGATACAGGAGATCCTCGCGACATTCGGTGTCCAATCGATCGAGCAGATGGACGTCAACGAGAGCTACACCGTCGCGGTGTCGGGATACGACGACTTGGCCATCGAGAAGGTCGGCCGACAACGGATTAGCGTCGCCCACCACTACGTCCGGCGGTGCGATCTGATGTGTGATCCGGAAATCGTCTTCCGGGTCGAAGGCGGCGACTGGATCCCGATCGAGTACACGCAGCATCCGCGGGTGTACCGGCGCGATGAGGACGGCCTCCCGCTGAGCGGGTTCATCGAGCGCTGGGACCGTAACCTTCGACAACAGGGGTTCGTCGAGGCCGCGGGAAAGTGATCGTCCGGAGTTGCGAGCGGTCAATCACGTCTCACAGAGCAGATCAATCGAGATCGATCCCGAACCACTCCAGCACCAGTGCCGAAAGCGATGCGATGACGAGGGAGAGTAGCGTGCTCGCGGCCATTTGGCCGACGGTGAGCCACGAGCCGTCGAAGAAGAGCGCGAGTATCGCCCACCCGACCACACCGAGCGCACCGGCCAGCATCCCGAACACCGAGACGAGAAGGGCGAGTCCGGCCGTCGGGACGGCGACGAGCCACAAAAGCGCGTAGAGAATCGACAGGAGGTACGTCTTCTGCCCGAAGTTCCGCGCGTACGACCCGACCGTCGAGGCCGACAGCGGGGGCGGCGACACCGACACCGACGCCGAACGCGCGGGGGTTTCGTCGGTGAAAGTCACCCGCCGGCGAGTGACGTCCCCGTCGCCGCCCAGCACCGAGACGGCGGCTTCGGTGACGTTTTCCGAGAGGATGATCGTCGTATCGGCGGCCGTCTCGCGGTCTACTTCCTCGACGGTCGCCTCGGAGGAATCCGCCGACTCCGTCGTCGCAGTGGGGGTGACAGAGACGTCCGGCTCGTACGACGAAAGCCACCCGAGTGCGCCCGTCACTGTGGTGTCGATTTCGATCCTCCGGTGGTCGTACGACTCGTTTTCCGGGACCCGACCGCGTCGTAACAGGCGTTCGTTTACCCCCTCGAGGACGGAGGTAGCGTCGTCCGGCGTGTCTGCGCCCTGCGATAACCGCCGAACCGCGGCGGGCGGGAGGTCGTGGACGGCCGGCGACTGTGAGGCGTAGGTGTCAGCGCTCGGCCCGACCTCGGCTCCGATCTTCTCGAAATCGAGGTCCGTCCCCGTCTGCTCCGCGTCGCCGGAGTCGAGACGGTCCCGCTTGATCACGGCGACTTCCGATTGCGCGTTTTCGCAGGGGTATTTCGGGGCCTTCCGCCAATCGCCGTTGAGGTCGTCGACTGTCGGATGTAAGAGCGCGTGGCAGTCGGCACACAGCCCGACGAGATTCTGTAGTCCGTTCGTTCCCTCCGCGGCGAGCGGCTTGGCGTGGTGGACGTGCCCCTCGGTGCCGGCGTCGTGCCCGCATCGAGCGCACTGGTCGTCCTGTAACCACCAGATGGCGTTGCGCCGGTGGGCCCAATCCGGCGGGTACTTTCCCTCACCATAGAACGATTCCGGCACGCCGTATCTGTCGGGGGCGTTGAACGTCGGATCCGCGCCGAACTTCTCCAGAAGCGCCCGCTCGTCCCGTACGTCCTGCTTTATTTGTGCCATTGTTGCGATCGCTGTGATACGTCCGAGTGTGTCGTCCAGCCCGACGAATAAAAATTGATGTACCGCGGGCGACGGACTAAGTGAGTCGAAGTCCTCACGGCCCGACTCGGCTGCGGGGGACGTCTTGACGCGACCGGGGGAGGACCTGCCTGACGCGATCAAGGGAGGAGGTGCCTGACGCAGTACCCCCGATGGTCGACCGACTCAGCGGCGTCGCGGTCGGGGAGCGCTATCGAACTGCTCGGAATCGATCCGCGAAACGCCGCCGCTGGACTCTCTAACGAGCGCCGACAGCCGGTGGGGCGTCTCGACGAACACGGCCTCGCCACCGGCGCGGTCGAGGTTGTTTCGGAGGACGTTCTGACAGTAGACGGCGCCGTTCCGCCGGGGCGTGTCGTGTCTCGTGTGACCGACGACCTGCGGCGGTGCGTCGGGGGGCAAATGCGAGAAATCGAGCCAGACGAGCCCCGCCTCGGGGCCTTTCGGATGGCCGTCCCCGGTGCCCAGCACGCGGTCGTACCTCTCGATGACCGCCCGCTGTGCGTCGGCGTCCTCGAGCGTCCCGCAGGCACCGCGGAGCCTCTCGGCTGCCGCGACCAGCGACGCGTTCACCTCGTCGACGTCGTAGGGGTCCGCGGCCCCGGCGTGGACGTACGTGACGGAATAGCCGCGGTACGCGGCGACGACGTGGCCGTCGACGATCCGGTCGAGGAACGCGCGCCGGTCGTCCGTGGTGACCCGTCCCGAGAACCACCTCTCGAAGCCGAACACGGCGGGTGAGAGCATAATCGCCTCGTGGTTGCCGAGCGTCACGCGGACGCGACCCGGGGGCGCTTCGTCGATCAGGCGGCCCACGAGGGCGAGCACCTCCTCGTTCGCGGGGCCGCGGTCGACGAGGTCGCCGTTGAACACGAGCACGTAGTTCGAGTCGGCCCAGTGGAGCGTCCCGTCGGGGTCTGCGACCACTAGCGGATCGAACTCAGGGTGGTCCGAGAGGGTCGTGAGCGCGCTCCGCGCGGCGTCGAGATAGCCGTGGATATCGCTGATACTCACGACTGCGGGCGGGGTCGAAGCGGTGTCGGCCACGCCGTCCACGCGCGAGCGGAGCGGCGCCGGAAGCGGGACGTCTTCGCGAACCCGGAGCGGTATCACGTCCACTCACCCAGCGACGATTGCTCATCGTCCGCGTCGGGCCGATCCGCGCCCGCTTGAGAACGGTCGGCACTCGATTCGACTCGTAGGTCCCGGAGCCACCGATGCACGTCGGCGGCCGACGTGACCGCCGTCGCGTCCCCGGCGTCGAGCATCTCGCGGATTCCCCCGGTGGGGGTCACCCCCAGTTCCGGCGGCGGAACGAAGACCGGCGTCCCCTGGGAGACGGCGTCGCGGTACTGCGACATCGTCCCGCCGGAGCCGTCGGTCGCGACGACGACGATCCCCTCGCTGAGCGCGGAGTTGGTCTTGTTCCGGTGCAGGAACCCGTGCCGCGAGGGGCCCGCGTCGGGCGGGCGGTGTGAGACGACGAGCCCGCCCGACTCGAGGATCCGCTCGAACAGCGCCCGGTTCTCCTCGGGGTAGGGGCGTTTCACTCCCGTCCCGAAGACGACGATCGTCTCGCCGCCCGCGCGAAGCGCCCCTTCGTGGGCGGCGGTGTCGACGCCGAGGGCCCCGCCGCTGACGATCACGTACTCCTCGGCCAGCGCCTCGGCGACCTCACGCGCCCACTGTCTGCCGCGCTCGTCGGTGTCGCGGCTCCCGGCGAACGACACCGACGGTCGGGCGAGGAGGTCCGTTTCCCCCCTCGCGTACATGACGAGCGGCGCGTGATCGCGTCGGAGCGCCGCGGGGTACCGCGGATCCTCGATACCGATCACGTCGATGCCCTCGGCTTCGCACCGTCGAAACCGCTCTCTGTTCCGGTCGACGGCGTCACCCAGTTCGTGCAATTCCTCGACGGTGTCTCCGTCGACGTAGTGGAACGCGTCGAACGCGTCCGAGTCCGCGGCGTACAGCCGATCGAGCGAGTCGAACGCGTCGTAGAGCTGAAGCGCTCGCTTGTCGCCGACGCCGCGCAGTTCGGTCAGTGCGACGAGCCGGCTGAGCGTATCGAGGTTCATTGGTGGTCGGTGCGGATATCCGAGAGGCGGCGCTCGCGGTCGGTGATCTCGCTGGCGCGTTCGGCGTTCTGCGATCGAGTGAACCCGAGCGTGAGCCCGATCACGTCCGAGGCTCCCGCCCGGCGCAGGAGGTGTGCGGCCGCACACAGCGAGCTTCCGGACGTGGCGATGTCGTCCAGCACGATGACGCGGTCGCCGGACAGCTGGTGACGGACCGTGAGCGTCTCGGCCGGCCGCCGGGCGACGTCCCACCGCGAGCGTTGTCCCTTTTCGCGCTGCTTTTCCGTCGTCTCCGTCCGTTCTAACAGTTCCGAGTAGACGATCGGCGTCTCGACTGTCGCCTGTGTCGCGAGTTCGACGAGCGCGGGCGAGAGCGACTGGGCCCTGTGTCCGGGGTAGACCGTGAGGTAATCGTACTCGAGGGAGTCCCGAAGGACGCGCTGATACAGGAAGTCCCGGACCCGATTGAGGAAGTGCCCCCGGAACCGGTCGTCGTGCTGCTTCGCGAACGAGAGGATGCGAAACGAGTGCTGGCTGGGGTTGGCGGTGCGGCTCACGGGATCGTAGAAGTCGAGGGCGAAGACCGGGAGCGACTCGTCGACCGGCGTCTCCGCCGGCGGGTCGACCCGCTGATAGAGGTGCGTCAGCTTCCCGTACCGCGTGAGGAACGCCTCGATCTCGGCGGGCGACTGCGGCGAGGCGAGCGCCGCCGGGCTCTCTCGCCAGTGGGGAGTCGTCGACTGCGGAGCCCCGGACACTGACGTTCTGGCCCGGTCGTACACCCGCGTGAGGTCCGCTTCGACGGGATCGATCGCAGTCTCCGAGAGGACGGCCTCGTGTACGGTCTTCACCGGGAAAGTCGACGACTGGGTCTCCTCGCCGCGTTCGACCGGCGGCTCGGAGGGGAACCGCGCGAGGATCGAGAGCGCCCGCGCCAGTTCGCCGCGCGTCCGGACCAGTTCCGGCACCGGGATGCCCGTTCGCGGGGTGGTCGGCCGGACGAGGAGCGCCGGGTTGTCGACGCGGTCGTACGACGACAGCGTCGCGCGGACCGCCTCGCTCAGCGGCTCGACCTCGATGCACTGAAACGCCGTGATCCAGTCGCCGTTCCCGTAGTGCTCTCGGTAATCGGCCACTCTGTGGTCGACGCGGTCGACGTGTTGAGGGCCGTATCCGAGGATGTCACCGGACTCGTGTTCGGTCGTCCCACAGAACGCGCCCAGCACCTCGCGATACTGAACGAGGGGATTCGAGCGGTCGTCGGGATCGATCTCGGACGAGTCGGCCTCGAGCGTCGCCGACACCGCGGTCCGGATACCGCGGAACGCTTCGTACAGCTCCGAGAGCGGCGATGGCCGGATCTTCCCGTCGTCGGTCCGGTTCGCGTCGCGCTCCGATCGGGCGATGCGCTCGTACTCCGCGGCGTCAGAATAGCCGAGTGCGGCCCACGAGTGCGCCGGGTTGGCGACGGTGTCGACGTGGGCGAGCACCGCGTCGAGGTCCCCAGCGTAGCCGCATCCCGTGACCGGACAGTCGTATGTGTCGGCCCCGTCCATTTGTCCCGTTCGCCCGTCGGCCCCGAGCCAGTAGAACCTTGTTATTCGCGAGGGCGCGTTCGGGGGGCCGGCCCAGCAGACGGCCGCCCCATCGACCCTATCAGACTGATCGGTCCGTCGCGTCCCGAACGCCCGTGATCTCGAACCGCGCCCCGCCGTCGGCCCCGTCGGTGACCGTCACCGCCCAGTCGTGTGCGTCGGCGATCTGTTTGACGATGCTCAGGCCGAACCCGGTCCCGTCCTTCGAGGTCGAATAGCCCGCCCTGAACACCTCCGATCGAACCGCTTCGGGAATCCCGGGGCCGTCGTCCTCGACGAAAAAGCCGCCCTCCAGCGCGCCGACCGTCACCGTGACGCCCTCGCCACCGTGCTCTTTCGCGTTCCGGAAGAGGTTCTCGAGCAGTTGGCGGAGGCGGTCGTCGTCCGCTAGGATCGCCCGCGGTCCGCGCTCTGCTCCGCCGTCGGCTCCGCTTTCGAGTTCGATCTCGAGCCCGTCATCGGCGTCTGCGACCATCCGCCACGCCGACTCGACGGCGTCGCGGAGGCGAACCGGTTCGACGGCGCCGATGTCTTGGCCCTCAAGCGCCAGCAAGAGCAGGTCGTCGATGATCCGTTTCATCCGGTCGAGGGCCCTCCCGAGCGCCTCGAAGTGTGCGCTGTCGATCTCCTCCCGCGCGAGCGAGAGCCGCCCGATCGCGACGTTCAGCGGGTTCCTGAGATCGTGGGAGACGACACTGGCGAACTCCTCCAGTCGCTCGTTCTGCCGCTCGAGTTCCCGCTCGCGCTCTCGTCGTTCGGTCACGTCCCGGAAGTAGACCGAGAGGCCGGTCTCGGAGGGGTACACGGTCGCTTCGACCCGGAAATCGAGCGGCTCGAAGTAGAGCTCGAAGCCCTGTGACTCCTGCGTCTCCAACGCGGTGTGGAAGGCGTTCCAGACCGTGTCCGACTCGGCGGCTTCCGGGAACTGCTCCCAGAGGGTCTCGCCGATCAGCCCCTCTGCGTCCATCTGCAGCAACTCCGCGGCCCGGTCGTTGACGTGCGTGAACCGGTACTCCTCGTCGACCGCGTAGAAGGCGTCGGTCACCCGACCGAGGATCTCTTGGAGCTTCGCTTCCAGTTGGCGGCGCTCGGTGACGTCCTCGAAGGCGAAGACGGCTTTTTCGACGTCCCCGTCGGCGTCCCGCAGGGGGGCCCCGTTGACGGACACCCACACGCGCTCTCCGGAGGGTCGGCGGATACCGACGATCTGATCGTGGATCCGCTCGCCGGCGGCGACCCGCTCGAACGGCGTCTCGCCGTCGTCGAAGGCCCCGCCGTCCTCGTCGACGAGGTCCCACCGGGGGTCGTCGTGCGTGAACTCCCCGATCGACTCCCGCGGGCGCTCGTATATCTCCTCGGCCCGCTCGTTGACGAGCGATATCGTTCCGTCGGCGCCGACGACAGTGATCCCGACCGGGCTGGTCTCGACGATGCCCGACAGCAGATCCCGTTCGGCCTCGAGCGCGGCCTCGATCTCCTTCCGCTCGGTGACGTCTTGGGTTGCGCCGTGAACCGCGCGGACGGAGCCGTCCTCCTCCCGGGGGGTGCCGAGGATCCGAAGCCAGCGGACCTCGCCGTCGCCGTGTCGCACGCGGACTTCGACGTCGAACGGCTCCCCCGATTCGAGCGCCGACGCGAGGGCGGCTTCGACGGTCGATCGGTCCGCCTCGTGAATTCGTTCGAGCGCCTCCTCGACGCTCGGCTCGCGTCCGGCCCCCAGCCCGAGGAGCACAGAGAGGTTCGCCGTCCGGAAGACGTCTCCCGTCTCCGCGTCGACCTCCCAGCCGCCGACGTCCGCGAGCCGACCCGTCTGTTCGAGGAGCTCCCGCGCCCGTTCGAGCTCCCGCTCGCGCGCTTTGAGGGCGCTGATGTCTCTGCCTTCCGGAACCAACAGCACGACCTCGCCGTCCTCGTCGGTGATCGGGCGGATCGAGAAGTCGATCACTGCGGTGGCGTCCGCACCCTGGACCTCCAGCTCGCGCCGGACGAACTCGCCGGCGGCCGCCCGTTCGACGTCTGCTCTCGTCTGGGCCTGCGTCTCCTCGGAGATCCGGAACCAGTGTGCGTTCCAGACCTTCTTCCCGACGACGTCCTCCCGATCGAGACCGCCGAACGCCAGCGCGGACTCGTTGGCCTCGATGAGCGTCCCGTCGGGCTCTAAGAGCCCCGTGAACTGATACGTCTGGTTGAAGATGGCCTCGAACCGGCGGGCGCGCTCCCGCCGCTCGGTGACGTCTTGGATGTACCCGCGGACCGTCCGCCGGCCGTTTTCCTCGGCCGGCTCGCCCTCCGCGCGGACCCAGCGGCGGCTGCCGCCCGCAGTGTCGATTCGGAACTCCAGATCGAATCGCTCGCCAGTTTCGAGGCACTCCCCGACGGTCTCGACGATCCGGCCGCGGTCGTCGGGATGGGCGAACTCGAGGACCGTCGGGACTGTCGGGTCGAAGTCGCGGGAAACCCCGTGAATCCGTCTCGCGCCCTCGGTCCAGCGGACCTCCTCGCTTTCGAGATCGACCTCCCACGCGCCGACACCACCCAGTCGCTCGGCGTTCGCGAGCAGGTCGCCGGTGCGTTCGAGTTCGCGCTGGGACCGTCGGCGTTCGATAGAGCCGCCGGCGAGCGAGGCGAGCGTGTTCACGAGCGCGCGCTCTTCGGGGAGGACCGCCCCGTCGGGGTCCGGCAGACCGTCGAGGCGAACGGCGACATCGAGACGGATCGCGGTCCCGTCGGCGAGTTCGGCCGTCGCCGAGAGCGCCCGGTTCGACGGGTCGAAGCCGTCGGTCGCGACCTCGCTCTCGCCGTATGAGACCCGCGCTTCGGTGCGGTCCGGGTACTGGAACGACCCCGGAATCGCCGCGACGAACTGCGCCAGCAACTCCTCGAGCGGCGCATCGCTCGACTCGAACACGCTCGTCGCGTCGTGAATCATCGTCAGCTCCTTCACGCGCTCTTGCAGCTGCTGTTCGCGCTCTTTGCGTTCGGTGATCTCCTTTGCCACCCCGACCAACTGCGGCGACGGCCCCGGTCCGGTCTTCCAGACCTCGCCGTAATCTTCGATCCACCGGACCGAACCGCCGTCCAGCACCCGGTACTCGGCGCTGTAGGGACGGTCGGTCTCGATGGCGGTTTCCAGCGCGTCGCGGACGCGAGCTCGGTCCGCCGGGTGGACCCCCGAGACGAAGTCCTCGCCGGTCGTCACCCTCGTCCCGAGAGTCGTGTGCGTGTCCGGGTGCGTCGTCGCCGTGTCGGTCTCGACGTCCCACTCCCAGACGGTCGCGTCCGTCACGCTCAGTGCGAACTCCATCCGCGCGTACGCCCGCTGCAGCTCCGCCTGCTGTTCGTTGTGCTCGGTCGTATCGCGGAAGTAAAACGAGAGCCCGCCGTCGAAATCGGGGTACACGTAGACGTCGAGCCAGCCGTCGATCCCGGGGTAGTACGCCTCGAGGCTCTGTGAGGATCGGGAGTCCATCACCTCCCGGAAGACCCCCTCGAACGGCGTTTCGCTCGCGTCCGAAAACACGTCCCACAGGTCGCGACCGAGGGCGTCCACCGCGTCGACGCCGAGAATCTCCTCGGCCCGCTGATCGAAGAGGGTGATCGTCCACGCCGCGTCGACCTCGACGATCGCGTCCGTCACGCGGTTGATGACCGTTTGGAGCCGTCGCTCGCGCTCCTGTAGCGTGGGGATGTCGAGCCCCTCGGAACCGACCTGCTCGGCGGAGGGGAACTCGACGGTGACGCGGGTCCCCCCGTCGGTGGTCTCGAAGGTGATCTGGCCGCCCACCCCCTCGATGACCCACTTACTCAGCCACAGGCCGACCCCGGTGCTGTGCGAAAGCGGCGTCTCCTCGCCCTGTTCGAGCGCCGCCAGTTCCTGCTCTGAGATCCCGGTTCCGTTGTCCTCGATAGTCAGCGTCGCGCCGTCGAACCCCCGGACGCTGACCCGGACGCGCGGCGACGCGGCGTCGGCGTACCGCGCCGCGTTATCGAGCAGTTCCTCGACGGCGTGTCGGACGCCGCTCCGCGCGTGGATAACGCACTCCTCCGGCACGTCGAGGTCGACGTCCACGTCGGGGTGTTGCTCGCGGAGCGAACTGACCGCGTCGGTCACGACCGCCGAGAGATCGATCGGTGACAGCGCGACGTCCCGTGCGAGCAGCGAGCTGTACGTCCGAGCGGTGTCGCTCTTCTCGAGCAGTCGCTCCGCCGTTCGGGTGATGGCCTCCACCGGTTTCGCGTGGGCCGCCGACAGCGACTCGTCGGCCTCGAGCAGCTGGCCGTAGCCGAGTATCACGTTCAGATCGTTCCTGAGGTTGTGGCGGAGATATCGCGTCAGGATCTGTCGGAGCAGTTCGAGCTCCTGTTCGCGGTGTTCGAGCTCGCGCTCCCGCTGGATCCGCTCGGTGACGTCGCTGAAGACGATGACGAACCCCTCGGTGACCCCCTCGTCGTCTCTGATCCCGGTGACCGAGGTGTCCGCGATGCACCGGGTCCCATCGGCGCGTTCGACGACGAGTTCGCCCTCCCATCGACCCCGGTCGACCATCGTTCGCCAGAACCGCTCTGTGAACGCGTCGGCGGCTCCCGACGGGAGCAACACTCGCGGCGTTTCCCCGACGACGCTGCGCTCTGCGTGCCCGGTGATCGCCTCGAACGCCGGGTTCACGTATTCGATCGTGCCGTCGCTGTCGGTGATCGCGATCCCGTTGCCGGTCGAGTCGACGCTGCGCTCGAACCGACGGAGGGTCCGTTCTCGCCGTTCCAGCGTCTCGACCTGCTGTACGACCGCCGCGGACTGCTGGCGACGGATGAGCAGCGAATGCAGACGCCGGATCAGGAGGCTCCGGTCGATCGGCGCGTCCACGACGTCGTCGATGAGAACCGGGTCGTCATCGGAGGGGTGCCCCCAGCGGCTCCACGGCACGGTCGTCGTCGGCCGCCGGATCAGGACGACCGGGCAGAACGCCGGCGCCTCCCGCTCGACCCGGTCGCGTAACGTCTCGTGATACGAGCCGAAGAGGTGGTCCTCGACGAGGTACAGGTCCGCCTCCCGCAGCGTCTCGCCCGTGACCACGTCGAAGTGATCGCTGAGCATCGACCGTATCGCGGTTCGGTTCCCCCTGTCGGCGACGATCAACTGCACCGTCCCCGACGCGTCATCGGCGTACGGCTCGGGGTCGAGTGGCTTCGCGCTCGATCTGCGGTCGCGTTGGCCCGCGCTCGACTCGTCACCACGCGGTTCGTCCGTTGAATCGCTGTCACGTGCCCCCGCGTTTGGCGGCGGGCTCGGCGTCATTGTCGCTTGTCGCCCGGTGGGTTCCACTGTCCGTACTGGGGCGTTCCGTGGAGGATGCCGCTGAACTCGGTCATCGGCTCGGCGACGCGGATCCCGTCCGTCGTGATCTCGAACTCTCGAAGCGTGTGCTCGAAACCGCCGGCCCGCTTCTTGAGGACGCCGACGACTTTGCGGAGCGAGCCGCGGAGCTCCACGTAGCTGAGAAACAGGAGGTTGTCCGCGATCGGGCTCATCTGCCGGCTCGTCGCCGAGGAGAGCCCCGTGATCTGATGGACGGTGTCGACGACGAACACCGTCACCTCGCGGTTGGTGAGATAGCGCGTCAGCGCGTGGATCTCCCGTTCGAGCTCCGACTCGTCGCCCTGGATCGCGGAGATGTAGCCGCTCAGGCCGTCGATAAGGACCGTCTCGACGCCGCCGTTTTCGACGTCCTCCCGGACGGTGTGAGCGAACTCCTCCGCCGAGAGCGCCCGCGGATCGACGACCCTGATCGAGAGCCGCCCGTCCTCGCGCAGTTCGTCGATCGGGATGCCGATCGACCGACAGCGGTGCACGAACGTTTCGATCCGCTCTTCGAAGAGGTAGATGGCCGACGGCCCGGTCTCCCCCGCGGCCGCCGCGAGATACAGCGTCCCGAGCGTCGTCTTCCCGACGCCCGGTGGGCCGCTGATGAACGTCACCGTCCCGCGCTCGAAGCCGCCGCCGACGAGGTCGTCGAGGGCGCTGATACCGGACGGGATCGGCTCGGGATCGAACGGCCTGTCGGACGGCCGGGGGCGGACCTTGGGGAAGACCTCGAGCCCGTGTGCGTCGAACGTCACGCCGTGATCGCCGTCGATCTGTCCGTATCCGCGGTTCTTCTCGACCTCGATCCGGCGGCCGTCGTCCGTCCGCGAGAGCGTGATGACGCCGTCACTCAGTGAGCGGATCTCGGACCCGGCGCCGCGGTGAGCGCCAGTCGTGGCGGTTGCCAGCACCGTGATGTCCCGCTCTTTGAGGAATCGCACGAACGAGAGGATCCGCTTTCGGAAGTGGTACTCGGAGTTCTCGATGTAGTGCAGTTGGGTGATCGGGTCGATCACGACCCGGTCCGGATCGACCTCTCGGATCGCCTCGTGGATCGCCTCGGTGTACCGCTCCTCCTCGATGTCGGCGGGTCGGACCAAGTCGTAGGACGCGCCCTCGGTGAAGAACTCCGAGTCCGGTCCCAGATCGAGAAAGTCCGCGCGCGCGAGGTCGATACCGAACCGGGAGGCGTTCGCGTCGATCTCAGCGGCGGTCTCCTCGCCGTGAATATAGAGCACGGTGTCGCCGGCGTCGAGCCCCGCTTCGAGAAACTGCGCGGCGAGCGTCGTCTTCCCCGTCCCGGAGTCACCGGAGATGAGATACATTCGGCCGCTGACGAACCCGCCGCGAAGCAGCTCGTCCAGCCCCGGAATCCCGCTGTCGACTTGGGTGATTTCCGATCGTGTAGAAGCCATTCGCTTGGGGACTCATCGCGGGGGAGAACGGAAATAGGTTCGCGTGGGATATCGTCGGACTCGCGTCGCGCTGGGTGGTGAGCCTCCGGAAAGTATTTGATCCGCATTCGGTGATACATAGAGGGATGAACAGTCGAACTATCGACGTGGTGACCGACTGGGAGACGGTCGCCGCATCGGAGGGATACGAGGGGCTCCACCAGCTCGCGGACACGGAGTTCAGCGGGGCCGTCTCCGCCGGGATGACGTGGGCATTCTACCTCAACGGCCGCGTCATCGGCGTCTTCGAGGGCGACATCGAGGACTTCGAGGACGCCGAACTGACGGCCTACCGCGCGGCGGATCCGAGTCTGCCGCTGTTGTTCGCGATGCAGGAGCGCGGGGGGGAGACGCGCGCGAGGTACTACACGAACGATACGCCGCTTTCTGACGCCGACCAGACGCTCTCGAACGGCGGCTTCACGGGCTACATCGAACTCTCAGAGAACGTTCTGTCGGGGGACTACTACGTCGTCTACCACGGCGGCAAATCGATGAGCGCCGCCTTCGTCGGCACCTCGAAGCGGCTCGTGACCGGCGAGGACGCCTTCGAGCAGGCCGCCGACGAGGTCGGGATCTACGAGGTCATAGACGCCGACGTCGACATCCTCGAACTCCCCGCGCTCCCCGAGCCGCCCGACGACGAAGCGCCGACAGACGACTCCACAGCCGACGACGCTGGGGTCGACGACGAACGCGACGCGGTGACGCCTCGAGACGCGTCCGCGGACGACCCGAGCGGAGACGACGCCGAGGCGACACCCGACGGCGAGGCGGCGATCGCAGCGGACGCTGACGCACCGGCGGACGCCGGAGCCGGCGGCGACCCGCCGTCCGCGGCCGCAGCGGACGACGAATCCGCGCCCGAAACCGATCCCGAAGCCGCCGACGCCGCATCGGCGGACCCGGGTCCGGGCGTCGAATCACCGGGGCAGTCACCGGAAGGCCGGGAGAGCGATCCCACAGACGATCCGAACGCGACCGCGGCGCCCACGTCGACGGGCGCCGAGGCGGACTCGGTCCCCGAGAGCGGAGGTTCGGGCGCCGACCCCGGGGATTCGGATCCGGCCGTCGGGGGCGAGCGTCCGGTCCCCGACCGCTCCACCGCTCCGGTGGGGGACGACGGCGAGGACGCGGGCCGGACCGGTACCGGTGTCAGTCGCGACCGGGAGACGGCAGACGGACCGACGGAGGCCGAACCCAGCGTCTTCTCCGACGAAGAGCGCTGGCGGGAGGCGCGGTCGATCCCGTCGCTCGACCCCAGCGAGTCGCGGACCAACGGGACCGCGACGCGGAGCGACGACGAGGACCGGCGCTCGGCGCGCGAACGGGTCGCGCAGATGCAGAAGCAGCGCAGCGAGCGGAAGGAGGCCAGAAAACGCACGCAACGGGCTTCAGAGCGCGCTCGGGGATCGGACGCGGACCGCTCACAGCCCCGTGCAACGGAGGGGCCCGATCCGGCACCCCAAGCGGACGCAGACCGGGTCAAAAAGCGCTTGGCGCGGGCGAGAGACCGGGTCGAGGAGCTGGAGACCGAACGCGAGGAGCTAATCGACGAGCGCGACGCGCTCCGGTCCGAGCGGGCGGAGTACCGCGAGCGCGTCGATGCGCTCGAGGCCGAACGCGACGAACTGCGGGCCGAAGTCGAGCGGCTCGAGAGCGAACTCCAGAGCGCGGCGGCGGCGTCGGAGACGGAGGACGTGCAGACGTCGATGTCGCCGAGACAGGCGCTCTCGGGGACGAACCTCTTCGTTCGGTACGAAAAGAAGGGGACGGGCACGCTGGAGCACGCCCACGACGGCGAGGCGCCGCGCGAGGACGTGCGCGAGAACCTCCGGCTCGAACACCACACGACGTTCGAGAGCGAGGGGGTCGCCGTCGACGGGCAGCCCTACGAGGCGTTCCTCCGCGAGAGCACCGAGTACGCGTTCGCGAACTGGGTCGTGACGGAGCTGCTCTATGAGATCGGCGAGACGGGCAACCGAACCGGACTCGGCGGCGTCTTCGATACGATCCCCGAGATCGATCGAATCGAGCTGGACGGCACCGTGGGAGTCGACACCGACGACGGCGTCGAACAGTGCGAGTTCGACGTGATCTTCCGGGACAAGATGGGCGATCCGCTGTTCGTCGCGGACCTCAACGCGTCGCGGAACGCCACCACGGAGGCGATGGTCGAATCGCTCGTCCAGAACACCGGAACGATCGCCGAGGCCGACGAGTCGCTCTCGGCGGGCTTCTACGTCACCGAGTCGTTCTACGAACCCGGCGCGCTGGAGGCCGTCGCCGAGGAGACCGGCGGCGGCCTGTTCGCGCGCTCGAAGAAGCTCTCGTACGTGAAGCTCTCCCGAAAGCGCGGGTATCACCTCTGTCTGGTGGAGGCGCGAAACGGCGAGTTCCACTTGAACGTCCCGGACCTCTAGGGCGGGGCGCAGCGGCTCTCGCCCCGAGTCGCCGCAGAAGGACAGAGGAGATTCGGCGTCGATCGCGCGCCGACCGACGCGCCCGGTGGGACCGATTCAGTTGCCGACTTCGACGGTCTCTTCGATCTTCATCTCGTCGAGTTTGTCGACGATCTGGTCGAGTTTCTCGTCGAGCTCGTCGACGAACTCGCCTGTGCGTTCCGTGGTGATCGCTCCCTGACTCGACGGCTCGATGAGGTTCTCCTCTTCGAGCACGCGGAGCGAATAGCGCACCTTGTGGTGGGGGTAGCCGGTCTCGTTCGACATCTTCACGATACCGATCGGTTCGCTTTCGATGACCATTCGCAGGACCTGCAAGTGGCGTTCAAGCATATCCACTTCCTTTTCGAGTCGATCTATCATGTCATCTGTTAACTTGTCTGGGCGGGATTTAAATGTTGTCCTCCGACCCCGCGAACCACACGACAGAGCGTACCACGGCGTACGCACGGATTGGTAAATAACGGTTCGGGTCGGCCCCGACCGCTTACCGTAATGGGTTTCACGAGGGGCGAAGAATCGCCGTGTATGACCGTCACTATCGTCGGTTCCCAGCTGGGCGACGAGGGCAAGGGCGCCCTCGTCGACCTGTGGGGAGGCGACGCCGACGTCGTCGCGCGGTATCAGGGCGGCGACAACGCCGGCCACACCGTCGTCGAGGACGGCGACGAGTACAAACTGTCTCTCGTTCCCAGCGGCGCCGTCCGCGATAAGGTCGGCGTGTTGGGCAACGGCTGCGTCGTGAACCCGAAGACCCTCTTTTCGGAGATCGACGAGCTACGAGACCGCGGCCTCGACCCCGACGTCCGGGTGGCCCGCCGCGCGCACGTGATTATGCCGTACCACCGCGTCCTCGACGGCATCGAGGAGGAGGCGAAATCCGACTCGGACCTCGACGCCGGCACGACCGGTCGGGGAATCGGCCCGACGTACGAGGACAAAGCGGGGCGGCGGGGGATCCGGATCGGCGACCTGCTCGATCCCGAGGTCCTCCGCGACCGACTCGAGTACGTCGTCCCGCAGAAGCGCGCGCTGGCGGAGGACGTCTTCGGCGTCGACGCCGGCGAGGCGTTCGACGTCGACGCCGTCTTCGAGGAGTACCGCGAGATCGGCGAGCGGCTCGCCGAGGAGTCGATGACCGTCAACGCCGGGGAGTTCCTCGGCTCGCACCTCGACCGCGGCGAGGACGTGCTCTTCGAGGGCGCACAGGGCACCTCGATCGACATCGACCACGGCATCTACCCGTACGTCACGTCGTCGAACCCCACCGCCGGGGGCGCGTCGACCGGCACGGGTATCGGCCCGACGGTCGTCGGCCGCGGCGAGGTCGTCGGCATCGTCAAGGCGTACCTCTCGCGGGTCGGCACCGGCCCGCTCCCGACCGAACTGACCGGCGACGACGAGGACCTCGCCGACTACATCCGCGAGAAGGGCGGCGAGTTCGGCACCGTCACCGGCCGACCGCGGCGCATCGGCTGGCTCGACATCCCGATGCTGCGACACGCCGCGCGCGCGAACGGCTTCACCGGCATCGCCGTGAACCACATCGACGTCCTCGCGGGACTCGAGGAGGTGAAGGTGGGCCACTCATACGACCTCGACGGCGAGGAGATCCTCACGATGCCGGCGACGACCGAGCGCTGGGGTCGCTGTGAGCCGAACCTCCGCGAGTTCGAGCCCTGGCCCGAGGTCGACTGGACATCGGTGGCCGAGGACGGCTACGACGCCGTCCCCGAGAACGCGAAGACCTACCTCGAATACGTCGCAGCGGAGGTCGACGCCCCGATCTACGCCATCGGCGTCGGCCCCGACCGCGCGGAGACGATCGAGTTGGCGAACCCGTTCGACGGACAGTAACCGGGCGAGGAATCCCCGACGGACAGTAGCCGAGCGGGAACGCCTTCGGCGGGTCGCGGTCGGGCGGCGAACCCGTAGCCTTTTCACCGCCGGTTTCCTCCCGTAGGGTGATGAAAGAGTCACTGATGGATATCCTCTGTGACCCCCTCGACAAGAGCGACCTCGAACTCGAAGTCGACGAGCGCGACGGCGAGGAGATCATCGAGGGGCGACTCATCGGAACCGTCACCGGCGAGGTCTACCCGATCGAAGACGGGATCCCGAACCTGCTGCCGCCGGACATGCGCGACGAGGAGTGACTTCTCGGAGGGTACCGTATCGAACGGCCGCCACCCACCTGAACGCTTTTACACCCGCGCCGCGTCGACGCCCACGTGTCAGAGTCCCTCCGAGTCGAACTGAACGGCGCGGCGGTACACGCAATCGACGCCCCCGAGGAGTTCGCGTCCCGCGGCCCGTTTCACGTCGAACTGCACAACGCCGGCGGGGACGCGCACGTGCACCTCCGTCTCGGAGACGACCTCTCGCGGGTGGCGCAAATCGACGGCGGAAACCACTACGTCGAGGGCGGCGCCGTGCGCCGCGTGCCGGTCGGGACCGTCACCCGCGAGCGGCCGGTCACCGGCGACCTCGAGATCGTCACCGGCTACGGGGCGGAGACAGCGCGAGTGGCGGTGACCGTCGTTCCCGACGCGAAGTCCGCGTCGACGACGACGCCCGGCGCCAACGCGACCGAACCCAACGCACGGACGTCCGAATCCAACGCACGAGCGTCCGAACCCGGCCCGCGAACGGCGGATGAGAACGGTCGAGAGCGACCCGTCGGGGACGCGGAGCGGCCGCAGGGGAGCGACGCGACCGTGGGAGCCACAGCGACATCCGGAGGGGACAGATCGGCATCCGGGGGTACCAGATCGGCATCCGTGAGATCTGAACCGACATCCGGGGAGACCGAAACGACGTCCGGGGGAGCCGGCCGAGCGAGCGCCGATCGATCCACCGGAGCGGCCGCGTCGCGGGAGGACGGCCGGATCGAGCCGCCGGTCACCGGGTTACTCCCGAGGCTTTTCTCACTCGTGGAATCGCCCTCGCGGGAGGAGCTCTCGTTCCTCGCCCTCGCCGCCGTCGCGCTCGTGGTCGGCCTCGGGGTGATGGTCGCCGTCACCGAGTTCGCGCTCCGTCTCGTGATCGTCGCCGTCGTCGCGGCCGTCCTGTCGACCGCGGGATGGATCCTGCTGCGGTGAGCCGGTGCGGGAGCGCGCGGACGAGACAAGAGAGTCCGAGGGTCACTGCAGGTACGACGGCTCCTCCGCGTCGCAGTGCTCCTCGTGCGCCTCCGCGTCGGCCTCGTCGTCGAGCAACAGCCCGCACTCGTCGCATTGATACCACGTCTGGCCGTCCCGCGTGACGGTCGATACCATATCCTGTGGAACGGTATCACGGACCAAAACGCTTCCCCCGACGACGCGCGATGGCGGGCAAGACAGAAGTCCGGCCGGCTCGAATCGGGGGGTATGAGCGCGGACGACGGCCTCGAACTGACCGTTCGCGGGGCCGAAAAGCGAGACGCCGGGCGGGGCATCGCCCGCCTCCCCGAGTCGGCGCGGCGGCGACTCGGCGTCCTCAGCGGCGACACCGTCGTCGTCGCGGGCGGCCGAGAGACGGTCGCGAAAGTGTGGCCGGCCGGCGGCGACGTCCCCGACGACGCGGTCCTCGTCGACGCCGACACGCGGACGAACGCCGGCGCGAAGATCGGCGAGACCGTCCGCGTCCGGAAGGTCGACGTCGAGGACGCCCGGTCGGTGACGCTGTCGATGCCCGAGGACGTCGCCTTCGAGGACGACGACCGCGCGGTCGAACTGATCAAGCGGGCCATCCGCGACCGGCCGATCCAGCCCGGCGGGCAGATCCACTTCGAGTCGCTTAGCGACGACCCGTTCGTCGTCTCGGAGACGGCGCCTGACGGGATGGTCCGCGTCACGGACGCCACGAAACTGCGCCTGAGCCGAGAGGGGCGGGTGAGCCGCGTCGTCTCCTCGATCACCGGGGGCGGGCGGGGTTCAGGGGGGTCCGACCGCGACGAGCGCGGCCGGGCGGGGAGCGAAGCAGATCAAAGCGGAGGCGGCGGGGCGGGCGTGACGCCCGCCGTCACCTACGAGGACATCGGCGGCCTCGACGAGGAACTCGATCTCATCCGGGAGATGATCGAACTGCCCCTCTCGGAGCCGGAGGTGTTCGCGCACCTCGGCATCGACCCCCCGCAGGGGGTACTGCTGTACGGGCCGCCGGGGACCGGCAAGACGCTCATCGCGAAGGCGGTCGCAAGCGAGGTCAACGCGGCGTTCATCGACGTCTCGGGGCCGGAGATCATGTCGAAGTACAAGGGCGAATCCGAGGAGAAACTCCGCGAGAAGTTCGCCGAAGCGCGCGAGAACGCGCCGGCGATCGTCTTCTTCGACGAGATCGACTCGATCGCGGGCAAGCGCGACGACGGCGGCGACGTCGAGAACCGGGTCGTCGGCCAGCTTCTCAGCCTGATGGACGGGCTCGACGCGCGCGGCGACGTCGTCGTCATCGGCGCGACGAACCGCGTCGACGTGCTCGACCCCGCGCTGCGCCGCGGGGGTCGCTTCGACCGCGAGATCGAGATCGGCGTGCCGAACGAGCGGGGGCGCAGAGAGGTTCTCGACGTTCACACCCGGCGGATGCCGCTCGCCGAGGACGTCGACCTCGACCGGCTCGCGGCTCGGACGCACGGCTTCGTCGGCGCGGACCTCGAATCGCTGACCACGGAGGCGGCGATGATCGCGCTCCGCCGCGGTCGCCGCGAGGACGTCGACGCCCCGATCGCCGAACTCGAGGTGACCCGCGCCGACGTCGAGGCGGCGATGGCGGCGGTCGAGCCCTCGGCGATGCGCGAGTACGTCGCCGAGTCGCCGACGACGACGTTCGCTGACGTCGGCGGTCTCGAGGAGGCGAAGCGGACGCTCGAGCGCGCGGTGACGTGGCCGCTGACGTACGGGCCGCTCTTCGACGCCGCGAAGGCGGACCCGCCGACGGGCGTCCTGCTGCACGGGCCGCCCGGGACCGGCAAGACGCTCCTCGCGCGCGCCATTGCCGGCGAGAGCGGCGTCAACTTCGTGCAGGTGGCCGGGCCGGAGCTCCTGGACCGCTACGTCGGCGAGTCCGAGAAGGCCGTCCGCGAGGTGTTCGAGCGCGCCCGACAGGCCGCGCCGGCGATCGTCTTCTTCGATGAGATCGACGCGGTCGCGACGAACCGCGACGCGTCGGGCGGCGACTCCGGCGTCGGCGAGCGCGTCGTCTCACAGCTCCTGACCGAACTCGATCGGCTCGCTGACCACCCGAACTTGGTCGTCCTCGCGGCGACCAATCGGAAGGCGGCGCTCGATCCGGCGCTGCTCCGCCCGGGGCGGCTGGAGTCGCACGTTCACGTGCCCGAACCGGGCGAGGCGGCCCGCCGGGAGATCATCGACGTCCACCTCGACGGCAAGCCGCTCGCGGACGATATCGACCGCGACGAACTCGCCGCGCGGACCGAGGGGTACTCCGGCGCGGACATCGCCGCCGTGGTCCGCGAGGCGTCGATGCGGGCGATCGAGCGCGTCGCCGACGCGTACGAGGGCGAGGCGGCCAACGAACACGCCGACGAGGTTGTCGTCGGGGAGGCGGACTTCGAGGCGGCGCTGGCGGCGGTCGGACCGTCGGCACAGGTCGGGTGACCGGACGGCGGCGGTCGATGAAACCGGACGGCACATCCGTGGACCGTCCTCCCGTGGCCGCCCCCCGTTCCCGCCGCGGTCGTCGCTTTCGGTAGCGTCTTTGTGCCGCAGATCTCACATCGGATCGTGTCGTCGTCTCAGGACTCGCCCGTCGCTCGGGCGTCGACGGTGGTCGCAGCGCTCCGCGGCGACGGTCGCGGCTGGACGCTCCTAGCCATCGCCGGGGGGTGGTTCTTCTCGCTGGGATTGCGCTTCGTGATTCCCGCGCTGTTGCCGGCCATCAGGCGCGACTTCCCGGTCTCGGAGACCGTCGCCGGCGCCGCGATCACGCTGCTGTGGATCACCTACGCCGCGATGCAGTTCCCCGCCGGCGCCTTGGTCGATCGGGTCGGCGAACGGACGCTGCTCGTCACGAGCGTCACTGCCGGCGCCCTCACGATGGCCGTGTACGCGTTCTCGCCGACTTTCGCGGTGTTCCTGGTCGCGACCGGCGCGTTCGGTCTCGCCTCGGGCCTCTATGGGCCGCCGCGCGGTATCGCCCTCTCGCGCATCTACGTCGAACGCGACGGTGCGGCGTTCGGCATCGCCCTCGCGGCCGGGAGCATCGGCGCCGCGCTGCTGCCGCCGCTCGCCACCTACGCGACCGGTTATGTCGGCTGGCGGGGAGCGCTCGCGCTCACCGTGCCGGGGTTCGTCCTCGCGGGGGTCGCACTCTGGGCGTTCGTCCCGGAACGGGAGTCCGACGGAGATCCGAATCCGGGCGACGGAGCGCCGACCGCCGACCGGACGGTCGAGGACATCGCGACCGGACTCCACGCACACGCGAGCGCCGTCCGCCGGGCTGTCTCCTCGCGGAAGGTGGGACTCGCCGTGCTCGGCACGACGCTGATGCTCTTCGTCTTCCAGGGCCTGACCGCGTTCCTCACGACGTACCTCGTCACGGCCAAGGGGCTCACCGAGACAACCGCGGGGACGCTCTTTGGGCTGCTCTTTCTCAGTGCCGCGATGTCACAGTCAGCGGGCGGCGCCCTCGCGGACCGGTTCGGCCACGGACGGGTGCTCGCGGCCGTCTCGTTCGTCGGCGTCGTTCCGCTGCTGGCGCTGCCGTACGTGACCAGCCTTCCCGGACTCGTACTGATCGTCCTCGTCCTCGGAATTCGGCTCTCGGTCGGGCCGATCTCGAACGCCTACATCGTCTCGCTCCTGCCGGCCGATGTCCAGGGCACCGCCTGGGGGACAGTCCGAACCAGCCTCTTCGTCGTCGGTGCGTTCGGCTCGACGGCGGTCGGCGCGATGGCCGATGCCGACCTGTACGCGCCGGCGTTCGGCCTGCTCGCAGCGATCACAGGCGTCGCCGGTGTGGTCTACGCCTTCCTCCCCGAACGCGGGAACGTCAGGGGCGGGAACGAGACCGCCGACGCGTGAGCCGACGGCAGCGGGACTACACAGTCTAGAAACGACTTTGTCAGTGGACGATCGCGCCCCGTTCAGTCCCAGAACGACTGCGTCCGCGCGTACTGACGCTCCTGTTCGAGGATGTCGCGGTAGAAGTCGGCCTCGTCCTCGCGGAGTTTGCCGATGATCCGCGCGGCCGTCTGCGGGCCGACGCCGCGGGCGGCGAGCGCGATCACAGCCTGTTTGCCGTGGCTCTGGACGAGCCCCGCCGAGCGGTACGCGCGCCGGACGAGTCGCTCCTGCTCGCCGTCGCGATCTGCGGCCTCGGCGCGCACCGCGGCGACCGTCTCCTCGTCCCAGGGGTTGAGGCAGGCGATCCGGGTCGCACCGCACTCGGGACACTCGGGCTGGTCGCGCACGCGACGTACCTTCGTCGTATGCTCCCACTCCACACAGTGCAGACAGCAGAGCCGGACGCGGTCGTTTCGGATGCGCTCTTTGACCGCTTCGATCACGCTCGCGTCCGCGTTCTCGGGGACGAGCAGTTCGCGCCCGCTCGACCGGCCGTCGACGCCGATCGGGGTGCGTTCGCGCGCCGTCTCCAGCGCGAGAGACGACTGATCATCGCGAAGCCGACCGAGCAACTCCGCAGTCTCCCCGACGGCGAGGTCGACGTGGAAGACCTCCCGGACGGCCTCGTCGTAGACCGGCGTGTCTTCGAGCGCCGCGAGCAGGCGGTCCGCCCCGAAGCGCTCGCGGCCCTGATAGCGCTTGAGCGCGCCGAACTTGGCGGCCACCTGCGCGAGCGTGAACTTCAGCGCGTCGGAGTTCTTCAGCGCCAGTTCCAAGACGGCCTCGACGTGCGCCGGCTCGGTCGTCTCCAGCACCTCGACGACGTCGCGGGCGGAGGCGCGCGCGGAGACCTCGAGTTCGATCCGGTAGGGGCTGACCTCCATTCCGACTGACGACCCGGTGCGCTGGCCGACGAGCGCGGCGAGCAGCCGCCCGATCGTCTCGTTGACGCGGTGCCCGTAACAGCTGTTCAGCACGACCGTCCGCGCCCGCCCCTCGACGACGAGGCGGTCCGCCGTCGGGACCGGGTGGCCCGCCTCGGCCTGCCGCTCGATCGGGTCCAGCGCCGACTCGATCGTCTCGGCGTCGCTGGGGTACCGGCCGCCGAGGTCGCGGGCCACGGCCGCCCGCGACGCGCCGCGCTCGAACTGCTCGGCCGCGACCGCGCGGATCTCGCCCACCTCGTTGGCGACGGGCGAGGGCACGGGGATCTCCGAGCCGGTCCACGAGGGGACCTCGCCGCTGGGGTCCTCGATCGGCGTGACGTTCACCCGCGCCTCCTCGTCGTCAATGTCGTTGATGCGCCACATCTCACCGCGCTGGACGAAGGCCGCGCCGGGCTCGGCGAAATTGACGACGAACCGCTCGTCGAGGGTGCCGATCTGCCCCCGCGAGGAGATGTCGTGGACCTCGTAGGTCTCCTCGTCGGGGATCATCGAGAGATTGGCGTAGAAGTACTGCCACGTGCCGCCGGATTTCTCGAGGCGGTCGGCCTCTTCCTCCAGCCACAGCAGGCGGTTCTTCGAGAGCTCGCGCACCACCTCGCGGAAAGTCGATTCTGTGAGGTCCGCGAACGGATACGCGGCGGTCAGGAGTTCGTAGGCCCGCCGTGCCGACACCTCGCCCTCGTCCATCACGATCCCGACGATCTGGTTCGCGACGGTGTCGAGGCTCGCGTGGTGAATCCGCGCGGGCTCGACCTCGCCCGCCTCCGCGCGCCGGGCGATCGCGAGCGCCTCCAGCGTGTCGTCCGGCGAGGACGTGACGAGCGTTCCGCGGGAGACCTGATCGCGGCGGTGGCCGGCGCGGCCGACGCGCTGGAGGAGCCGCGAGACCTCCCGGGGACTGCCGTACTGGACCACGTGATCGACGCGCCCCACGTCGATGCCGAGTTCCATCGAGGAGGTGCAGACGAGCGCGTCGAGGTCGCCCGATTTGAACCGCTCTTCGACGTCTATCCGGACGTCTTTGGAGAGCGACCCGTGGTGGACCTCGATCGGTTCGTCGAGCGCCTTGAACCGCGAGCCGAGGGCCTCGGCCGTCTGCCGCGTGTTGACGAAGACTAATGTGGACTCGTGCTCGCGGACGGCGTCGCGGATGACCCGGACGTGGCTCGCGATCTCCGCGTCGGTGGCAAGTCGTCCGGCGAGCCGGTCGTCTTCGGGGGTCTGTTCGGGGTGAACCACCGAGAAGGCGACGTCGCTGCCGACGTCGACCTCGACGATCTCGAAATCGCGATCGCCCGTGAGGAACTTCCCGACTTCCTCGGGCGAGCCGACCGTCGCCGAGAGTCCGATCCGCTGGAACGGCCCCGAGAGCGCCCGCAGTCGTTCGAGACCGACCGTCAGCTGTGCGCCGCGCTTCGCGGAGGCGAGTTCGTGGACCTCGTCGACGACGACGTGGCGCACGTCCGAGAGCGCCCGCCGGAGCTTCGTTCCGGTCAGCATCGCCTGGAGCGTCTCGGGCGTCGTGACCAGCACGTCCGGCGGGTCGTCGGCCTGTTTGCTCCGCTGATACTGCGTCGTATCACCGTGTCTGACGTCGATCTCGACGTCGAGCGTCTCGCCCCACCACTCCAGCCGCTGTCGCATATCGCGGTTCAGCGCCCGCAGCGGCGTGATATAGAGCGCCGACAGCCCCTCGCGCTCCTCGGGGTCGGACCGAACGATGGCGTCGAAGACGGGGAGCATCGCCGTCTCCGTCTTGCCCGTCCCCGTCGGCGCGATCACGAGCGCGTTTTTCCCGGCCGCGAGCGGCGGAATCGCGCGGCGCTGCGGCTCCGTGGGCGTCTCGAAGCCGCGGTCGGACAGCGCCGACCTGACGGACTCCCCGAGCGACGTGAAGGCGTCCATCCCCCGCGCGGCCGGGCCGGAAGGCATCGGGGACACTACCGGCGCGAGCGGATTAAGGGCATCGTCAGGGGTGCGATCACGTGTCTCGGCGAGTGGGCGCCTCCGTTACACCGACCGGTATGGGCCGAGACGCGTCCCGTCGAGCAGGTACGCCTCGGTCGCTTCCGCCACGAGCGCGCCGGGGAGGAACGGCGCGAGAAACCCCTGCCCCTCGACGTTCACCCACGTCCCGCCGGAGCGGTCGTTGAACGCCGGAAAGACCACCAGTTCGGGATCACGCCACTCTAAGTCCTCCACGGCGACACCGAGGTGGTCGGCGAACGGCTCCGGGCGCAGGGGGCCGCGGAGCCACGCGCGCTCCTTCCGCCCGCCGCCGACGCTGTCTTCGAGTCTGACGGCGGGGTGCTCGTGTCCGATGCAGATTACGTCGCTCTCGACGACCTCTCGTGAGGGCCACGTGTGTCCGTGGACGAACCCCACTTGCCCCAGTCGGACGCCGCAGCTGTCGGTGATGACGAACCGCGCTGGGTCCGTGGAGGCGAACCGCTCGCCGACGCCGCCGTCGTGGTTCCCGCGCACGAGCGTCAGCGGCACCCGGTCGAGTATCGCATCGACGAGGGCGTCGAGTTCCTCGGCCTCCGAGCCCTCCGGACCGCCGATGCGGTGGCCCAGATCGCCGAGAACGACCAACCGGTCCGGGTCGACGCGGTCGAGAAGCCCGAGGAGTCGAACCCGACGGACGGCCGCGTTGCTGTCGAGTTCGACGCCGCGCTCGTACCGGAGCGCGTCCTCGATGCCCGCGTGGTAGTCGGCGACGACGAGGGCCGCCTCGCCGTCGAGACGCGCGACCGCGGCGGGCTCGCCCGGGACGGGATCGACGAGCGGGTTCGAGGCGCGAGCGGGGGATCCGCCGTCGGCCGCTCTCGCCGCCCCTCTCGCGCCGGACTCATCCATCGCGCGTCAGATCGCCTTGAGCGTCCCTTCCGCGGGCTCGTAGCACTGTCCGTCCATCAGCGCGTCTTGGATGGCGTCCTCCACGTCGTCGGGGTCGACGCCGTGCTCGTCGACGACCGCCGCGACGACCGCCTCCCGGTCGGCCCCGTCGCCGTCGTCGAGGTCGGCCATCACCGAGACGGCGGCGTCTTCGAGGTCGGTGTCGGCAGACCCGTCGTCGGCAGACCCGTCGTCGGCCGACTCGTCGCCGGCCGCGTCCGGTTCGGGGTCAGCGCCCGATTCGGAATCCGTTCGCGCGCCCGACCCGCTCGCCGACGCCGCTGGATCCGCGCCCGTCCCGTCGGTCGACCCGTCGCCGGTCGGTTCGGGGTCGGCAGCCGATTCGAGGTCGTCGACGTCAGGAACGTCGATGTCGGCCTCGCCGGGCTCGCCGACCTCGTTGCCGGTCGTGAACTCCGTGCCGTACTCGGCTTCGATCTCCGCGCGCTCCTCCTCGTCGAGCTCGTACATCTCGTCCTCGTCGACGTCGGCGGCCGTTTGGCCCCCCCCGTCGACGTCACCCTCGGCGGGCGCTTCGCTCGCCGACGGCTCGCTGTCCGTGTCGTCCGCGGCCGCGTCGCCGGCTGTATCGCTCACGTCGTCCACCGCGGCGTCGTCGGAGCCGAAGTCGCCGAGGCCGTCGGACGCGCCTGCGGCGGAGTCGTCCGAGTCGCCCGCAGCCGCCGAGTCCTCGATGTCGGCCGAACCGCCCACGGGCGCCGAGTCGTCGGAAGCGACCTCGGCGCCGGCTGACGACTCCGACGCACCGACCGCGGAAGCGTCGCTATCGTCGGGCTCTGTCGCAGACGAGTCCGCGACGGCGTCGTCTGCTGTCACCTCGCCGGCGTCGTCTGCTGTCACCTCGCCGGCGTCATCTGCTGTCACTTCGTCGGCGTCATCTGCTGTCACTTCGTCGGCGTCATCTGCTGTCACTTCGTCAGCGTCGTCTGCTGTCACTTCGTCGGCGTTGTTCGCTGTCGACGCGTCGGGAGAGACCGACGCGACGGCGTCGCCCAGGGCCGCAGACGCCGCGGCGACCACCGGAAGCGCCCCGAGTTCGTCCGGTCCCGGCTCGTCGGGAGCAACGCCCGGCGCCTCGACGGTGTCCCGCTCGCCCGCGACGAGTTCGAGCGCCTGCACGGCCATCCGGCGGACCGCTTCGAGGTAGTGTTCCGTGGGCCCGTAGTGGTCGATTGCGAGCGCGACGCCCGCCGCGAGCGCGGCGTCGACGCCGCCGGATTCGAGGGCCGCCCGGAGGTCCTCGCCACGAACGTCCAGCTCCAGCGCGGCGGCGGTCGTCGCGACCCGTTCGAGCGTCGCCTCGGCGGCGGCGACGACCCAGCGGTCGCGGGTGTCGGCGTCGACCTCGTTGATGCTCTCGGGCCTGACCGACGAGAAGACCCGATCGGAGTCCTCGGGCTGGTACGTCCGCGCCTTGCCGGTCAGCGAGACGAAACACGGCGGCGACGCGCGTTCGAGGAAGGACGCGGCGTCGGGCTGATACGGCCCCGCGTAGGTGACGAACACCCCGGTCGGGTCGGCGATCCGCCCGCGGAGCGCGTCCTCGTTGACGTCCTCGACCGCGGTGAGCGCGCCGACGGCGAACAGCCGGTTCGCGCGCGCGCCGGTGGGCGTCACCACGTAGTTCGGCGCGCGCTCCTCGTCGCCCTCGGAGTACGACAGCGTCGCGTCGTCGAACTCCGCGGCGAAGACGCGGCGGGCGACCTCGCGGCCCTGCACGGCGTCGCTCATCCGCGCACCTCCGAGAGCAGCGCGGTCGCGCGCGCTGTCGGGTCGTCGGTCGAGCGCTCGAACTCGCTCGCTTCGAGGCTCGCCCCGTAGTCGTCGACCGAGAGGTTGCCCCGGACGCGGTACTCGCGGCCGACGACCACTTCGCGGATCGCGTCGGCGACGACCTCCTTGTCCATCGCCTCGCGGGCGGCTTCCATCGCCTCGTCCATCGTGCCGCCGTAGAGCTCTTCGGTCAGATCTCGGTCCAGTACCGCCGTCACCGTCCCGGTGCCGTCGTCGACGATCGCCTTCACGCGCATATCGTCCTCGCCGTCGACGTCGCCGTGGACGCGACACTGGCCGTTCTGGAGCACGCGGCCGCACTCGCCGCAGCGCTCGATGAGCCCCGACCCGTCCCGGACTTCGAGGACGTTCCCGACGAGTTCGACGTCGAAGAGGCCGCCGGAGGCGACCGCCTCGGCGACGCCCATCCGCGGGGCCTCGTCGTCGACCTCGATCTCGCGCGCCAGCGGCGTGACAGTCGTGAACTCCGTGAGGTTCACCTGGGGCACGCCACGGAACTCCCGGACGTACACCTCCTCGAAGCGGAGCGTGCTGTCCTCGCGGAGTTCGGGACGCGCCTCCCAGTCGGTGAACGGGAGCCGGCCGGTCTCGTCGGCGACGACGCCCGACCGGATCGTCGTCTCGCCGTTTCGGCCGTCGATGACCCGCTCTTCGGACTCCAAAATCCGTACCTCGACGTTGCGCCCGCGGTCGCCCGCCCGGAGGTCCACGAGGTCGGAGTCGCCGCCGACCTCGTAGGGCACCTCGACGGGCGTGGTCTCGATGGCGACCGTCGAGGACTGCCCGACGTTCAGCTCAGGTTCCCCCTCCCACTCGCGAACCCCGACGTTGCCGACGGTGAGCGAGTCGCCGGGCTCGAAGCCGAAGTCCTCCCACGCGGTGTAGGATATCCGTCCGGTCTCGTCGGCGAACTCCCCCTCGCGGATCACCTGTTCCTCCCCCTGATAGCGGATCGACCGGCGGCCCACGGAGAGGACTCGGACCGTCACTGTGACGTTGCCATCGGCGGTCGTGATGTCGGCGACGTCCTTCGCGGTCGGGGCGGCGTCGCCACCGCCCTCCTCGCCGTGCTTGCGGCGGATGCTCTGTTTGGCCTCGTCGATCGGTACACTGTACGACAGTAGGTTCTCCAAGTCGGATTTGACCTCCGCTTTGTCAACACCGAGGGCGGAGGCGAGCTCCTCGGCGTGATCGTCTACGTCCATCGTCAGTGTCTCTACAGCCGCATAGGTTAAAAAAGGGCGGCCGGGGGACGAGGCGGTGATGCACGCGGAGGCGCCGCTCGTCCGATTGCGCGACGGCCCGGGGATCAGCGCGCGTCGTCGATCTCGCGAGAGACGTACATCACGAGCGCCAGCGGCACGCCGAGCACGAGCGCGACGGTGAGCCCGCCGTAGGCGGCGAATCCGACCGGCGTCGCCGGAAACGGGACGACGAAGAGAAACCGCGGCGGCCGGAGGTTCTCGACGAACGCCCCCGTCATCAGGCCGGCGGCGGCCGCGACGGCCACGAGGGCGACGTACAGCACCAGCACGAAGCGGTGGCCGCTGCGTCCGAGACGGTCGTGCCCGGGGTCGCGTCTCGCCCCGCCGTCGTCGACCGAGTTGTTCCCGCTGTCGCTAACTGAGTTGTTCTGTCCGTCGTCGACTGTGTTCTCGCCGTCGTCGACCACGCTGTCACCGCTCCCGGCTGCGCGGTTAGCGGCCGTTGGGTCCACTGTTTCGGACCCGCTCGGAGCGTCGGCGTCGCTGTCGCGTCCGGTCACGCGTCGACGTGGGAACCGAGAGCGGTTAAGCGGTCCGTTCGAGTCGACCGCGACGCGCCGGCCCCGCGTCTCGAACGAGGCACGTCGGGCGCCGGACCGACGCACCTTTGATCGTCGGCGGCGAATCGCGTCCATGAGCGACCGAGATCTCCTCGCCGTCGTCCTGGGATCGATCGCCGTGTTGATGTTCGTGACGGGGATCGCTCTCGCGATCTGATCGAACGGAAAACCGAGCGGGTCGATCCGAGAAACCGGAACTTCGAGAACGGTCTAGGCGTCGCGGTCGGGGCGGCCGCCGTCGGGCAGCGCGGTCTCGTCGTCCGCCTCGCCGCCGTCGGCGATCGCCGTCTGGAGCTTCTTCTCGTACCAGTCCCACTCGCTCGTGTAGAGATCCGACTCGCGGAGGTTCCACGGGTCACCGTCCTCGACGGCCGGCCCCTCGAGCCACGAGGAGACGAAGTTCCACACGAAGATGATCTGGCCGACGAGCAGGATGAGCGCGCCGACCGTCGTGAGCTGGTGCAGCGTCGCGAACTCCGGGAGATACGTCGCGTATCGCCGGGGCATCCCGCCGTATCCGAGCAGGATCATCGCGAAGAACGTGAGGTTCGTCCCGACCATCGAGAGCCAGAAGTGCGCCTTCCCGAGCGTGCGCTGGTACATCCGACCGGTGTAGAGCGGGAACCAGTAGTACAGCCCCGCGAAGCCGGCGAAGACGATCGCGCCCATGATGACGTAGTGGAAGTGTCCCACGACGTAGTAGGTGTCGTGGAGGATCAGATCAACCGGTATCGACGCGAGGAACACGCCCGTGACGCCGCCGATGATGAAGTTGGCGACGAAGCCGACGCAGAAGAGCATCGGCGTCGTGAGCCTGATGTGGCCGTTCCACATCGTCGTGATCCAGTTGAACGTCTTCACGGCGCTGGGGATCGCGATGGCCAGCGAGATGGCCATGAACGAGGCGCTGAGTCGCGGGTCCATCCCGGTCGCGAACATGTGGTGCGCCCACACGCCGAACGAGAGGACGCCGATCGCGAGCGTCGAGTAGACGACGAACTTGAATCCGAACAGCCGGCGTCCCGAAAACCGCGGGAGGACGTAGCTGACGATTCCCATCGGCGGCAACACCAGAATGTAGACTTCGGGGTGACCGAAGAACCAGAACAGGTGCTGCCACAGCATCGCGCCGCCCTCGCCGGTGAAGAACGTCGTGCCGAAGTTGCGGTCGAAGAGCAGCATCACCATCGCGCTGCCGAGCAGCGGGAACGCGAAGAGGATGAGCCCCGACTGGGTGAGGACCGTCCACGAGAAGATGTCGAGATTCGCCCACGAGACCTCCTCGCCGCGCTCGGTGAAGATGGTCGCGATGAAGTTGATCGCGCCCATCGTCGCGGAGACACCCGTGAGGTGCAGGCCGAGCAGCATCAGATCGACGCCGGCGTTCGCTTGGTTGCCCGCGCCGGCGCCCGTGGAGAGCGGCGTGTACATCGTCCAGGCCGTCTGCGCCGGGATGAGATCCGGGATCGGGAAGAAGCCCGCCCAGATGAGAATCGCGCCCGGTGGGAGCAGCCAGAAGGCGATGGCGTTGATCCGCGGGAACGCCATGTCGTCGGCGCCGATCAAAAGCGGGATCAGGTAGTTCGAGAACGCGGCGATGATCGGCGTCCCGAACAGGAACAGCATCGTGATGCCGTGACTCGTCATCAGCGAGTTGTAGAACGTGTTCGAGAGGAGCGTCATCCCCGGGTCCAGCAGTTCGAGCCGCATCACCACGACCATCAGTCCCCCGACGGCGAACGCGAGGAGCGCGTACGCGCCGTAGAGGATGCCGATGTCCTTGTGGTCGACTGTCGTCAGCCAGCGAATGACGCCGGACGGCTTCTCTTCTGAAACGTGACTGTCCCCCTGCCCGTAGCCCCCGCCGCCCGCGACGGGCGTGTACGAGCGCCAGTTTTCGACCCGCGCGAGCCACGCGGCGACGGCCACGAGGAAGAGCCCCATAAGGACCGTCAGTGCTAACTGTCCGTTGACCTCCATAGAAACGAGTGAGGATCGGAAGGTAATGAAAGGTTCGGGATGCCCCGACGGCGGCGGTTTCTACGCGGTCGAATTGCGACGGCTCACGCCGATCACGTGGCCGACATACCGAACCGAGAGACCGCGAAAATCACGCGTCGCGTTCGTCGTCCCCGTCGTCGGTGGCAGCCTCGTCCGCGTCGGCGCCCTCGGCTGCATCCCCTGCATCGTCCTCATCAGTGTCCGCTGCGTCGTCCTCGTCCGCGTCGGTATCGCCACCCTCGGCGTCCTCGACGGCTTTCGGCTCCGCGTCCGCGTCGCCCGCCTCCGAGTCCGACTCGTGTTCGAGCGGTTCCGCGCCTTCGACGCTCGCTTGGCCGGGGAGGTAGACCTCGCCGGTCATCTCGCTCCCGGCGACAGCCTGGCCGGCGAAGTACGTCAGGACCGCGAGGAGCACGAACGGCACGACGAGCAGTCCGAACTGGATCGACGACGCCATCGGGTCCATCCCGAACGGGGAGATCACCGCGAACGCGACGATGAAGAAGGCGATGATGAAAAGCGGGACCACGTTCACGGTGAGGTCCAACAGGGTATCCCGATCGAATATCTTGTTCGCCATACGTGGTTCTTCCGGCGGGGAATCAAATAGGTTGTTGGTTCGGCTCGGTCAGTACGCCGGCTCGGGACCCCGGCTGAACAACGAGCCCACCGCGCCCGCGGCAACGAGAATCACCGCGGCGGCGACGATAGCGAGCCCCCGGTCCGGGAGGTCGAGACCGGTGAACAGAAACGCCAGCCCGAGCGCGAACAGCGGGACGGAGACGACGGCCATCGCGCGCCACGGCGTCCGCGCGTAGCCCGATTCGGTGGCCATCCCCGCGACGCTCCCACCGAACAGGAGCAGCCCGCCCACGGCGAGCGGAAACAGGCCGAAGAGAATGCCGACCTCCGCGATCGGGATTCCGAGCGCGACGAAGACCGGCCACGGGCTCGCCATCCGATACTGCTCCGAAAGCCCCGGTTCAGCGTCCATTGTCGGCTGTACGTAGCGAGGCGTACAAAGGGCTTCGATCTTTCGCCCGCGGACGGGGGCGGCCGATCGGCGGCCGCAACGCGCGCTCGGAAAGAACACCTTTTTCGACGCAGATAGCTGAACGGAGAACGATGGGACTGGAGGAAGAGATCGAGGAACTCCGCGAGGAAATCTCGAACACGCCGTACAACAAATCGACCGAGCAGCACATCGGCCGGTTGAAGGCGAAGCTCGCGGAGAAAAAGGAGAAACTCGAGAACCAGTCCGGAAGCGGGGGCGGCCACGGATACGCGGTCGAGAAGACGGGCGATGTGACCGTCGCGCTCGTCGGGTTTCCCAGCGTCGGTAAATCCACGCTGATAAACGCCCTCACAAACGCCGACAGCGAAGTCGGCGAGTACGAGTTCACGACGCTCGACGTGAACCCGGGGATGCTGAAGTACAACGGCGCGAACATCCAGATCCTCGACGTGCCGGGGCTCATCGAGGGGGCCGCCGGCGGGCGCGGCGGCGGTAAGGAGGTCCTCTCGGTCGTTCGGACGGCGGATCTGGTGGTCTTTCTCCTCTCGGTCTTCGAGATCGAGCGCTACGAGCGCCTCCGGGAGGAGCTGTACAACAACAAGATCCGGCTGGACACGTCGCCGCCGAACCTCACGATCTCGAAGCGCGGGAAGGGTGGAATCCGGGTGACGACGTCGGACGACGTCGCCCTCGACGACGACACGATCGCCGGCATCCTCCGCGAACACGGCTACGTCAACGCCGACGTGACCGTCCGCGGCGACATCACGATCGACGAACTCATCGACGGCATCATGGACAACCGCGTCTATCTGCCGTCGATCGTCGCCGTCAACAAGGCGGATCTCATCGACCGCGACTACCTCCCGACCGTCGAGGAGAACCTCCGCGAGGTCGGCGTCGATCCCGACGAGGCGGTCTTCATCAGCGCCGAGGCCGAGAAGGGGCTCGACGCGCTCAAAGAGAAGCTCTGGGAGGCGATCGGGCTCATCCGAGTGTACATGGACAAGCCCGGCCGCGGCGTCGACTACGAGGAGCCGCTGGTGCTCTTGGATGGCGAAAACACCGTCGAGGACGCGCTGCGAAAGCTCGGGGGCACGCTCGACGAGCGGTTCCGCTTCGCCCGCGTCACCGGACCGAGCGCCAAGCACGACGAACAGCAGGTCGGTCGCGATCACGAACTACGGGACGAGGACGTGATGCGCGTCGTCTCCCGGAAATAGGGTGTCGCGCTCGTCGCCCTCGAACGCGTCGCGGCCGCGGTCGTCGGCCCGAACGGTTCTCGTGCTCTCGAGCCTGCTGGCCGTCCCGTGGTCCGTGCAGACGTACGCGGGCGGGACGATCGGCGACGCGACGTTCCTGTTCGCGTGGGGGCTGCTGGCTGTCGACCCGCTCTCGGTGACGACGACCGCCGAGTTCCTGTTCGCACACACGCGCGGACTCCCGGAGTACATCCTCGCGTGGCCGCTCTCGTCGCTGCTGTACGGCCTCGCGCTCGTGAGCGCCGTCGCGGGCTGGCGGGCGGGACGGGAGGACCCCCGCGTCACCGCCGGCCTGCTCGTCGTCGCCGCCGTCGCGCAGGCGCGACTCGCGTGGGGATTCTCCGTTCAGCCGACCCGTACCGCGTGGCCAGTCGGGGCGGTCGCGTTGCTGGCGGCGACGTGGGTGTGCTACGGGCCGGTCGTCCGGGCGCAGTTGGGGCTAGACGGCTGACCGCGGTCCGGCATCCTTTTTCGGACGGCGACCGTTTCATCGGGTATGTCCGGAGTACTCGATCACGTGATGCTGCGCGTCGAGGACCTCGAGGAATCGCTCGACTGGTACGCGACGCACCTGAACTACGAGGAGAAGGGTCGCTGGGAGGCCGACACGTTCACCAACGTCTATCTCGGCCCCGAGGAGAGCCACCAAGAGGGCGCGATGCTCGAACTCACGTACAACCACGACGACCGGGCCTACGAGATGGGCGACGCGTGGGGCCACATCGCCGTACGCGTCCCTGAGGGCGAACTCGAAGAGTACTACCAACAGCTGATGGACGAGGGCGTCGGCGACTACCGCGACCCCGCATCCTGCGGCGGCCGCTACGCCTTCGTGAAGGACCCCGACGGCCACGAGATCGAGATCGTCCAGCGCGACCCCGACCTGCCGACGTGGAGCCTCGATCACACGATGATCCGCGTCGAGGACGCCGACGAGGCGCTCGGGTTCTGGACGCGGAAGTTCGAGTACGAACACACCCGCCGCTGGGAGTCCGACACCTTCGCGAACTACTTCATGAAGCCTCGCGGCGCCTCCGACGCCGCGATGACCGTCGAGCTCACGTACAACTATGACGGCCGCTCGTACACGATGGGCGACGCGTGGGGGCATCTCTGCGTCCGCGCCGACGACCTCCACGACTACTGGGAGACGTTGCTGGAGCGCGAGGCCGAAGGCTACCGCGACCCCGCGTCCTGCGACGACCGCTACGCCTTCACGAAGGACCAAGACGGCCACGAGATCGAGATTCTCGAACGCTGATACGGCCGACCACGGCTGTCTCAGTGTATTCGCTCCCCCGTGGTGGTGGACTATTTCACAGACTCGTGTCCGGCAGTGCGATTCGAGGTCGCTGCCGGGGCGAGTCCCGGAGTCGATACCGGGGCCGCCGCGACGCAGTCGGTTGGCCGCCACGGACGCACGGAACGGCAAGGGATTTATTCGTCTGCGTCCTTCGCTGACCTATGCCCGGCCTGCTCTCCGATACGCTCGCGTGGGTCGTCATCCTGACGTTCGTCGTCGGAGCGCTCTCACGGGACCGAAACGAGTCGATCGCGCGGTACGCCACCGTCGCCGCGTGGGTCGGCTTCGCGGTCTTCTGGCTCCAGCTCGTCCCGCACTTCGCGTTCGTCCACAAGAGCTACGTCGAGGGGATCCTCTCGGTCGCCGCGGTCCCGGCGTCGCTGTACACCGGGTACCTGCTTTGGGGCGGCCGGGACTCGCTGTTCGTCCTCTCGCGGGCGGTCGCGGCGATGGGGATTATCTACCTCCCGTTCGAGACGATCCCGGCGTTCACGCTGCTCGGCCTCGCCGTGCCGGCTCCCCGCGGCGTGCTAATGGAAGTCGTCGCCGCCCAGACCGGCTTTCTCGTGAACGCGCTCGGCTATCACCCCGAGGTGATCGTCGGCGAGCAGGGTCATCTGAACACGTTCCTCTTCTACGACGGCGACCACCGCCTGACCGTCTCGGTCGTCCTCGCCTGCACCGGCCTCGGGAGCATCGCGATCTTCGCGGGGCTGATCAGCGCGGTCGAAGCGCCCCTCGGGAGGAAACTCCGCGCGATGGCCATCGCGGTCCCGATCATCTACGCGCTGAACCTCCTGCGGACGACGTTCATCACGATCGCCTTCGGTCGGCAGTACATGCAGTGGTTCGTCGACGAGATCCTCTTTCTGTTCGGCTCGACGGACCCGTATATGGTCTCGTTTTTCATTTCCGATCGGATCATCAGCCAGGTGCTCGCGGTGGTCGTCCTCGTGGGTATCACGTACCTCGTGGTCCGTGAACTGCCGGAGCTATTGACGGTCATCGAGGACGTCCTCTACATGGTCACCGGCGACGAACACGACCTCGAATCGGCGCTCGGACTCGACCGACCGGGCGTCTGATACCGGTCTGGCACTGGTTTGGTCACGATGAACCGGTGATCGTCACCAACGGAGTGGTCGATCACCGGGACGAGCCGAGAACACGCAGTATGAGTCGCTCTCGGGCCCGCGTCGACACCGACACAGACACCGACGCCGATAGCGACGTCGATGCCGATGCCGACGCCGGAGCGTTCATATTCACCGACGGCGTCATATCAGTCGATGATTCCAGCGAGGGTGACCCGGACGTTCGACCGGGCTCGAGACGAACTGGAATCCGCGTTCCTCGAGGACCACTCCTCCCACGAGGTGGCGATGAGCTTCAGCATCGGCCTGTTCATCACCGCGCTGCCGACGCTCGGCACGGGCCTTCTGATGTTCGCCGTGCTCGTGTATCTGTTCAGACAGCTGAGCAAGATCGCGATGCTGGCGTCCGTGATCGTGTTGAACCCGTTCGTCAAGTGGGGCGTGTACGCGAGCAGTTACTGGCTGGGACAGCGCCTGCTCGGCCCGATCCCGGGAATCTCCTTCGACGGGGACGTCCTCGCCGCGGGGCCGGACGTGCTCCTCCGCCTGTGGGTCGGTAACCTCATCCTCGCCGTGCTCTTCGCTTCCGTCGGCTACGTGATCGCTCACCGCCTCGTCATCGATTTCCGCCAGCGACCCGATCTGCTGTGACGGTCGTACGGAGACGTCGAAGCCGGGCGACGACAGCAGAACGGGACCGCCGGACCCGGAAGTCGCCGGCCGTTTTTCGCCGCGGTCAGCGCTCGTACGCCGCCAGAACGTCGGCCGACGCACCGCCCAGCGTCGCGAGCGCCTCGGACTCGACGTGGTGGAGGTCGCCGGGGACCACGAGCAGGTGCAGCGGATCGCCGAAGTCTCGCGCGGCCAGCGCCGAGAACCGATCTGCCGCGACGAGCGGGTCGGGGCTCCCGGCGCGCGCGACGACGACGCCGAGGGCGTCCGTCCAGTCCGCGGCGAGCATCTCCGCGGCGACGTCGGCGGTCATATACTCGCCGCGGTCGGCCTTGATGTCGAGATAGACCACGGTGTGCAGCCCGCGCTCGCGGTTCGCCTCGATCGATTCGACGACGCTCTTCGGCACCCCGTCGGCGCCGTGCGCGTACGGGAACGGCAGCGTGACGGCCTTCCCGAAGCGGTAGTTCTGCAGCCCCGTGAGACCGCTGGCCGCGGTCTGCGCGGTGACGCCGTGGATCACTCGCGTCTCAATGCCGCGCTCGATCGCGCGGAGTCGCAGGTCGACGTGCGTCGTCGAGATCATCGTGTCGCCGGCGGTGAGGAACGCGACGTGTTCGTCCTCGGCGGCGTCGAGAACGTCCTCGGGGTGCTGTTCGATCCCGGCCCGGTCCCGGACGTCGATATCGATGTCGTGGTACGCGGCGAGGTCGTCGACGGTCGCGCCGACGAGGTGGCTCGTGTAGAACTCGGCGACGGCCCGGTCGGCGTCGGCGAGCGCCTCCCGCCCCTCGACGGTGATCGAGCGCTCGTCGTACAGGCCGAGACCGATGAAGGTGAGCATACGCTGTGCTGGACGGCCGTCGGGTATAAATCGCGTGAAAGGAAGCGTCTCGGTTCCGGGCGTCACTCGGCGTCGTACAGCCCCAGATCCGCCGCCACGGCGTCGGCCAGCGCGTCCGCGAGAACGGGGTCGACCCGCGCGATGTCCTCGCCGTCGTGGCGCTGCTCGTTGTGCCTCTCGATCGATTCCCGGAGGGTCGAAAGCGGCACCCGAGAGGTCGTCTCGCACGCCTCACAGACGATCGGGACTGTCGGCTCGTCCGCGTCCTCGTCAGCCATACACGACACTCTCACGACAGGTGTGAAAACAGATCCGATTTCCGGGAGGGGCGACGGTCACCGGGACGTGACAGGCGGCGCGAGCGCGATGATCCAGGCACCGAACATCACGACGCCGCCGAGTTCCGGGAGCGCCAGTCCCGGACCCGGACGCACACCGCCGAACCACGCGATCCACCCGAGGAAGTGCAGCCCGGCCAACGCGAGCGCGAGCCGCCCGGACGCCGTCTCTCGGCGGCGCCAGCCGTCGGCTGTCACGGTGGCCGTCGCGAGCACGAAGAAGGCGACCGCGACCGGAAAATGCGGCGCGGTGCCCGCGGGAAAGATCCCGACGAGCGCCATCGCGGCGATCGAGAGCAGATAGCCGACAGCGACCGTCGGATCGTCCTCCCGGAGCGCGAGCGCGTACGCACCGCCGACGATCCCGCCGGCGACGAGGCCGCCGTTGAAAAGCAGTGCTGTCTCGGGGGCCACACCGAGATCAGAGAGCGCGCTGTCGGTCCAAGAGAACGTGGACGATCGAAGCGTCGCGGCGAAAACCGCGCCCGCAGCGACGACCGCACCGGCCGGCCCGGCGTGACGAGCCTCGCGCATCTGCGGTGGATTCGTGTGCGTGACCGCTGTCGACGACGTCGATCAGGCGCCGACTTCCGCGCCGACGTAGAGGACGACGACGACGAACACCCAGACGACGTCGACGAAGTGCCAGTACATCGAGGCGGTGCTGACCGAGACGTGACGCGCGGCGGAGTACTGCCCGAAGAGCGCCCGGACGAAGACGATACCGAGGAGTACCGCGCCGAGGCTGACGTGGAGCCCGTGCAGGCCGGTGAGGCCGAAAAAGGCCGACGCGAAGAACCCGGAGGTGAGCGTGAAGCCCTCGTGGACGATGAACTCGTAGTACTCGTAGACCTGCCCGCCGATGAAGATGACGCCGAGAAGCAGCGTCACCGCGAGCCCCCCGAGGAACTTCCCGCGGTCGTCGTTCCGAATGGCGACGTGCGCGTAGTGGAGCGTGACCGACGACAGGATCAAGATCAGCGTGTTCCCGATGACGAGCGACGTCGTCAGGTTGGGAACGCCGACGAAGATCGATCCCCAGTCGCCCGCGCGGATGTAGAAGTAGTAGGCGAACAGTCCGCCGAACGTCGCGAGTTCGGAGCCGAGGAACGCGAGCATCCCCCAGCGGAGTTTGTTCGCGCTCTGCGTGTCGGCCTCGCGCGACCAGAACTTGATCACGAAGGCGTGATACACCCAGCCGTACAGTCCGACGAGGAAGATTCCCACCGTCGCGACGAGCGCTGCGGGGCCGGCGATCGGGCTGACGATCGCGCCGTCGCCGCGGCCGAGGATGTACAGCGCGGCCGCGACGTAGACGCCCGCCGCACCGATCGCGGTGACGAACGGCCACCAGCTCGCCTCGCCGAATCCGCGGGGCCAGTCCTCGACAGCGGGGAGGTGGTGTCCGTGGTCGTCGTGTGCTTCTTCGGTACCCATAGGCGGGGATTGCGATCCGATGACTAAAAAGCCTCCCAAAACGGGCGGGCGGGTCGGCGACGGGTCGGCGGGGGCGCGCTCGCCGACCCGACGCAGTGAGCGGACTTGGTCGCGGTGAGCGGACCGGATCGCGGGCGCGTCGCTACCCGCTCCGGCGATACGGAGCCGCGGTGATTTCCCGGCGGAGTTCGCCGAGGGACTCCCGATCGGCTCCTTCGGTCATCTCCGTGACGACCGCGAGGACCTCCCGCCTAGATATTTTCACGCCCGTCGACGAGAGGGCGTCTTCGGGTCGGGCGAGGAGCTCGCGCAGCGTCCCGACCGCGAGCAGGAAGGGAATCGCCCACGCCTCGAGGGTGTTGCCGTCGCGGAGCGGGATCGCCTCGAGGTACGTCTGCGCGTCGTCGAGGAACGAGCCGGCGTACTCGGCGGTTCGTCGGACGACCGACGCGGCGCGTTCTTCGTGCCGTTCGTCGACGACGCCCTCCTGCGGGACGCCCGCGTCCCGAAGCCACTCCGCCGGGAGGTAGACGTTGTCCTCGGCGGTGTAGTCGTCGTAGACGTCTTTGGAGATGTTGACGAGCTGGAGGAGCAGGCCGAACTCCTCGGCGGTGTCGTACAGCCGACGCCGGCGGTCGGCACTGACGTCGTGGCGCGTCACGAGGTTGGTGATGAGGTTGCCGACGGTACCCGCGGCGTAGTAGCAGTACTCCTCCAGTTCGTGTCGGGTCTGGATCCGGAGCCCGCCGTCGTCCTCGTAGCGCTCGACGAACTCGGCCATCCCCTGTACCAGCTCCCGTGCCGGAGGGACAATGGCCCGTTGGACGTCCGACGGGAGGCTCTGGAACGTCCGGAGGACGCGTGGGGAGTCGCGAACGACGGCCCAGTCGTCGGTCATCTCCTCGTCGTCCGGGAGGAACGGGTCGACCTCGCGCGCGAACGTATCCGCGCTCGTCTCGTCTTCGGGATCGAGAACCGCGTCGTAGGTTCGGAGGAGATTCGTCTGATCGGCGGGCGGGATGTGCGAGGCGTCTTCGACGGTGTCTGCGATCCGGCAGACGAGATACCCGAGGCAGATGTACGAGGACATCGGCTCTTCGAGCACGTCCACTGTGAGCGCGAAGGTACGAGAGACCCCCTGAACCGACTCGTGACACCACTGGAGGTCGGCGTGGTCGACTCGGGGGCGTTCCTGCTGAGACATTCGGAGTGCCAACTCCTACGGCGTGTGGGATAAAAAGCTTCGTGGCACCGATCGACGCTGTTCTGCGGCCCTGATACCGAGTGTGCTCGGCCACTCTCGGCGATCGCCCACCCCGTTGGTGGCGGTCACCGGGACACCGCGAGTACGATCAGTATGGTACGTCGTCGATACGCCGGGAAGTACGTCGCCGTCGTCCCTCGGGTACGTCGCCGTCGTCCCGCGAATGCGTCGTCGTCCTGCGATTACGCGTCGTCGCGGCCGTCGACGCGTTCCGAGAGCCACGCGTACTGGGACTCGACGCCCTCGATCCCGGCGGTCGTGAGCCGGTAGCTGTCGTGGATTCCCTCGGTCTCGCGCTCGACGAGCCCGCTGTCGACGAGCGCGTCGAGACTGCCGTAGAACGATTTCGGGTCCAGCCGCGTCCCGTAGTGGCGTTCGAGCGCCGTCTTTAGTTTCTGCCCGCGGAGCGCGCCCGCCTCGTAGAGCAGCGCGCACAGGTCCCGGCGACGACCGCTCTGGAGCCAGCGTGACATCGCCGGATCGTCGGCCCGGCGGACCACGTCACTTTCGCTTTCCCCCTCGCCGCGCGCCGAACCGGTACCTTCGACACCTCCGACTCCGAAGCGCGGGTATGTCAACCGAGGAAGCCACGGCGAACGGGATCACCGCCCGCTACCACGAGACCGAGACCGAGCGCGTGTTGACGTTTGAGGGCGACGGACGGACGGCCGCGATCGCGCAGAACACCGAGGGATACGCGATGCTGAAAGTGCGTCCGACCGAGGACGGCGATGAGCTCGAACGCTACTACGGCTTCGAGATGGCGCTCGATCACGCCGCGGAGTTGCTCGGCGTCGCGCCGTCTGCCCTGCCGGTCCCCGACGCGGCCGCCGATATGGGGATGTAAGCGACGGCGGGGCGATCACCGTAGTCAGTCCCGCCGCCAGTAGAACCGCGGCCCGAAAAAGAGGTACGCGAGCGAGAGAAACAGGAGCCCGTAAGCGAATCCCTCGCCGAGGGTCCCGACGAGCTTCCGGCCCGTCCGACCGGCGAGGAGGATCGCCCCCGCCTGTACGACCCCCATCACGAGGGCGTCCTGCGCGTGGAGGTCCGGGTAGGTGATCGGCGCGAGCATCAGCCCCGAAAGCAGGAAGACGAGCGGCACGAGGACGACCGGACTCGTGAACCCGGCAAGCACCGACGCGCCGAGGATCGTCGCCGCGAGCGTCGTCTGAACGCCCTCCGTCTCTGCGGCGTCGCTGTCGTAGGCGGTGTAGAGCCCGAGGCGCGTGACGGCGGCGGCGACGAAGAGCGCGCCCCCGGCGAGCGCTATGAGCCCCTTGGTCGATCCGAGCCCCCAGGCGTCGGCGACCGCCATCGCGACGAGCAGCGCCGGCGCGACGCCGAACGACGCGACGTCCGCCAGCGAGTCGAGGTAAGGGCCGACGGCGGTGCCGCCGCGGCGGCGGGCGACGACGCCGTCCAGCGCGTCCGCGATGGCCGCCAGCAAGAGTATTCTCGCGGCGAGTTCGACGTCGACAGTGGTCACGACGGCGGCGACGAACCCGAGCGCGGCGTTGGATATCGTCACCGCGTCGGCGAGACCCAGCCGACCGACGAACCGCGGCTTCATACCTCGCCGCACTCGGAGGACCGGCTTACCTCTTTACATCCGGACCGAGCAGACGGCGAGCGCGCCACCGAGCGCACCAAGATCCCGAGCGCTCCGGGACCCCGAGTGGGCTCACGTGTGGCCCGGGATCGGACGACATTTAGCGCTCGCGCTCCCATCCCCGATATGAGACGGACGAGAGCATCGGAGCGCGGGGCCTCTCGTCGCCGCGTTCTCGCCGGTATCGGCGCCGTGGCGGTGACCGGACTCGCCGGCTGTTCCGGTTCGAGCGCGGAGGGCGACTACGACGTCGGAATGACCCCGACGGCGTTCGACCCGCGGACGATAACGGTGGCCACCGGTGAGACCGTCGTCTGGCGAAACACGAGTTCGCGCGGCCACTCCGTCACCGCCTACGACTCGGGGATCCCCGAGGACGCCGAGTTCTTCGCCAGCGGCGGCTACGAGACCACCGAGGCCGCACGCGAGGGGTACTTATCGGAGTTCGGCGGCCGTATCGACAGCGGCGAGACGTGGTCGCACACGTTCGAGGTGCCCGGCGAGTACGAGTACTTCTGCGTCCCGCACGAGCAGGCGGGAATGGTCGGAACGGTCGTCGTCGAAGCGTGAGTGCCCGCCGCTGACCGGCGGCGAAACCGTCGGCTCGTCGCCCCGTCTGTCGTCGCAAAAATCGGATTCGATAGCGTCGCGTCGAATTACGCGTCGTCGACCGCGACGTCCTCTTCGTCGACGTCGACGGCGGCCGCCTCCTCGGCGGCGACCTCTTCGGGTCGCGCCTCGAGGGTGAGCTTCTGGACCTCCACCCGGCGGAGCGGGTAGATCGTCTTCGCCTCGCCGTAGATCGCAGATGAGAGCCGGCCTTCGATGACGCTGTCGACGAGTTCGTCGAACGTCCGGTCGGCGGCGGCCTCCTCGACGAGGTCGATCATCACCCGACGGATCGCCTTCTCCTGGCTGCGGTCGGCCTTCTTGGTCGTGAACGCGACGGGCTGCAACTGGACGCGGTAATCGTCCGTCGTCAGCACCGTGATCGCGACGTCGACCTTCGAGGCCCCGCGTCGGACGAGGCTGCGGACGTAGTCGCGCGCGAGCTCGTGTTTGACGAACTCGGTGTAGGCCGCGTCGCTCGCGACGTCGTTCACCTTGAAGGTGAGCTTCGTGTTGTTCTCGCCCTGATCGCCGGTGATGTCGCCGAGGGTGACCTCGACGGTTCGGCCGTCGACCTTCTCGGGCTCGTCCGCGAAGGTCGAGCCGAGTTCGGTCCGGTCGAACTGCTCCGGCGCGATGAGGGTGTACCATCGCTTTCCGCGCTTCTGCTTCGAAACTGATCGTTCACTCATAGTTGTGTGTCCGTGTATGTGTCCGTGCCGCATCGACGATGGCGTCGGCCACCGTCAGGTTGACCACGGTGTCGTCCACCGTGGACTGCAGCCCGCCGGTCGTCTCGCGGGTGATCGCCGTCGCGAGCGCGTCGCCCTCGACGACCATCGACATCGAGTCGGTGTTGTCCGGCCGAAGCGACGCCGCCACCGTCTCGGCGTCGGCGTGCGTCGTCCGCAGGCGGGCCGTCCGCGCCTCGCGCTCGCGAGCCGCGGCCGCGTCCGGATCCCTCGGGTCGATCGGATCCGGTGGTTCGTCGGTCGTCACGTCCGTCGGTTCCGTCGAGTCCACTCCGTCGGTCATCTCACTGCCTCCCTGACCGCAGCGATGACGTCCGCGTCGGCGGCCGCCGCGTCGAAGCGGGCGACCGCCTGCGTCGCGTCGCCGGTCCACGCCGCGTCAGCCGAGACGAACTCCGAAGCGAGCGCCGCGGCGGCGGCGTCGGCCCCGGACTCGGTCGCGGCCAGCGCGGCGACGCCGTCGCCGAGGGCGACGACCACCGGCTCCGGCGAGCGGAAGTCGCGGACGAGCCGCGAGAGCGTCGACAGCCGCCCGGGCGACCCATCGACGTCGTCCCCGTGCACGACGAACACGCCGTCGTAGCGGCCGGTGTGTCCCGACCGAACGACCTCGTGGACCGCCTCGGCGTGGTCGCGCCACGCGTCGAGCGCCGAATCGCGGCCGCCGTGTCCGAGCGCGAGCGCGACGCCGGTGCCGGGGCGCTCCCGGGCGGCGGCGTTCAGCACGTCCGCGAAGCCGCCGAGCGTCGCCATCGGGGCGTCGGGCGTCGCGTACGGCCGCAGCGCGCGTTCGACCGCGGTCGCCGCCCGCGGGGTCGCGTCGCCGTCGCCGGCCACCGCGAGCGCGAGCAGCGACGCGACCGATCGGCGCGTCTCCGCGTCGCTCGTGCGGTCGTCGCCGCGCTCTGCGGCGTCCGCCGAGAGCGACAGCGACGAGAGTTCGTCGACGACAGCGTCTCTATCGCCCGAGAAGGGCGCGTGAAACAGCGTCGAGTGGGCCAGCCCGTCGACGAGGTCGGAACCCGGGATCGCGACGCCTGGACGGCGCGCGATCGAGTCCGTTTCCTCGGCCGATTCGAGCAGCGACCCGGCGACCGATCCGGGATGGGCGCCCGCGGCGACGACGCCGGCGAGCGCCAATACCGGATCTGGGGCCGACTCGTCGCCCCCGGAGTCGCACTGACGGCCGAGAGCCGCCGCGACGTCGTACGCGCGGAGGCTCGCCGGGCCGTCGTCGGTCGTGATCGCGACGTCCGCGTCCGACCGGTCCGCGCCGACGGCGACCAACAGGCCGTCGTCGGACGCCGGAGCGTCGGCTCCGAGCGCGTCGACGCGCACGTGGAACGGGACGCCGACGCGTCTGAGGGCCCGCGCGAGCAGGCCGGCGGCCGCCAGCGCGTCGCCGTCGGCGCGGGGGAGCACGCGAACGAACGCCGCCGCGGAGAGCGCAGTCGCGACGCTCTCTGTGGGGGCGTCGGCGGTCGCGGCGGTGTCGGATCGGGAGGCCATCGTGGTGTGGGGGGCGCGTGCGTCGCGTTACGCGTCGAGGAGCTTGACGGCGAGGTCGAACGTGTAGGTGAAGTCCTCGTCGAGTTCGTCACCGCGGTAGTAGTTGACGAGGCGACGGATCTTCGACTCGGTGTTCTGCAGGGCACGCTTGTTCTGCATGTCCTGCCCGTTCTCGTTGACGTGGCGGCGGAGGCGCACCGCACGCTCCATCAGGTTCCGGAGGTCTTCGGGGATCTCCGGGGCCGCGTCGTTCTCCTCGAGGATCGTCGTTACCTTCTTGTCGGTCGCGAGCTTGACGTCGGGGACCGGAACGCCCTTGACGCCTTCGTCGCGGAGCGTGAGGCCGATCTGACTGGGATCGTAGCCCTGCTCTGCGAGTTCGACGACGCGCGCTTCGATATCGTCGGGGTCGACGTCGCTCCACTCCGGGGGTTCGTCTGCCACCGGCCTGTCCGAACCGGACGAGCCGCGGCGGCGGGTGTGCATTCGTGCCATTGGTATCTTGGTTGGAACGGCACAGACCGCAGAATACGCGATGTGACGGTGCCGATTCGTCGACAGCGTCGCACTTCCGCAATCCCAAGCCGCGTGAGCGCGGCGAGTCAGATTTGCGGCCGTGCTGTTCCCATCTACACTCACCGGCGAGGTCGACAAAAGGATTGCGACCCGCGGCCGCCGTCGCACAAGTCGAAGCCCTTAAGAACGAAAGCGGAATACCTCAGAGTGCGTTTCGGGCTCGTAGATCAGGGGTAGATCACTCCCTTGGCATGGGAGAGGCCGCGGGTTCAAATCCCGCCGAGTCCATCAGTATTCCTCCGTCGTAACCAGGGTCCAAGACCGCAAGGTACGGACCTTGAGACGGACGGACTCGGCATTTTTGGGCTACGAAACACTCCCTCAGCAGAGAGAGTTCAACAGTATTCCAAGCGCGGGTCGACGCAGTCACGCGATTGGGCTCAGGGATGGAGGTGGTTACAGTGATTTCTCGCTTCGAGGAGTCAGGAGCCACTAATCCTATCTGTGAGTTCTGTGGCTGCGAAATCGAGTACGCCGGACAGCGCTGCGCGGCGCTCAAGGAGGGAAGATGTCGACCATAGCGCGAAAGCGGACCGCGAGGGTCCACAACCGTTCCAAAGTTCTGACCCTCAGCGGCGAGTGCTTCCGTGTCTATAGAGTCCAACAACTAACTTCCCAATCATTACGGGAAGTGGTTGGACGCCAACCAACTCCACAAGCAATAGCGGAGGTGGTTGAGCGTGTCTAACGTCTCGCCGCTTTGGTTTGAGCGTTACGACGCCGCGAGACGGGACGGGGGTCGGTGGTCACGATGACCGATCCGGACGATTTCTTCGACCAGCTCGACGACGCTGAAGCCGTCACTAGCGATGAAACAGATTCCGTTCAATCATCGGTTGAGCAGGCAGAGAGTGACCGACTTCGATCTGCTTCACGGATTAACTCTCCCCCGGCTTCCTCTCGACCAGCACGACGTCGACCTGTTCATACAGAGTATATCGCTCGATGTCGGTTCTGTCGGTGTAAATTCAAGGAACAATCGCTTGCAATCTTCCACGAAGGGCGGTGTAAGGCAGAGACGTTCGCACAGTGTCGCTACTGCAACAAAGAGCATCAGACGACCGAGGAGGCGAAAGCTCACCTGGAATCCTGTGAGGCGTACCACAGCGCCTTAGAAGAGGAAGAAGACCAAGAGCAGTCGAAAGAAGAGACCGAAGCTCAAGATGAAGAGCACTTTTCGCGCCTCTTCATCGATCCGCAACCGCACGAGTTCCACGCGTACCTCAAATGGGACTGTGCGGATCGCGAGAATCCGCTTCAGTCCTACTTCGGGCTTCGGTCACTCCAAGGCGAGCACGACTTCGAGGATCACGGGCGGTTACGGGCCGCCGTCGATATCGATGGAGACGAATGGACGGTCGAGTTCGGCTTCAAAAAGTCAGGTATCGCCCCACGTGATTCGCCAAACTTCGAGCTCGACGAGGTTCGAGAGTATCTGATCTACGTCTATCCGAGTGCATACTCTTCTTGGGAAGACGCTAAATCTGAGGCTCGAAAGCGCGCGTACTTCCGAATCTCACCACGCTGGCCTGATATTGAAACCAAGGAAGGCCTACGCTCGATGTCGAATCCGTGTGACATCGAGGGCTACGACGTCGAGGTCGAGGGATCCAACTGGGACTTCAAACAGTATCCTGTCGTCCTACAGCAGGCACTCAGCGCGCTCGCGGAACGACAGGGATTCCGATTCAACAGCCCGACGCCAATCCATCCAGAAGACTTCGTGCCTGAGCGCATCCACCGCTCGTCAAATATCGTCGACGCGGAGCTGTACGTTCGCGTCAAAGACGGAGAAACGGGACAGATCATCGCGTACGACGGCGCGCTACATCGGATCTCGCTCCTATTGGCTGGCGACAGAGAAGGCTATGCGAAGTCCATCCGCGACGACCGAGAGTGTCCCGGTCACTATCAGACGGCGACCATCGGTTCGAGACGGGCCGGTGAACTCATCGGCGACCACGAACTCGCAAAAGAGTTCAAGCACTACTATATGCGTAATCCGGATGCAGTCGAGGGTACCGTCCTAGAAAACCCGAAGGTCGGCGTTTCCTTACAGAACTCGGTTCACGACGGGACGCTGTATTGGGATGACCTCGACCAGCTCGTCAAAGAACTCGACGAGGCGTTATTGAACGTCTTGGACTGGGCGAACCTTCCGACTGAACCCGATAACGAGATATTCGTCGCTGACGACTACTTCGAGGTCTCGGGGTCACGACGCTGGCGGAAACTACTCCCCGATCAGCTACCGCGGATTGAGTCGAAACAGGATGACCAACTGTTCGCGACAGCAACGCAAATGAACTCAACCGACGCTGAGCTCGTCGACACGCTACTCACAGACGGTGGGAAGACGTCGCCCAAAGAGTTAGCCGAATCTATCGGTGTCCATCTAGACACGGTCTACCGAGCGCTGAAGCGTCTCTCGCCGCTCGTCGATCATACCTATGGCGAGGTACAACTCGGCTCGAAATACATCGCTCAGGAGCTTACAGGCTACATCGATTCAGTCTCAGAGAGCATCCAATCCGGATGGGAACACGCTCTTGATGGGCTCACCCGGGCGGAATCGTATGGTGATGACGACCCGTGGAGTCAATGGCTGGACAAATACGGTGGAAAGATCAGCCGGACGGAAGGGGCCGATCCCGACGACCTAGATATTGGGTTCAAGCCGTCGACGTTAGACGAGGCTCGTCAACTCCTTCGCGAAGGAGCTCGGCGGTGGGCAGAGGTGACTGGGGAGTCGCTTCGACAGTTCGCCTTCGAGTTCGCGCCGGCAGTTACGACGGTCGATGGGAAGCGATACGCGCCGGAGTACTTCGCGTCTGCACTCGGAACCCCCGGCTAGCGCGGCGACTCCTGAGAGGCATCACTATCGATTACATCATTTAGCGGGTATTTTTGCTTGTTTTTGGAGTGAATAGCGAAGCTTCGAGTATTGATTCTAGTGCGTGACTCAACAACGTCGAACTGATTTTGCTGATTCCGAGGCGGGGTACCCAATTCTCCGTTAGGGGTGTGGCTAAGGAGCCACCTGAATAAACCACTGCCTCGCTTCGCTCGGCAGATGTCCAGCAGAAACCGGGGTTGGTCGGCGCGCCTGACTCGGCGCGCCTTGCCATCACCCGACCAACAGTGGATCGAGTTCCTATTGGACGTCAGTTATGAACTAGATCCCCTCGGTTACGATCCTCTGCCTTCTGAATACGGTACGCCGAAGTGTCCTGGCTAGAACTACCCTTCTGCTTCCTGGCTTTCTTGATACACCTGATGACGAAGATGCTCCGTGATCACTTCCTGCACTTCGTCGTTGTCCATAAACTCGGCGAACAACTCTTCGTTCTGGTCCATTCGATCAATGAACATCTCGGTGAGCGCACTGTCGAATTCCAGAGCGAAGTTCTCGCGACTATTGACCTTTGCAGACCTTCTGAGGTGATCATCTTCAAGCGCGTCTTCCTTCAACTGTTCTAGGAATAGCTGGTCAGCCTCGGTAAAGTCAGTCCCGAGCTTTTCGTTGATTTTCTCAACGATAGTCGAGAGTTCAACTTCGTCGTCCTCGCTCCCCCCACCAGTCCCTGTCTCTGTCGGCCCCTGTACTTCTCCGTCGGTCTTGTCTAGTTCAATGTCTCCTTCTTCCGACTTTTCGAGACGGTAGTACTGCAGCGCGAGTTCGTTGTCGAACTCAACACTCGGCTGGCCTGATCCCTTGGGGAGTTCCTTGTAGAGGAATCGGCCGAAGGTGTACAGCTTTTCGAGATGTGTATCCGCATAGCTGACGATCTGTGACTGGAACTTATAGAGACGGAGGAACGAGCGGAGGGTCGATCGGAACTCCTCTTGCGTCTCTTCGTTCGAGATCATAAACTCGTCACGCGCAGGCTGCACCAGACTACTCAATTTTGCGTGTGCGCCCTCTGTCCCTGTATTTTCAGGGTCAAAGAAGACTTCCGCGAATCGGTCTACGTCACTCTGATCGTAGATCCGGAACGCTTTCAACTCGCTCGCGAGCTGCTGGAGGTGTTGCGGATCGGTTTCCTCGGTGACGGTGGTCTTCCCATAGAAGGGTTCGAATGCCTCCTTGATCTCCGATTGCTCGTTTTCGAAGTCGAGGACGAACGTGTCCTCTTTCCCGGGATGTGTCCGGTTCAGACGCGATAGCGTTTGGACCGCCTGAATCCCGGAGAGCTTCTTATCGACGTACATCGTGTGTAACAGCGGTTGGTCGAAGCCGGTCTGGTACTTGTCGGCGACAACAAGAACCTGGTAGGCTTGACTGTCGAAAGCGTTCGGAAGCTCGGATTCCTTGATCCCGTCGTTCATTCCCTCTTCAGTATAGCTTCCACCATCGTCTTCGACGGTCCCCGAGAATGCCACGAGCGCGCTGAGATTGTACCCATTCTCCTCAATGTACTCGTCAAGGGCTTTCTTATATCGGACAGCGTGAGAGCGCGAGGAGGTGACGATCATCGCTTTCGCTTTTCCACCGATCTTGTGCTGCGTGTTGTTCCGGAAGTGCTCGACGATAATCTCGACCTTCTGTGAAACGTTGTGCGGGTGGAGCTTCAGGAATCGCGAGATCGCTTTGACCGCTTTCTTCTCCGGCACCTGCGGGTCTTCCTCGACGACCTTCGCGACGTTGTAGAACGTCTCGTAAGTCGTGTAGTTCCGAAGTACGTCGAGAATGAACCCTTCGTCGATAGCCTGCTGCATCGAATAGAGGTGGAACGGCTCGTAGCCACCATCACCATCGGGCTCGCCGAACATCTGGAGAGTCTTCGCTTTCGGCGTCGCAGTAAATGCGAAGAAACTGAGATTCGGCTGCTTGCTTCGAGCTTCAGCACTCGCGACGATGGCATCCTCCGCGTCGTCGATTTCCTCTTCGTCGACCCCGGAGAGGATACCCTTCATCTCGGCCGACATCTCCCCGGTCTGGCTGCTGTGTGCCTCGTCGACGACAACCGCGTAGTCTCGCTCGGGGAGCGACTGCGTGTGTTCGATGACGTACGGGAATGTCTGGAGCGTAGTGATGATGACCGGCTTACCGGCTTCGAGTGCCTCTGCGAGTTCCTCCGCTTTCGGACCCTTTTCACCGGTAATACCGTGAACTACGCCGGTCTTGTGGTCGAGTTCGTAAATGGTGTTCCGGAGTTGTTCGTCCAGAATCGTCCGGTCGGTGACGACGACAACGCCGTCGAAGACCGCATCGTCGTCAGCGTTATGGAGCGAAACGAGCCGGTGAACCAGCCACGCGATAGACTTGCTCTTCCCGCTTCCGGTGGAGTGCTGAATGAGATAATCTTCTCCCGACCCTTCTTCTTTCGCGCTATCGACCAGTTGACGGACGCACTCAAGCTGGTGATATCGTGGGAAGATCAGTGTCTCTTCTTCCTTGACGGTGATACCGTCTTTTTTGATCTCCTCTGTGTCGATGTGGATGAACCGTTGGAGAATATCCATCCAGCTGTCTTTCTCCCAAACCTCTTTCCAGAGGTAGGCGGTCCGATGGTCGCCTTGGCGCGGAGGGTTGCCGCCGCCCTTCTCGTGGCCCTTGTTGAACGGTAGGAAGTTCGTGTCCTCGCCTTCGAGTTCAGTTGTGTAGTAGATCTCGTTCTGGTCAATCGCGAAGTGGACGAGTGCGCCGCGCTTGAATCGAAGGATGGGTTCGCTTGGATCGCGGTCCTCACGGTACTGTTCGCGGGCGTTGCGGACTGTCTGATCGGTGAAGGTGTTCTTGAGTTCCGCGGTCGCAACCGGAATTCCGTTGACACTCAGCGCGAGGTCGATGCTCTGATCCGGGTTCGTCGCAGAGTGGTGGAGCTGCTGGGTTACCCCGAGGACGTTGGCGTCGTACTTCCGCTGTAGTTCGGGATTGATCCCCGTGTTTGGTCGAAACGTCGCGAGGTCAATCTTCGTCCCGGTGGTCCGGAGGCCATGTCGTAGCAGTTCAAGGGTCCCTTGACGTTCGAGTGCGCTAGTGAGTTCCTGTAGGAAGCGCTGACGTGTGTTGCCCTTGTGGGCGGTCTCCAGTTTGTCCCACGCCTCCGGCTGCGTCTCCTTCACGAACGAGATGATCTGTTGGGGGAAGAGGCCGCGCTCGGCGTCGAACCGATCGCTCGGCACGCGTTCGTAGCCGCGGTCAAGCAACGCGGCCGCGATCTCGTTCTCGAAGGCTTTCTCGTCGTAGGGTTTACTCATTAACTGTGAGCTTGAGCAACATCTTACGTCCCATACATATCAATCTGGCCCGTGACCGCGGCGGTGATAAGAGCTTGGCGTTTCTCTTCGAGGGTAGCTATCGCCTCATCAATGGTGTCCGACAATCGATCTATAGCCCTAGTATTTTTGTTTATTTGGCTAACTATTTCTTTTTGTTTTGTTATAGGAGGCAATGGTACTCTAAAGTCTCCAATCTGTGCAAAATTCACAGCATCTCGTGATGTCCCTGTCTGATTTGCGAATATCTGGCGCTGGACGACAGTTGAAGAAACTACAAAATTGAGATATGCTGGAATAAGCAGGTCAGTCTTTGGCCTTAGAATACAAACGTGTTGATTAACATTTGCCGGTGGGACCCCACCTTTAACCAGAGAAGACCGACCGAGAGATGCTCCTGTTATATTTAATAATACATCTCCAGGCTCTATATGGGTCGAACTCATCTCGTTGTGAGTCTCTCGAGGGATATAGGCAACATCGGTTAAATCAAGGCCTCGATCGGTAACATTCTGACTTCTAATAAATGTAATTCCTTCTTCGACATACGACTCACTACCACCATCCGGTGTTTCACCACTACCGATTTTTTTTGTTATCCACTTGAGTTTCCCCTCTTCCCAATTATCAGGTGTCCGCCTATCTAGTACAGGCAGAGGGCCCTTCGTGGTTGCTTGTTCCCCTTTGCCATCCAGAACAGCTGAAGAAATCAGAGATCTACGCCTCTCTGCCAATCTTTGTTTTAGTCTTTTCTTTGATTCAATTAGGTCGTCGATCGTATCACATTGCTGTCTGATTTCCGAGGCGATTTTTTCTGTGTCTTTCTCACTAGAATCGGTGACACGGAACTCTTCTAAGAACTCAGTTGGAACCCGTTGTTGTCCCGCAACTCCGCGCATCGCTGTTTCAGCTTCATCCATAAATGGTTTAGAACGGAGAACGTACCAGAGAAATTCCGTGCTTACTCCCTCTCGTGGTCGTAGAATATGTAATTCTGTAGTACCGAACCCGATTCCATTCTGTAGACCTCGACAGATCGCACCTTTTCCGTTTTCGAACGATGGTGTGATCTTCGCTATCGCAATATCGCCTTCTCGAAAATACGTGTAGCCATCGTAGACCTCATCTAAGGCTCGAGTCTCCGTGTTTTTGATTTCGCCGTCAGTACCAAAATCTTCGAGCGCAACAAAACTTACCACCGTTTTCGGGTCGAGGTCAGAGATTTCGGATTTCGTTGGGTTGATCTCTGCGAGGTGCTTTAGTCGGATTGTTTTGGAATCTTTCGATTGTTCCTGTTTATCAACAAACTCTCCAATGTCGGCCTGTTTGCCCATTACTCCGTCACCTCACTCAGCAGCTGGATGATCTCGTCTTCCAGCTCACGAATCTCCGAGTCGATTTCCTTTAGCGGCCGGGGAGGTTCGTACTCGTAGAAGTACCGGTCGAAGTTGATTTTGTACCCGACGACACCGAGTTGACCATCTTTGTCGTCGTGGTACTTACTGCTCTCGTTGATCCACGCGTTCTCGACGTGCGGGGCAACTTCCTCCTCAAAATAGTCTCGCGGGTCTGTTCCCAGCGGCACGCGCTCTCGGTCGCGCAGATCGGTATCATGCTCTGGATTCCCCTTGCTATCGGTCACGATCTCTGCGTCGTCGTTCTTCTCACCGAGTGCGCGCTCGATCGCGTTATGAACGCTATTGCGCACGTTGATCCCGTGCTCCTCAAAACAGTTCTCTACAGCACTCATGAACTTGTCGCGGTCCATCCACAGCTTCTCGGCGTCCAACTTCCTCAGGGCATCCTTCACCGCGTCCTGTGTCTCCTCGTCACGGTTCGTGAATGCGCGTTCGTCGTCAAGGCTCTTGATGCGCTCTTCCGTCGCCCTGAAGCTCATCCGAAGAGGGCGATCGATGACGATCCGTCGATAGCCGAACTCCTCCGTTGGCACGACCTTCGAGCGTCCATTCGCCTCCAAGTCCCCGAAGATGCGAGAGATCTCGTTGACGTGTTCTTGCGCGAGTTCGTGGCGCTTCTCCCCGAGACTGTCGTCCATCTCTGCGTACAGGTCCTGCGCGTCTATCAGCTGGACCTTGTTTTTCCGCTCCTCGGGCTTGTCGTTCGAGAGCACCCAGATATAAGTGCGGATGGGCGTGTTGTAAAAGAGATTCTCCGGCAGTCCGACGATCGCTTCCAGCCAGTCGTTTTCGAGAATCCACCGTCGGATCGCCGATTCCCCGCTGTTTGGTCCACCGTTGAATAACGGCGATCCATTAAACACGATGGCAATCCGCGAACCACCTTCTTCAGGTGGCTTCATCTTGCTAATCATATGCTGGAGGAAGAGGAACGCGCCGTCGTTGGTCCGTGGCGTCCCCGCGCCGAACCGACCGGCATACCCTTCCTCCTCGTGTTCGCGTTCGATCTCTTCTTTCACCTTCTTCCAAGAGACCCCGAACGGGGGATTAGAGAGTATATAGTCGAACCGCTTGCTGGGGAAGCCGTCTTGGGTGAAAGAGTTCCCGTAGACGATGTTATCGGGCTCCTGTCCCTTGATGAGCATATCCGAGTTACAAACGGCGTATGACTCGGGATTCAGTTCCTGTCCGAAGGCGTGGAGGCGTGCATCGTTGTTGAGTTGGCGGACGTACTCTTCGGCCACACTGAGCATTCCCCCCGTTCCACACGCCGGGTCGTAGACCGTTCTAACCGCACCCTGCTCAGATAACGCCTCGTCGTCCTCCTGGAAGATGAGGTTCACCATCAGCTCGATAACTTCACGCGGCGTGAAGTGCTCGCCAGCGGTCTCGTTGCTGAGCTCGTTGAATTTCCGGATGAGCTCCTCGTAGATGTACCCCATCTCCTCATTCGCGACCTCATCGGGATGGAGGTCGATCTCCGTGAACTGTCGAACTACTTTATAGAGGAGATCGGCATCATCGAGGCGCTGAATCTGATAGCCGAAGTCGAACTTCTCGAAGATCTCCTTTGTTTCCTCGTCGTACTGATTGATGTAGTACTGAAGATTATCCGCGATATTCTCAGGGTCGTTGCACAGGGCCTCAAACGTGTACTCACTGGTGTTGTAGACCTCGGCATCGGCTGCCTTTTTGAGCGACGGAGCAACGTTTTCGATACCCTGCTCCTGGAGTTGCTCGTGGCGTTCTAGGACATCGTCTTTGTTCCGCGCGGTCACACAGTCGAGCCGCCGGAGAACCGTCAACGGGAGAATGACTTTCTGATACTCTGACTGCTTGTAATCCCCTCTGAGGAGGTCGGCAATAGACCAAATAAAATCCGCCTTCTCATTGAAGTTGTCGACCATCTATGCCGAGACGAGAAACCACGTCTGAATAATAGTTTGGACCTGATCCTGCTAAGGATCTGCCGTCTCTCCTTGACTTTCTGATTGTTGTGGAACGCCTCCAGAGATCCCACGAATCGCAACTGAGCCGGCCAGTCAGGCTTCTTCAGTAAATATCTCTAGTTCAGTTCTGTCGTACCCGTACGTGTCCATTGCCCGTTCCATAATCCGAACGCAATCGTTCGCGGAGAAGTTGGTTTCGAGGTACAATTGGGTGTCCGATATTTTTCGGGGTTTGACGAGGTTCGACTGCTGGCCTTCCTCGACGAAGTAGCTTCTCTTGCGGCCCTTGATCTCCGTGATCGGCTCGTGATCATCGGCTTCGCGGAGTATCTGTGTAACCGCCGTGGAGAGAGTGTCTGCCCAAGTGTCGACGTCGTAGGTCTCGCCAAATATTTTGAGTACAGAGGGGGTCTTCCCGGTGTAGTCGTCGATCTCGGCGGGCCTTTTCTGCTCTGGTCTGTCGGAGATCTCTTCTCTGCTAGCGTTCTTCAGGAGTTTGTTAACCGTCTCCGCGAACTCTTGATATGCTCCTTGGAGGAAGACGAACTTCTCGCTCTGCTTGTCGTACGCGTATTTTTCAGCGACCTCGTGGACGCCGCGTTCGGCTGTGGATAGGTTCTTGTCGGGATTCGGTGTCCACATATCGAGTAGCTCAATGTCCCTGTTGCCTCTTCTGTACTGTCTGAGGGTGTTATCGATGTTCGTGGACTTACCGATCTTGATATCCATAATTTTGAGGCCAGAATACTCTAAGTGAGAAATCTTGATTGCGTAGACAACTTCATTCATAGGCAGGCCTTGCGTGACTGGTGTCTTGAGGTTTTCCCGAGAGAAGGAGTAGAGTCAAGACTGACGGTGTTTCGAATCCCGCACGATCCAAAGCTGCTGATGGCAGTGTTCCGAGCCTAGGAACGAGCGTAGACCACGCATTACATAACCGCGCTGACCTCGATATCACTCTCGTATTCTGACTTTGAAATCCCATATTCCTCCTGAAGCTCTCTCTGTCGCGCAACAAGCTCACTACGAATGGCTTCGGAGTATTCTTGGAGATATTCCTCCCCTTGCATTAACTCAGTGTGGAGCGGCTTCACTTCGGAGTAAGCCAGCTGATTTAACTCATCTCCGTGGGCTTCCCAGAACTCATACAATTCAGAATTCTCCCCGTATTCATCGACTTGCCCAAGGATGCTACTCATAATCACGAGGCGATTACGCCCATACTCTAAATCACTAGTATATTCAGACTTCTCGAAGATTTCTTTTACGAATGGGTCGAGTTCTTCTCCAATTGTGTCTGCCAACCGAGATAAATATACTAGCAGCCAATCATATGCCTCCATCTTTCGAAGTAGTATCGGGCAATCACTGCGGAACCGCTCAGCAGCCACCGGATCGAAATTTCTCGAACTTATCACGGAAGTTGGAGATTCGCCCCAATTATGGTACTCTAATCCGTCGTGGTACATCCACCTATTTTCTCTCTTGTTATCTTCTAGATACTCGATATTATGAGCAAGAATTCGTATACTCGGGTACACTATATTCGAGATTTCGTCTATCACGAGAGGTCGATAGCGGTCCTTTCTGATTTGGTCTAGTTCTCTGCGATTCTGTCTAACTGTGTAGAGCGTTATGCCCGCTAGTGCGACCGTTCCAAGCGCAGCGAGACCTGAAACGACCGTAGATGAGACTCCTACGTCGATTCGTCCGGTGATGCCGAGTGCGAGAATAGCTACGACAATAAAAAAGAGCAGAATCAGCAGGACACCGAGTAGCAAATCAAATATCCCGGAGCGGCTGGGTCGCATCATTTACTGTTGGATAATTGCCGTGCCCGTTAATAATTGGTATTCGAGGTATCACTCTCTCTGCCGGAAATGATTCATTGGGCCTGTTGAAATCCTAGTTATTAGACTAAAGCGGGCTGAAACAGCCGGTCGCTGAAGAGTGCGAGTCACCGGCCGTATCCAGCTTCTTCGAGCCGGAATATTGCTTCCACAGCACTCTTTTTTCTTTCTATTCGTTAATTATATCTTATTGGTCTTTGTTTCCTTCCGACATATGGCAGAGGAAGTCACCAGGCAGAAAATCGAGGAACTCCACGAAGCTGCCAAGGTAATTGAGGAAGACTGGGAGTGGGAAGTCAAAGGTTCAAATATGGAAGGGGAAGCAATAGTGTACTGTCTGGGGATGGAGGAATCGCTCACTCTCAAAGCCTGGAAACGAAAAAACTACGGCTTCGCTCTGTTGTACAAAGGGGCCCAGGCTGTTCGCCGATGGGATGACGGCGTCCACCACACGCCAGACGGCACCGTCGAAGGATCGCACAAGCACTACTGGAACCCACCACACGAGCACAAGTGCGCCTACGAGGTAAACGACATCTCGACGGACGACGTCGACGAGGCTTTCCACGACTTCCTCGAAGAGGAAAATATAGAACTACAGGGCGACTATGTTCGACAAACGGAGCTTGGTAACGTATGACTGAGTGCGAGGAGATGGTATCTGCGGTGGCGGATGCTGTCTCTGAAAACACGATCATCTCTATTGATGAGGGCGAATGCAAAGTCACACTGCCCTTCGAACGGGCTGATCGTGACCTCATCACCCTCTGGATCTCTTCTCGTGAAGATGGATACCGAATCACCGACTATGGCGAGACGTATGGATACCTCTATCTGTCAGACGTCAGCTTAGACTCGGAACGTCGCTCGAATCGGCTCGAATCGATCAAACATCAGTACAACCTCGACACCGTTCGGAAGACGGTCAGCCTCAAATCCGGCAGTCACAACCTCGGCGAGCGCCTCCTTGACGCCGTTCACGCGGTACAGGCAGTGTCGTTCCTTTCATACACCCGTCGGCAGTACACCCAAGTCGACTTCGAGACGGATGTCTCAGGCTTCTTGAAGCTTGAGGGCTATCGAGTCAACAGGAACGTGAGGGTCGGTGGGGTCTCAGAGGATATCCGGATCGACTTTAGCATCCTGCAGCAACCCCAGCCCACGTATCTTGAAGCGCTACACGCTGGAGACGAGGGGACCTCGACTACGTCTGCGAGAACGATCGGCTACAAGTGGAACGAGATCGGCGAGGCCCATCCAGACGCACTCCGCATATCAGTGGTCGATGACGTGTCAGGCGAGGTTTCGACTCGATGTTCGAACATCCTCACCAACTGGTCGGATGAATATATCCCCTGGTCGCAGAAAGATCGCCTCAATGAGGCGCTTGTTCTTTGAGATGGGTCATCTTCACCTCTTTCAGCCGCTACAACGCTCGCTGGGTCCACTGTATTGACCGATTGAGAGTATAGGAATACCTCACCTGCTGAGGGTTTCAACAGGGCCATTTATTGTTGTTTTTGAGATCCAAAATCGACCCCCCTTTGAGAGCGCCCTATCTTGCCAGATATCGAAGAACCCGATCCTCCGGAAACGGGTACTTCAACTTTATTTGGATCGGAACTTCCCTATTAGGAAACTGCCGTGGAGCTGTGACAGTGACGTGGTACAACTACTAGGTGGTGAACTGCAAATCTACTGGTCTGATCCCTCTATGTCCGCATAGCCTCTCCGATCCGCGTCTCGGTCGGTTCCGCCAGATAAGGCTCTATAGCCGAGTAATCTGACCAGCCTCCGATACTCATCATCGTCCGGACGTCGACTTGGCGCTCGACGAGGTGATACGTCGCCCAAGACCGGCGAAGGTCGTGAGAAGATACTGAGTTCCACCGTGTCGCGTCTGCGTCTGTCGTAACCATCTGAGCAGCTTCTTTGACCCACCGACGCACAGAGGACGTACTCGCATCGACCCACGGATCTGACGGAGCAAGATCACGCTCTCGACTGAATTTGTGGATGTCATCGGCGACGTCGTCGGGCATCCACGCGTCACGTATCTTCTTGGAGCCTCCTTTCGTATTCTTACCGCGAACCTCAAAGAGCCATACTTCTCCTTTCTCAGAATATCGCAGCTTCTTGTCGCTTGGATAGTTCACCTCAGAAGCTCGCAGTCCACACCTCCCCATCAGTTGCAGCCCGACCTCTCGTTCCCAGCCGTCTTCTCCTGCCGCTTTCTCCAATCGACTGAGCTCGTCAGGTGAAAGCCAGCACTTTGTCACGTCACCGCTATCGTCGAGACGAACCATAACCGGATATCACAGAAAACTCGTCTATATCTTTCGACTGCTGGGACCAATTCTGCCGGGTGACTGGTGAAATCCGACTGTTCGTAATCGGGTTATCAGATAACTCGATTATGGATGTGGGAATTGCTGACAGCTATCACTATTCAGGACTGAACGGCTCTACTGTTAGCTGAGATCTGAGTGTATTCTGGGTCCTTCAACATCGAGAGGTATGCCCGATCGATATCCCGCCCCGAGAGGTGAACGTATCGTCCTGGAACACGTGAGCCAGGTACCCATCCAAACCAGATACACATCTGTGCTTCCGTGAAGTGGTTCGCCAAATATGTTGCTCGGCTGTGTCGGAAGTGATGTGGATTAACAGGTTTCTCTATCCCGACACGGTCACGAGCACGGTCAAGAATCTTCAGCCGAATATATTGATAGCTAATTGTTTCCTCCGGCGAACCCTGTGTAATATCGATTTTACACCATAAGGGTGCATCTGCTCTCCGGTTCGGATGATTCTCAAGCCATATTTCGAGATACGATTCAGATTCGAGCAATAATAGCCGCCGTGAACCTGTTTTCCCTGAGACGACTACCTGCTTTCCTACCACAGTATCCTCAATATCACCGACCTTGAGGTCAATAAGCTCACCAATCCTAGCCCCAGTTTCCCATAGTAGTGCAACGAACGCTCGGTCACGATCGTTTTGACACGCAGTTAGGAGTGCTTGAATGTCCTCTGGCGTGAGTAGACTCTGTGGAAGGATTCTTCTCTGTTCTATCGGTCCGCGTCGAATCCACTTCGTTTCTTCAGGATCTTCTCCACCGTTCAACCATTTCCAAAATTGCTTGATAGCTTGCTTGTAATCAACGACTGTTGAAGGGCTCGTACCACGTGTATACAACCACGCAACGAGTTCCTCGACATCATCTCGGCATAGATCTGTAAACCGTGTCAATCCAACCTGCTCCGTGATGATCTTGAAGTGCGCCAACACCTTTTGTTGTTGAGCAGCGCTAATATCAGCAAGAACCATCTCGCGGTGGTATGCAAAAATTAGCTGTTTATTCTCTGGATGGATTTCTGGTGATGTCTCGATATAAGCAAGTGTACGCGCAGCTGCTGCCTCATAATCCATCGTCGGCATAAAGTGGATAGATGCTCTCTGTCAAGATAACCGGTGCGGTGGCAAACTTACCGACGTGGCTCTGTTAGAGTATCTTACCCGTTGAAATTTTTATCCAACCGCTCAAAGCAGAATATAGGCATATCAACACCAACGTCAAACTATAGGCGTTAGAACACGGGGTTGCTTATCCATATGTGCGACGTCCTTGACGTATGCCGCTCTGTCGGTGATCATCTAGGTTGCTGTAGCGTAATAAGTCCGTCAAATATTATAGGTGAATATTAATATAGTTGTGAGATTTGACGAGGAAACACGTAGGAGAATTTTAAAAAACCCCCATATCAGGAATCGTTCGGTAGACGTATATCTCCGGAAATGTTATGGTAAATTAGCAGAATCGTCCAGCGAGATAACAAATAAAATCGGGTGAATAAGATGGAACTCGAACTCTCCCTTCGACAGGTACTCCCCTTGGCGCTACTATATGCTGCCGATGAGCGCAAGATAAAGGGGAAAACCCGCTTCACGAAGCTAGCGTTCCTCGCGGAAGAGGAACTCGCTTCCAGAGACGTCGATATCGAGCAAGAGATCACGTACGAGTTCTATCCGTACGACTACGGTCCTTTCTCCAAGCAGTTGCTGAACGATTTGGAGATGTTTGATCAAAAGGGAGTGATCAATATCTCCGAGAAAGAGACCTACCGCAGCACTCGATACGATTACGAACTCCATCCAGCAGCAGTTGAGGCATTTGAGAATGTTAAGGATAGCAACGAAGTGAAACCAATCTTTCAAGTTGCTAAACAGGTAGTCGAAGAGTTCGGCTCTATAGGTATCAGAAGCCTCCTTGATTATGTATACGAGGAGCACCCTAAGTATCAGAAAAATAGCGTGTATTACTAACCCAGAATTACGGCACTGATCTAGGTGTTCTTAATCATCTATCTCAGGTTCTTCGTCAACCTCAATCTCAAAGGAGAGATCATCTCCTTCGCTGATCTCTTCGGCAGCCCCAGAATCCCCGGGAGGCTCCTTAGGGCCCTCCCTCGGATCCAAAGCGAGTGCAAGAATCGAATTGTGGAAATTCTTTCGAGATTCACGAGCACTATCAACCAACTGCTGGTGATATCGATTACTTTTCCCCCTTATGAATGACCCAGACAAGGTCGTATTCCTACGAAAACCAGAACCAAAGGATTTCAGTGTCCGATGACCAGCGAGTGTCCTACGTAAGGCAAACTCACCTATTGAGTTTATCCCAGATGTCTGGCCGTCTGGATCATATATATCTGAACTCTCAGGATCCCCAAATTCAATACGGGAGATATCTCTATAGTGGTGGTATGAAAACTGGCCTAACTCCATAGACCTAACAACTTCACCAACATCGTCGCGGATTATCTCGTGGGGCTCTGCAATCAGAATATCAAAGTTCTCCGAAGGTGAGCCCATCTGCTGTATTTTTCCTGTTATCTCCCTGTTTTGTACCGTGATTATGTGTACCGAATCTCCGATTTCAGAGATCTCATACGCTCGTTCCCACGGCTGGAACAGTTCCTCACGAGATTCTGGGTCTGGATCTACTTCTTGGTGGTAATTTCCATAAAATGCGCCAATCACGGTCCCAACTACTGACTGAACCAATATGATGATTGCACTATTGATGACAGTAAGATCCGATGCACTTCCAATACTAATGGGATCTTTTGGAGAATATGTAGGAGAGTGGATGGGGCTCTGAAATATCCCCAGAGCACTATCTGACAAATAAGATGTGAGTGGGATCCCGAACCTATACAAAGAGACTACAGACACTAATGAGATGAACCCTCCTAGTAGAATAGTTGCGAGTTTGTCCAGCCGATTCATAGAGTCAATCGAGATAGACCAGTACCGGTAGGAGCGGAGAGTCACGTAACCAGGTATCACTAGGAATAGGATATACGTGAGATTCCCCAAGATTGGTGTATTAGCACCGGGGGTGGCCGACATTAGACATTCATATTTGGTTTCTCAATAAATAAATTTCTACTGATAAACCGATTTTGTATATCTACCAAACGGCTGTTTCACAAGCGGTTTTACCTGAATACAGGAATTAATAGAAACAGATGGCTCTCTGACCCTCACCTATGAATTTCGATCAATCCACGCGCAAAAGTCGTCAAAATCGTGCGCACCTGCATTGTCTGCGATTTCTCGAAGCGTCCCTGTCCGAAGTTCGTCGTGTAGCGGCACAGTTACTTGCCTTCGATCGTCTTCATTTGTTGGATGTTCGTAGTACAACTGAGCGTGGTCACCAGTTGTACGTCGCCATTCAAACCCGCCAGAATTGACGAGGACTTTAGCAATCTCTCGCCCCGAGAACGTCCGTCTTCCCATCTATTTTAGGACATCTGGTGGAGTCTGATCTCCGGTGGTATTGTCTTCTGGATCAATTCCCATTTCACGGAGTTCCTCATTCGTCGGTTCACGTCCGTCCGTACCCATATGAAGAGCAACGGCGTCGTCAAGGTTTTCTAATGCGGCTGCTCGCGAAGATCCTTGAGTCGTTACACCGGTCTCAACGTCTTTGGCGATCCACCAATCATCCTCTCGCCAGAGACGGATCTCATCCTCGTGATTATCTCCGTCCCACGTCGAAGTTGCCATTATGTATTACGTACGCGATAAGCGAAATAAGCATTTGGCCTAATCAGCACGAATTCTATTATTCGGGTTTTACAGCTCCTAGTCCCAGTTCGTCATTTCAAGAAGCATTCAGGACCAACTGATTGCTCGTTATCGTTGATATCGGATTAAGAGTAAGCGGGATTGTGGTCCTTCAGCTAGGTCGTGACGACACACCTTCGAGAACCACATCACATAATGACCGCGGGGATTCATCCGAGCCACCGGCTAATTCCCGACCAATTTGCTGAGAATTAGTCGGTTGAGACGGCCATCGTTAACCTCACCGACGCCAAAGATCGAGTACCCCCGTCAACGACGAGTACAGACGACCAATTCCCGACCAATTCCCGACCAATTCCCGGGCTTGCCGACCAGCCTTCGAGAAGTCAACACCAATAGAGAAGCGACGGCGGAGTTCGAGCAACTCGTCGCGAAACGATTCACTCGATTCGGGGGCTCGACCAATCGGATCTAAGGCAGGGGCGACACCGAGGTCGAGATCCGCTCGCCAGAACACGTCGTGGTCGACGTAAAGCCCCGATGAAATGGTCGGGTCTACTCGGTCGAAGTTACTATTGTCGATCAACACCGACACCAGCGCGGAGTCGATCACGCTATCGTCGATCGATACAGTCCCGGGGGAGTCCGGGGAGAACTCCGGCATAGCCACCGAGTGATATCCGGGAAATGTGCAGGGCAATTCGATATCATCTACGGCACCCCGGGGAACATCGCTAGAATTGGTCGAGGATCCCGGACGATGTGCAGGTGAAGATCCAAAGGGAATCTGGGAGAAGAAAATATTCGATTTCAGTCCCTCAGAATTGATCGGGGTTCCCGAGCGGCTCCCGGGATCTCCCCGGGCATCGACCTGCTTCCGATGGGGAGGGAGCCTACACTCTACCCGACAATTCAGAAGAGAAGGTGTCGTTCATCCCGATGTACCCGGGGAATTTCGTAGAGGCTTCACGGTCTATTCTCTCGGGATAGTAATCGAGGGTCCCGACCAATTATACGACGAGTATTACGGATAGACGTTATCGGAGTGAGAATCTACTGTCTTGGGAGCCGATCTCGAAGCATTCGATGTCAGAGAACCGTGCATCTCGGTTGCCAATTCAAAGAATTAGACACTCGCCACCAATTATTCCAAATTAGTAGAGAATCCACTTACTAGGGAAATATTGATGTCGTGGTCGACGAATGAAGCAATGGCTACGTGGACCAGCCCGAATTCCCTAATCGGATACAACTCATTTACGTGGGTCGTCGATAATCTCGACGTCTCCATTTTGAATCAGGTCTTCGATGAAGTAGGGTAACGGCAACGCAGTGTCTTCTAACTCCCTCAAATCGTCTTCATTTAATTGGCCGGCCCGTACTAGGATCCCAATCTCAGCAGGTGTAAGCTGGTCAGTGTTACCTTTCTCGAATTTCTCTATGATCTCGCTACGATCGGGCTGTCGCTCAACATTAATTGAGGTATCTACGTCGGCGATTTCTCCCGACCACCGACCAATTTTAGAGAAATTTGCCCCTATGTAGACACCATTATCGATTATTTTCTCCAACTTGCCTAGATCCTCATCTAGACCGAGATACAAAAACGAAATAGTCGAGGCGAAAGGCTCTTCGAACTGATGCTCAGAGAGTAACTCGTCGAAAACTTTCTCCCGTTCCTCTTCGCTCAATCTCGACGCAAGCGCAGAGAAGTCCAGAAATGAGTTCACGATACGCTCTCGAATGTCTTGTTTCCGATTCGCTTCTGATTGTGGGTGTTCATACTCTCTCTGACCGAACAGATACTCTCGGTCAGCGGTTGATAGAATACCTCGTGGCCGCCCAGGTAGTTCTGCTATGGAGGAAAATGAGTCAATTTCTGGATCTCTGTGCAGCAGCTCCCGGAGTTCTTTCTGTAATTCCTCGGCGTTTGGATGAAGGTCATCAGTCATAGTTCGTCAGTTTTTGCCTACAAAATACAATGTAATACCTCGAAATAGTTTTACCGGTGTGGTGAGTGCAGGTAATCGAACAGGATATGACGAAGGCAACTGAGTCGCGAATTCCGTGTTCGCGCACGACGCGCCGGCTTGTGAAAGCTCAGAAGCGGGGCGGTGAGTCGTATGATTCGCTACTCCAAAAGATGGTAGCGCAATACGAACCTGACGAAACCATCGAAAATACAGAGTAGAGACGTCACTATGAAGCTAAATTACTCCACGCCCGCAACCATCCCGGCCAAGGACACCGGTTGCCGGCGTGTGAAGCAACGGATCAGACCGAATGGATCAGATCCTGTACTATGTCCTCTCTCAGCGAGAGACAAAATTGTTCCGGCACCTTCGTCGGATATTGCCTACCAATTCATTCGATCTGGTCGGACTAGCCAACCAATTGGCTGTTCGATCTGAATGCAAGACACGACCAACACTTGTAACGATAGAATCGAGTACGAACTGTCCACTAACCTTGATCGGACTCAATCAGACCTTTACCGATCTGCTATAGAGATTACAGCAGAAGTCCTCCTAATCATCGAGGAAATACGAGAGGTTCAGAACAACGAACCGAGTGATATTCGGAAGCCGGTGGCTTCGCTCGGAATCAGCACAATCAAGAATTCATCCAAAGGGCATCTGACGCTCGCTAGCTTATTCCTAGTAGCACGGGAGCGTGGGCAAAGATGAGCGAAACGGACGGTCGGCGAAGTACCTTTGACAATGTAGCCAGACAGGACCATCGGGGTTCTATGAGCGAAGGACTCACACCAACGTCGCCTGCCGAGGCCGTGGAGTGGTACCTCGCTGAACGCGAACCCGAACTATCTGAGAAGTCAAAGAGCAACCATCGATATCGACTTGAGCAGTTCCAAGCGTTCTGCAATGAGCACGAAATTGAGAATTTGAATCTTCTCTCGGGTCGAGATCTTCACCGATTCCGCGTCTGGCGGAGTGAGGATGTGAAGACGGTTACCCTTGCAGGAGAGTTACAGACTCTTCGCGTCTTCCTAGAGTTCTGCGCTTCTATCGAGGCAGTAGAACCGGGAATGCGTGAGCGGGTCAAGATTCCTAAGGTCGATCCGGAAGAAGAGGCGAAGGACGTTCACATCTCAAAGGATCGAGCGGAGGATATCCTCGGCTATCTTGATCGATTCGCCTACGCGAGTCGAGCGCACGTGACCTTCAGTCTTCTCTGGCACACCGGCATCCGGCTGGGTACGCTCCGGACCTTCGACGTCGGCGATTTCGACGAAGATGAAATGTGTCTGGACGTTCGACACCGGCCAGAGACGGGAACACCGCTGAAAAACAAGCAAGCGGCCGAGCGATCAATCGCAGTCGGTTCGCACTACTGCGACGTCATCAACGACTACCTCTCGCACAACCGCCACCAGGTTACTGACGACCACGGACGTCGCCCGCTCATCACGAGCAACCGAGGTCGTCTTTCGGAGGGGTCGATCCGTGAAACCATTTATCGGGTGACGCAACCCTGTGAGTTCGGGAGCTGTCCACACGGAGAAGACCCCCGAACGTGCGAAGCGAGAAGGAACGGCAGACGGGCGCGGTGTCCGTCCTCACATTCGCCCCACGCGATCCGGCGCGGATACATTACGGATCGGCTCCGTAACGGAACTCCGCAGGAAGTCGTCTCCGAACGGTCAAACGTCTCTGGGGATATCATCGATCAGCACTACGACGAGCGGAGCGAGCGCGAGAAGATGCGTCTCCGCCGCGAGTATTTGCAGGGAGAATAGAATCTATGAGTAACTCCACTTCACGATTGGCGATTTCAGGTTCCACCCTAAAATCGCAGTACACGGGTGACGATTCTACCCTAGCCTCGGCAGGCACTCGGAGAGACCGAGCCCCGCCGAGTCCATTTCTAATAACGCTCGTGTCGAGGGAGACGGCGATCCGGATAGAGGGTCTGAGAGATGCGATTTTGACCGATTAGCGTCTGAATCGACTCCCTCACGAAAGAGAGTCCGTTCGGAATCCAAACGGGGGGCGACGCTGTCAGTCGGTTGGGAACAGGGATGAGGGAAAGACCCGAAGTAGAGCCGTCTGAATCGGTTATAGTAGCGTTTGCAAGTCTTGACACACTCGACCGCACGACGTTATGCGGTCGGATGTGCAATCAGTTGCAAACGCTACTATAGTTCAATAATTTAGCCGGTACATCGCGTTCGATAGCCCGCTCGGCATCCCCAATCACTCACGGTATCGTTCCCGTCCACGACGAACGCCACCGGGGGGCAGCAACCGCCACTCTCGGTCGAAGTACGGTCGTACTGTGATTCGGTCGCAGCGGCGAGAGTGACCCGCGTCACAGGTAACACGGGATTATCGGCGCCGAGAGGAGACGATGAAACGGCGCTGAGCGGCCAACGAGACGCAAGGGGATCTTACCGCTGTCGGATCACCGGGACGCAGCAGCGACGAATTCACCGGATCGACTAACCCGAGATTACCCGTCTCGGATCCCGAGACCGAACGGCGTACGGTTTCGCTTGCTCTCGTTTAGAGATTATAACAAAGCGGGTCTCTCCGGTTGGTTCGCGTATGGATCGCGCTCTCACTTCGGGGTACAGAACCGCTGTTTTCGTACTCGTCGCACTCCTCGCCGTCGCCGGTGCCGCCGCGGCCGTCGGCCTCGCGGAGGTCCCCGGCGCGCCGACAGAGGCGTCGGCCGGGGACGCATCGGTATCGGAACAGCTGTCGACACAGCAGACCACAACTTCGAATCTGAGCGACGCCAGCGCACTGGCCGACGCCGACGCGACGTTCCGCGGCGACACGGCCAACGAGACCGCCGGGTACGACGTCGCCGCCGGCGACGTGAACGGCGACGGCGAGCAGGACGTGCTCGTTTCGGCTCCCGGGAACGGCAACGACAGCGAGCGAGCGGCCGGGGCGGTCTACCTGTTCTACGGACCGGTCGAAGCGGGCGACATCGACGTCAGCGAGGCGGATGTGACCCTCTCCGGCGTGAGAAACGACGGTGCGGGCTGGTCCGTCGCGACCGGGAATCTGACCGGAGACGACTACAGCGACATCGTCGTCGGCGCGCCGCTCAGCGACGGCACGGGCCCCGACAGCGGGGCGGTCTACGTCGTCGAGGGGGGTAAGGACCTCCCCGACCACGTGGACCTCACGACCGACGCGGACGCGGTGTACCACGGCGCCAACGCATCGGATCAGGCGGGGGTCTCGGTCGCGACCGTCGAGGTGAATCCGAGCGCAGCCGACTCGGAGCGCGATTGGAGAGCGCGCCACGGTGACAAACGGAGCGAGCGGACGATGGGTCCGGCCCGCGACGCGCTGCTCGTCGGGGCCCCATACAACGACAGCGCAGCGGACGGTGCCGGGGCCGCGTATCTCGTAACTGAAGTCACGAGCGGTGAGCACCGTATCGACGACGTAGCCGACGTGACCTACGCCGGTGTCGGCGCCGGCGACCGCGCCGGCTGGTCGGTCGCGTCCGCGCGAGACGTCACCGGTGACGGGCGCGCAGAGGTTCTCGTCGGCGCGCCGTACAACGACAGCAACGGGACCAACGCGGGCGCGGCCTACGTGCTCTCGACGACGTACGCCGACTCGAACGGTTACGGCGACGGCGACCTGAGCGACGCCGACGAACCGGTCTCGGTCGCCGACGGGCTGACGCTCGAAGGCGTCGGCGCCGGGGATCAGGCCGGCTTCGCCGTATCGACGGCGGGCCACGTACTCGCCGACGACCGCGACGGGAGCGACAGGGCCGAGAAGTGGGCTGACAGAGGAGACAAGTGGGTTGATAGAAGCGACAAGCGGGGTGCCAGAGGAGACAAGCGGGGTGATAGAAGCGAGAACGCCCGCGAGCGAGGCGTCGACGTCGCCGTCGGCGCGCCGTACAACGACACCAGCGGGAACGACTCCGGCGCCGTCTACGTGGTGCGTGGCGGCGTCGAACTGACCGGCAATCTGTCGTTGGCCGACGCGAACGCGACCGTCTACGGCGAGGCTGCGGACGACCGCGCGGGCTGGGCGGTGGCCGGTGGAGCGCGTCTGCTCTGTAACGGCTACGACGACCTCCTGATCGGAGCCTCCGCCAACAACAGCACGGCGACCGACGCCGGCGCCGCCTACGTCGTCGCGGGCGGCCTCGATTCCGAAACGCGGGCGCTGGAGGCCGAGGACGGGAAGCTCTCCGGAGAGGGAGCGTTCGACCGCGCGGGCTGGGCGGTCGCGCCCGTCGCTGACGCCACCGGAGACGGGACTACGGACGTGCTCGTGGGCGCGCCCTACAACAACAGCGCCGTCTCGGACAGCGGCATCGCCTACCTCGTCTCCGGCGACTGTGCAGTGACGGAACGGTCGGCGGACCGCGACAAAGGTCGGGACCGGCATAAAGACCGAGATGCGAAGACGGACCGGGAGAAACCGACGAAGACGCCGACGCCGACTGTGACGCCAACACCGACCAAGACGCCGACGCCAACACCGACCCCGACGCCGACGCCAACACCAACCAAGACGCCGACCCCGACCGAGCCGAACGGCGTGCGCGCCATCGACTCGTGTACGGTCATCGAGGAACCGGGAGCGTACGAACTGACCGGCGACGTCGAGGCCGACGGGGACGGGGTGTGCATCCGAATCAGTTCGAGCGACGTGGTCCTGTCGGGCAACGGCCACGCGGTCGTCGGGAACGGACTCGACGAGAGCATCGGCGTTCAGGTATACGACCCAGCGCAGACGGAGATCGAGAACGTGACGGTCCGTGACCTCCGCGCGGAGAACTGGGACCTCGGGATCGAACTCGGGAACTTCCAAGACATACACCCGGTCGAGGCGACCCTGCTGAACGTCGAGTCGAACGACAACGAGGGGTCGGGAATCCGGCTCGCATACGCCGCCGGCTCCGAGTTCGAGAACGTCAGCGCCGGCGGCAACGGCGACAGCGGGATCGTCCTCTGGGAGTCGAGTGAGGTGCGGTTCGACCGGATCTCCGTCACCGGGAACGACGGCGACGGGCTCTACCTGTGGGATCTCGTGGGCGACAGCGAGTTCACCCGCGTGACGGCGACGGACAACGGGCGCGCGGGCGTCGTGATCGACACGGACGTCTTCCGCAACACGATCGCCGACTCCTACGTTGCGGACAACGAGGGCCACGGCATCAGCTTCGGGACGGACGGCAGCTCGAACGCGATCCGGAACACGACGGTCGAGAACAACGGCGACGCCGGGATCCGGGTCCCCTACGCCACCGGAATAGAGCTCACAGACGTCGATCTCAGGGGCAACGGCGGCTGGCAACTCGACGCCGGCACCGAACCGGACGCGCCGGCGTCAGTCACCGCGACTCGGCTCGGCGTCGGCGACAGCGCGGTGTTCAATTTCACCGAGGAGTCGATCGCGCTCGACGCCGTCGACCGGCGCTCGCTCCCCGAGACCGAGAACGGCACCGCCGTCGGCGACGGCGTGAACGTGACGGGCGTCGACGAGCGCGTCGACGTGGCGCTCCGGTACGACGAGGGGGCCGTCGAGGGCGAGGAGATCGAACTCTGGCGCTACAACGGCACCGCTTGGATGTCCGTCGAGACGTTCGACGCCGCCACCGCGGGTGGGACCATCGAGGCCGGCCTCCTCGAAGACGGCGTCTACGCGCCCGTGGAGGCAGAGGCTCCGGAGCCGTTCGATCCCGCGAGCGCGGTCACGTTCGTCGGCTGCGACGTCGCCGAGATCAGCGGCGACTTCGAGGAAGTCACCGTCGAGACTCGGTGGTACGCCTCGGACGGGCTCGAAACGGCGTTGGACACGTACGGACCCGTGACCGGCACGACGCAGTTCCCGGGCGATCTGAACGCCGAACCCACAGCGGGAGTCAACGGATACGCCGTCCACAACGTGACGCTTATCGACGCGGACCGCGGCATCGAGGCGACCGTGACGAACCCCGACGCCGAGTCCTGTCTGACCGAGATCCGGCCGACTCTCCCGACAGTCGAATTCGTCACCGCGCAGGCGGTCGGCACGGATTCCGTGGGCTCAGCGTCTGCCGGAGCGGACGAGATCGAGGTCACCTTCGGGTACGAGAACTCGAACAACGGCTCGATCGCGCCGGTGATGACCTACACCGAGGGCACGACGGCGGATTCGCCGCCGGCGGAGCTAGCCGTCGGGGAGGGAACGTTCAACGCGACGTGGACGCCGGAATCCGACGGCGAGACGCTCGTGCTCGTCGTCGAAATGACGAATCTCGGCTACGACGCCGAGGGAGTGATCGTCGTCGAGACGCCGCCGGCCAGCCAGTTCCTCGAGGCGCCCGCAACGTCGACAGCGACGGAGACGGACACAGCGACTGGAACCGAGACGGAGACGGCGGCACCGACCGGAGCCGAGACGGATACTCCAACGAGAACCGAGACGGAGACGGCAACATCGACCGAAACCGAGACGGCGACACCAGAGGCGACTGAAACGGCGACGCCGGAGGCGGACGCAGCGGAGTCAGCGACGACAACGCCCGAAGCGACCGAAACGCCGGGTTCCACCGACACCGCTGAGCCGGAGGGCACCGATACTGCAGCGCCCGGTGACGCCACGCCGGAACCACCGAGCGACGCGTAGCGGGCCTCAGCGACTCGCCGGTGTCTGGGTGCGACAGATCGCTCCGCCCCGATCCGGCGCGCTCACCATTTCAGCCACACGAGGAGCGCAAAGCCGATCGCGAGCGCCGTGGGGACGAGCATCAGGACGAACTCGACGGAGCCGACAGACCGCAGAATCACCAGATCGGCCAGTTCGAGCAGGGCCCACAGGCTGATGGCTAACACGGCGACGCCGACGAGCGCGCCGATCACGCGTTCTCTCATGTGATCAGGGGTAACTGCGAGTAGGTGTGCGACGCCGCGAGGCGGCGATCGAACAGTGTTCGGATTCGCCGCGAGCGTTGTAAGCGTTTGGTCGGAACGCCGCCGAGATCGCACCTCACAGAGCACCGTTTATATCGTGTGGGGGAGTTACGAGCGAATGTATGTCACAGGGAGACTTCGAGGGCTACGGCGGACGGCACGTGCCGGAGCCCCTCAGAGAGCCGCTCGAACAGCTGGCGAACGCCTACGACGAGATCAAAGACACGGCGGAGTTCCGGGAGGAACTCGACGGGTTGCTCAGAGACTACGCCGGTCGGTCGACGCCGCTCTATCACGCCGAGGGGCTGAGCGAGCGCTACGGCGCCGACATCTACCTCAAGCGGGAGGACCTTCTCCACGGCGGCGCGCACAAGATCAACAACGCGCTCGGTCAGGCGCTGCTGGCGAAGAAGGCCGGCAAGTCCCGGCTCATCGCGGAGACCGGCGCGGGCCAGCACGGCACCGCGACGGCGATGGTCGGCGCGCTCTTAGATCTCGACACGGAGATCTATATGGGTAAAAAGGACGTCGAGCGCCAGAAAATGAACGTCTTCCGGATGCGGCTGATGGGCGCGGAGGTCAACGAGGTCACTCGCGGGGGCGAGGGGCTCTCGGACGCTGTCGACGCCGCGTTAGAGGACTTCGCGGCGAACATCGACGACACGCACTACCTCGTCGGCTCTGTCGTCGGCCCCGATCCGTTCCCGCGGATGGTACGCGACTTCCAGTCGGTCATCGGCGAGGAGGCGAGAGAACAGTTCCGCGAGCGAACGGGCGGGCTCCCCGACGCGGCGGTCGCCTGCGTCGGCGGCGGCAGCAACGCGATGGGGCTGTTCCACGCGTTCCGCAACGACGACGTCGCCTTCTACGGCGCGGAGGGCGGCGGCGAGGGCGGGGACTCGAAGCGGCACGCGGCCCCGCTCGCCAGCGGCGACGACGGGACGATCCACGGGATGAAGACCCGCGTCATCGACGACGACGTCGAGGTCCACTCGGTGTCGGCTGGGCTCGATTACCCGGGCGTCGGCCCCGAACACGCGATGTTCCGCGCCGTCGGCCGCTGTGACTACCGCGCCGTCGAGGACGACGACGCGCTGGCCGCGTTCCGGGAGCTCTCCGAGGAGGAGGGGATCATCCCGGCGCTCGAATCCAGCCACGCCGTCGCGCTCGCGAAGGAACTCGCCGACGAGCACGACGCGATCCTCGTGAACCTGAGCGGCCGCGGGGACAAGGACATGGAGCAGGCCGCGGAGCTGTTCGACCTGAACTGAGAGAAAACCGGTCCATCAGCTTGCCCGGCGGGGCCGTGCGTACGAGTGAGGGGCCCCCGAACTCACATATAACCGAGGTCGCGGAGCCGCTCCATCAGGTCCTCTTTGTCCTGGGCGCGACCCGCGCGCTCGGTCGTGTTCTCCATGTCCTGCAGCCACGCCGGTTCGTCGGTCGTCTTGTCGGTCGAGACCTCGCTGCCGAGCGATCGGAAGCCGGCGAAGTACTTCGGCGAGACCGGGATGTCCGCCATCGTGAGCCCGTTCGGCAGGTCGTCGTCGCTCTGGGGGACGTGTCCCTCGGGGTAGCCCTCGACAGTGTCCGGCACCACGAAGTTCCAGAATGCCTCCCAGACGGCCGCCTCCTCGAACTGGAGGATGGGCTGGATGCGGTCGTGCGGCGGGTAGATCTCCGGGTCGTGCCGCGGCGAGAAGAACGTCTCGTCGGCGCGGGCCTCCTGTTCGTCCCAGCGGACGCCGGAGATGACGCCGTCGACGTCGTACTCCTCGAGGGCGTCGTTCAGCGCCACCGTCTTCAGCAGGTGATTGCCGACGTAGGTGTCGAGCAGGAACGGGAACGTATCCTCCTCGTACTCCAGCAGGTCGCGGACGTGGTGCTGATTGTGCTCGGAGAGCTCTGCGACCGGGATGTCGTCGCCGGGTTCGAGGCCGTTCTCGTCGACGTAGGCGCCGACGTCCTCGTTGCGCGCGTAGATCACCTCAAGGTCCCACTGCTCGGCCCAGTGGTCGACGAAGTCGTGGATCTCATCGAAGTGCTGGAAGTGGTCGATGAAGACCGCCGGGGGGACCTCCAGACCGTACTTCTCGGCGACCTCCTTGATGAAATACAGCGTGAGCGTCGAGTCTTTCCCGCCCGTCCACATCACGACCGGGTTGCGGTACTGTTCGAGGCCGCGCTTCGTGACCGTGATCGCCTTCTCGATCTTGTCCGGAACCGTCGGATAGTCCGCGGGCGTCTCGCCCTCGCCGTCCGTGTAGTCGACGTCGAGGTAGTCGGGGAACTCGTCTGACATCGTGTAATTAGATATAATTACCGCCTGTAAATGTCTTTTGACCTCGGACACCCCCGACAGCAAAGACATTTGACGCTCCCAGCGAGACCGTACGGCAATGTCCGAAACACCGATCGTCTACGTCACGCGCGAGATTCCGGAGGTGGGCCTCGAGCGACTCCGCGAGCGCTATGAGGTAGTCGTCTGGGACGAGAAGCTCCCGCCGGAGAAATCCCACATCGAGACCCGACTCGCCGAGCTCGACGCCGAGGGGCTCGTCTGCCTGCTCTCGGACGACATCGACGCCGACGTGTTGGCCGCCTCGCCCGATCTCGAGGCCGTCTGTACCTTCTCGGTCGGCTACGACCACATCGACCTGGCGGCCGCCGCCGAGCGCGGCATCGCCGTCGGCCACACGCCGGGCGTGCTCACGGAGACGACCGCGGATCTCGCCTGGGCGCTGTTGATGACGTGCGCCCGCCGCACGGTCGAGGGGCACGACTACGTCGAGGCCGGCGAGTGGGGGACGTGGGGGCCGCGGCTCCTGACCGGCCCGGACGTTCACGGCGCGACGCTCGGTGTCGTCGGCCTCGGCAACATCGGGACCGCCGTCGCCCGCCGCGCCGCGGGGTTCGAGATGGACGTGCTGTACACGGCGCGGAGCCGGAAGCCCGAACGCGAGGGCGAACTCGCCGAGTTCGGCGTCGACGCGAGCTACGTCGAGCGGGACGACCTCCTCGCCGAGAGCGACTTCGTCTCGCTGCACGTCCCGCTCACGGCGGAGACGGCGGGCCTCATCGGGGAAGACGAACTGCGGCGGATGCCCGATGAGGCCGTGCTCGTCAACACGAGCCGCGGGGAAGTCGTCGACACCGACGCGCTGGACTCGGCGCTCGACGAGGGATGGATCACCCGCGCGGGGCTCGACGTCACCGACCCCGAGCCGCTCCCGGCCGACCATCCGATTATGCGCCACGCGCCCGAGCGTCTGGTCGTGACACCGCACGTCGGGAGCGCGAGCATCGGGACACGGAACCGGATGGCCGAGATGATCGCGGAGAACCTCACCGCCGGGATCGACGGCGAGCCCCTGCCGAACTCGGCGCTTCGGGACGCGGGACTGGAGTGAGTGCGGAGGAGTCGGCGCAGTGGAACCTACGGCAGTAGGGGCAGCACAGGAGGGGCGTCGAAGGGAAGTCGGCCCAGTAGGTCGACTCGGTGAGAGAGACTCGGTGGGGTCGGCCCGGTAGGACCGCTTCTCACTCGGGGACGAGGAGCACGCGGAGGTCGTTGACGTTCGTCCCCGTCCGTCCCGTTCTCACGAGGGCGCCGCGCTCTCGGAGGTAGTCGTAGGTGTCGTGTGTCGCCAGCTTCGAGCGCGCGCGCCGGACGTCGTCGACCGTTCCGCCGTCGACGACCGCGCCGGCAGCGTCCGTCGGACCGTCGATTCCGTCGGTGTCGACGGCGCACAGCGCGGTTCGCTCGGGGAGGTCGATCGCCGCGCTCAGCGCGAACTCCTGGTTCGGGCCGCCGGTTCCCGCGTCACCGCCCCCGACGGTGACGGTCGTCTCCCCGCCCGAGAGGACCGCCACGGGGGCGGCAGCGGGGTTTCCGGTCCGCCGGACCTCCTCGGCGATCGCGACGTGGCTCCTCGCGGCCTCGCGCGCCTCGCCGCGAACTGACGAAGAGAGGACGAGCGTGTCGTATCCGGCCGTCGAACAGGCGTCGCGCGCCGCCGAGAGCGCGGTGACGTTGTCCGCCAGCACGTGAACGGAGACGGAGTCGAACGCCGGATCGTCCTCGCCGGGCGTCTCCTCGATGACGCCGTCGGCCCCGCGCTGGAGGTGTCGCCTGACGGACGCGGGGGCATCGACGTCGAACGCCGCGAGCGTCGACAGCGCGTCGCCGTACGTCGTCGGGTCCGGCGAGAGCGGCCCGCTGGCGACGACCGACGGATCGTCCGAGGTCACGTCGCTGAACACTACTCCGACCGTCGTCGCCGGCGCGAGTTCGCGCGCGAGCAGGCCGCCCTTCAGCGACGAGACGTGCTTTCGGACGCCGTTGATCCGGTCGATCGGGGCGCCGGACCGGAGCAGTGACTCGGTGAGCCGCCGGAGGTCGGCGAGCGAGACGCCGTCGACGGGGGCGGCCAACAGCGCGCTCCCGCCGCCGGTCACCGCCACCAGCGCGAGCGTGTGCTCGCCGCTCGCGCGCGCTCGATCGAGCACGCGGCGCGCGCCCTCGACGTTGCGTTCGCTCGGCACCGGGTGCGTCCCCTCGACCGACTCGACCGGACCGGGGGGTGCCGGGTCGTCGGTGACGACGACGCCGCCGTCGAGTCGCGGTCCGAGGAGTTCAGCGAGGTGAGACGCGATCTGACCGGCCGCGTTGCCGCCGCCGAGGACGATCACGTCGTCGTAGGCGGCTAGGTCGTATCGGTCGCCGTTGACGCACAGCACGTCACCCTCGAGCGCGATAGCGTCTTCGAGCACCGCGTTCGGATGGGCGGCTCGGATGCCGGCCTCGACGGCGTCGAGGGCGAGTTCGACTGTCGGATCGTCCTCTCGCAGCCGGCTCCGATCGATCATAGGACACGGTGGCGCCGACGGCTGAAAAGCGTTCTCGGGCCAGTGGGGAGCGGGCGGCGGCATACCCGCGCGTGGGGCCGATAACCAAATTTATATGCGCTAGAGTGCTACTCCGTACCAATGACTATCGACGATTTCGCCCTCGCCGCCACGACGAAGGACCTGACACGGGAGGCGGACGCCCGGGGGGTCGCAGACCTCGTCGAGTTCCGGATCGACAGGGCCGAGGACCCGATCGAACAGCTGGAGGCGTACGACGGCGAGCTACCGATCCTCGCGACGAACCGAAACCAGTGGTTCGGCGGCAACGCGAGAGACGCCGGCCGGCTCGACACGCTGTTCGCTGCGTCCCGGTTCGATTCGGTGGCGTACGTGGACATCGAACTGGAGACCGCGCGGGCCAAAGAGTGGATCCTCGAGGAGTTCCGCGAGAACGACGTCGGTCTCATCATCTCCCATCACGACTTCGAGGAGACGCCGGAGAAATCGGTTCTCACGGCGATCATCGACCAGTGTGCGAGCTACGGCGATATCGCGAAAGTCGCGACGTATCCGACGGACCTCTCGGACACGCTCACGCTGTTGACGGCGCTCCGGGAGGCCACCGAAGACGGCATCGACACCGCCGGGATCGCGATGGGCGAGATCGGAAGCCACACGCGCGTCATCGGACACATTTACGGCTCGAAGCTGGGATACGCGCCGCTCTTGGGCGATGACAGCGACTACGCGCCCGGGCAGATCCCGCTCGGAAAGCTCGCCGCGCTGATCGAGGCGACGAGGATCAACGGGACGAACTTAGAGCGGATCGAGGCGATCGAAGACGACGTCACGGTTCCCCCGGAGCTGCGGCTCCCGAACTAGCGGCCACCGTCGCACCTCGGGTCAGGTTCGCGAGCCGACCGTGAGGGGTGTGATGAGATCCAGTCCCTTCTCGTCGGCGACGGCTCGTAGTCGCTCGAACACGTCGGTCGACGCTCCCGCCTCCGCGGCGAGGTGAACGCGCGCGCTGGAGACGCCCTCAGTCCCCTCCGGGGCCGCCAGCGAGAGGTCCGTCACGGTCGCGTTCGCCGACTCTTGAATCCGCGAGAGCGTGTCAGAGAGGTCGGTGTCGATGACGCGCCCCGAGAGAACGACGGTGATCGCCTCGCTGTATCGCTCGGTCCCGGCCTGCACCACGTTGATTTCGGCGTCACGAAGGCCGTCGATGATCCGCTCGAAACGGTCCGGCGTGGCCTCGACGTCGACCTCGACGGGGATGTGCCCGCGCGGCGTGACGCTTCCCCGCTCGTGGAAGATCGAGAGCAGATTACCGCCGTGTTCAGCGATCGGGCGGAGCGACCGGAGGAGTTCGCCCGGTTCGTCGACCAGTTCCAGCCGGAGCGTGTACGCGCGGACCTCCGCCTGTGCGTCACTCATCGATCGACCACCGCCGACGCCCTGCGTTCATAGGGGGAGTAGTGTCGGAAGCGAAATAAGGATACTGTCGGTCGAAGACGCCGCCGAGCGGCCGCGCTACGCGTCCGGCCTACGGGCCGTCGGAGAACAGCGACTGCGAGGCGGAGCCGACGAGTGAAGTGACCCGAGAAGGCCTGCCAAACGAGACGAGATCGCGCGACCGGGAGCGGTCCGTACGGGAAAGATCGTCGCAGTGGGGCGGAATCCGCGACTCTCCGAACGGTCCTCGACGCTCATTCTGATTGTTCTCACGTGTTACCGGTGAGCGTCCACTCCGTTGACGGCGCTCACCGATACGGGAGGCGGACAGTCCGTATCAGTCGCTGATGAACTTGTTGTCGCGCCAGTTCACGCCGTTCGATCCGCCCTCGCTCTTCGAGGGGTTCTCGACGACCTCGATGGTCGCCGGGCGCTCCTCGCCCTCGACGATGCGGTGGGCGGTGAGTTCGCCGTCGACCTCGGTGATCGCGGTGAGCGTTCCCTTCTCGGCGAGCAGCGCGATCTCTCGGAGTACGAGGAACATCGGATACTGCAGCGCCGTGTTCTGGAGGACGGTCTCGCGGTCGCCCTTGAAGCAGGCGAACTCGACGAGTTCGGAGGGGATCTCCTCTTCTTCCTCGTCCCATCGCGGCGCGCCCGCTCGGGGCGGCTCCTCCTCGTAGACGCGGTTCTCCGTGACGCTGGCTTTCAGCTGCGCCGTCGGGGTGTACTTGCTCAGGTCGTCCTCGGCGGCGACGGCCTTCAGGATGAGCGTGTTGTTGCGGCGGGTCACCTCAACGTCTGCGACCTCGGGGGGCAGGTCCGGGTCACCGTTCAGGTACTCTTCGACCTCTTCGAGGGGCAATTCCAGTGTCGAGTGAAGTCGGTATACGCGGCCTGACATAGTTGTGTTGTGAGGTACCCGTACGAGACGGACGCGACGCGATATCGGTACCTGTGTACTGGTAGGTGCCGGGGGCTTAAATGGTCTACTCTTTGATTCCTGCGCGGATCCGATACGAAGAGCGAGAGCAGTCGAACAGGCGCCGTATCCGGGTGTCCGTGGTAGCAGCAGTTCCGTCACGGCGACGACTCCGTCACGGCGACGACTCCGTTACCGCGGCGATTACGCTTGTAGCGTCTCTTCGAGTTCGCCGCGCTCGTCGAGTTCCGCGAGGATGTCGCTGCCGCCGACGAACTCGCCGTCGACGTACGTCTGCGGAATGGTCTCCCAGCCGCTGTGTGATTCGAGCGCGCTCCGGTAGCCGTCGAGCGCGGGCAGCACGTCTACCGTCTCGAACTCCTCGACGTACTGCGCGATGAGGTTCACCGCGCGCTGGGAGTAGCCGCACTGCGGCATCAGGCGGTTGCCCTTCATGAACAGGACGACCTCGTTCGACGCGATGGCGTCGTCGACGCGCGCTTGTACCTCGTCTTCGGTCAGCTCCGAACCGGGCTGAAACGTCATACGACGCCGTACGCGGTCTGCGGTGAAATGCGTTGCGTCGGGGGGAAGAGCGCGGCCCGCGGCGCGCCGCCGAACGCACCGGTCGCCCTACTCGTTGCCGACGCGGACGACGTCGATGAGCGAGTGGACCGGCACGCCTTCGATGGACTCGACGCCCTGCTTGTCGACGATGACCACGCAGGCGACGGGGTGGCCGCCCTCCTCGCGGATCGACTCGATGGTCTCGCGCATCGTCGTCCCCGAGGTGATGGTGTCGTCGACGACGTAGCACTCGCGGTCGCGAATGGCGGCGAAGTTCCGCGAGAACGACCCGCCGAGCTCCTCGATGTCGCCCTCCTCCCACTGGTGCTTCGCGGGGGCGTACGAGCCGAGGTCGGTGTCGAGTTCCCGCGAGACGATCGTCGCCAGCGGCGCGCCGGCCTTCTCGATGCCGATCGTGAGATCGATCTCCTCGCCCTCTTTCGTCAGCAGATCGGCCATCGCGCGGCCGATCTGCGTGAGCCGGCCCGAATCGCGCCCGATGGCGCTCCAGTCGACGTGGATGTCGTGTGGGCCGCCGCCCGCCGCCTCGCGGTCGGACGGTTCGGGCGCGCGGTCGCCGTCGGCCGTGCCGCTGCGCTCGACGAGCCAGCTCGCCGTCTCCCGGGAGACGTTCAGTTCGTCCGCGATCTCGCCCTTCGAGAGCCCCCGCTCTGCGAGCTCGGCCGCGCTCGCGATGAGGTCATCGACGTTCTTCATACGCGCTGAATTGGACGGCGGTTTTTATAGTGGTGTCGTCGTCGCCGAAGGCCGCCTCGAAGGACTCGACGTCGTACACTCCGGTGACGAGGTCGTCGAGGAGCCAGTCGGGAAGCGAAGCCAGCGACTCCCGCGCCGCCTCGAAGTGGCGCACGTTCGAGTTCACGCTGCCGAGGAGGGCCTTGTTGTGCAGGACGAACTCCCGGTGGAGCGCGCCGCCGTCGATCTCGAACGTCCACGGCTCCGGAACGCCGAGGAGCGCTCCGACTCCGTTCGGCGCGAGCGCCTCGATTGTCTCGAAGGCGTGTTTCGCATAGCCCGTCGCCTCGAACACGAGATCCATCGGCTCGCAGGCGGACGCGACGTCGGGAACGGGCGTCTCCCGGGAGTCGACGTAGGTCGCCCCGAGCCGTTCGATGACGTCGATCGTCGGATCGGGGCGGTCACGACGGCCGAGACAGTAGAGTCGGTCGTAGTCCTCAGACGCCGAAAGCAGCGCGAGAGCGAGCAGGCCGAGGCTGCCGTTGCCGAGGACCAAGGCGGATTCGGGCTTCCACGAAAACGAGGAGCGGGAGGCGGCGGCGAGTTCGAGCGCCTTCTCGGCGACGGAGACGGGTTCGACGAGGAAGCCGACGTCGGCGAGCGCCTCGGGGATCCGCACGAGAAACGCCTCGGGGCTGGTGAAGTACTCGGCCATAAAGCCGTGCTGGCCGCTGATCCCCCGCTCGTGGTAGTCACCCTCGGGGGCCATATCCGGCTCACCCCGCTCGAAGTACTCGCTGGGGCCGTTCGGCGGCCGTCGGACGGTCGGGACCACGACGTCGCCGGGGGAAAGCCGCGTCTCGCCGGCGTCTTCGACGACGCCGACCGCCTCGTGGCCGAGCACGAGGGAGTCCTCGCCGCTGGGGAAGTCCCCGTACCCCCCGGCGATGACTTCCCGATCGGTCCCGTCGACGCCCACCCGAAGCGTCCGGACGAGCGCCTCGCCGGCGCCGGGTTCCGGGCGCGCCCGCTCTCTGAGGACCGGCCGACTTCCCCCGCGCTCGACTTCGATGGCGTGCATACCGAACCTTGGGGACACGTGCGTAAAAGATTTATTCTAATTTGAGTAAAATTGAGTGTCCAGCTCTCACCCCTCGAGATCGTCGACGAGTTCGTCACCGAGTCCGACGTACGCCGCCGGGGAGAGCGATCGTAGCTCCGCACGGACCGACTCGTCGACCTCGAGATCCGCGAAGAGGTCGCGGAAGTCTTCGAGCGTCACGTCCCGGCCGCGAGTGAGTTCCTTCACGCGCTCGTAAGCGTCGGTGTCGCCCTCGCGCCGGAGGATCGTCTGGACGGCTTCGCCGATCAGTTCGGGGTGGGCGTCGAGTTCCTCTCGCATCACCCGCTCGTTCGGCACCACTTTCCCGAGTCCGGCCTCGGTCTTGCCGTAGCCGATCAGACAGTGTGCGAACGCCGCGCCGATGTTGCGCTTCACGGTGGAATCGGAGAGGTCGCGCTGCAGCCGCGAGGTCGTGACGTAGTCGCCGAGGAACGTCAGATCAGAGTTGGCCTTCGAGAGGTTCCCCTCGCTGTTCTCGAAGTCGATCGGGTTGACCTTGTGCGGCATCGTCGAGGAGCCGGTCTCGCCGGCGGCGGTCTCCTGTCCCAGATAGCGGTTCGAGACGTACAGCCACACGTCCCGGTCGAGGTCGACGAGGACGTTGTTGACGCCGCGGAGCGCGTCGAACAGCGCCGCGAGGTCGTCGCAGGGGTTCACCTGCGTCGTCAGCGCGGTGTGTTCGAGGCCGAGACCGGTGACGAACGAGCGGGAGAACGCGCGCCAGTCGACGTCGGGGTACGCCGCCGCGTGCGCGGCGTACGTGCCGGACGCGCCCGCGAGCTTTCCGGAGAGTCCCCCGGCGGCGTCCGTGACGCGACCCATCGTCGTTCCGAGTCGGGCGGCGTAGACAGCCATTTCCTTGCCGAACGTCGTCGGCGTCGCGGGCTGGCCGTGCGTTCGCGCGAGCATCGGCGTGTCCCGGTACTCGTGAGCCAGATCGACGAGTGCGTCCCGGACGGACGCGATCGCGGGGAGCAGCACTGACTCGACGGCGGGCTTTACGAGCAGCCGCTGGGAGAGGTTGTTCACGTCCTCAGAGGTGAGCCCGAAGTGGATCCACGGGTGGACCCGCTCGTCGGTCTCCGTCCGCAGGAAGTACTCGACGGCCTTCACGTCGTGATTGGTCGCGCTGTAGCCCCTCGCGCCCTCCGTCTCTAACTGCTTGATGAGGCGCGCGTCGTCGGCGTCGAACGACTCCACGACGGAGCGGAGGTCCTGTCGTTCGGCGTCGGAGAGCGAGAGGGTCGTGGCGTCGAGGTCCGCCAGTGCGAGGAGGTACTCCACCTCGACGCGGAGTCGCGCCCGCATCAGTCCTGCCTCGCTCGCGTACGGAACGAGCGGTCCGGTCCGGCCCGCGTACCGCCCGTCGAGCGGCGACACGGCCGCGAGCGGATCGGAACGGGAGAGGTCGTCCATACGCGGATGCTCCGCGGTGCGCTAAAAAAGCGTGTCGATGAATATCCCATTCCCGTGCATATATTTAGGATTTACAGCGCTATTTCCGCGGTGACCTATCCTCGATTGTGTATACTCTCCCCGCCGAGACCGCAACTGACTTACTGTCTGCGCGAGGGCCCACGAGTATGACCACGATCGCCGGTCTGGCGAGCAATCGCGGACGGAACCTCCTGCACATCGACGATCGTCGCCCCGGCGGGGCGGAACTCGGCGTGGTGCTCTCGAATCGCGAGGGAGCGCCCGTCCTCGACGCCGCCGCCGAGCGAGGGATCCCGACCGAAGTCGTCGAGCGCGGCGACGGCGAGTCGCGGGCGGCGCACGAGCGGCGCGTGCTCGACGCGCTGTCGGGCTATGATTTCGACGTCGTCTGTCTCGACGGCTATATGCGCGTCCTCACGGAGACGTTCCTCGATTCGGTACCGACGACGCTCAACGTCCACCCGTCGCTGCTGCCGTCGTTCCCCGGGATGAACGCCCACGAACAAGTCCTCGACGCGGGCGTCAGCGTCACCGGCTGCACCGTCCACGTCGTCACCGACGAGGTCGACGCGGGGCCGATCGTCACCCAGGAGTCGGTTCCGGTGTACGCCGACGACGACGCCGACTCGCTGAAGTCGCGCGTCCTCTCCGACGCGGAGTTCGCGGCGTACCCGCGCGCCGTTCGGTGGTTCGCAGAGGGGAGAATCGACGTCGGGGAGGCCGACGACGGCGGGCTGACCGTGCGCGTCGACGGCGACGGCGGCGGGGACTTCCCCGAGCGGCGCGTCGCCGCCGACGATCGGGTCGCCGAACTCCGCTACGGCGAGAACCCGCATCAGGCCGCCGCGGTGTACGGCGACGCCGCCGTCGACGAGGCGAGCGTCGTCGGCGCGCCGCAGCTGAACGAGGGCGCGAAAGGCCTCTCGTACAACAACTACAACGACGCCGACGCGGCGCTGAACCTGATCAAGGAGTTCGACGACCCGGCGGCGGCGGTGATCAAACACGCGAACCCCGCGGGCTGTGCGACCGCCGACTCGCTCGCGGAGGCGTACGCCGACGCGCTCGCGACGGATCCGATGAGCGCTTTTGGAGGGATCGTCGCGCTCAACCGCGAGTGCGACGCTGCGACCGCCGAGGCGATCATCGACTCGTTCAAGGAGGTCGTCGTGGCGCCGGGATACACCGACGCCGCGCTCGACGTCCTCGGAGAGAAGGACGACCTCCGCGTGCTCGACGTCGGCGAACTGGGCGCGCGCACCGATCGCCTGACGGAGAAGCCGCTCGTCGGGGGACGGCTCGTTCAGGAGCGGGATCTCTGGGCGCCGACGCGCGATGACGTCGAAGTCGTGACCGAGACCGAGCCGACCGACGAACAGCTGGAGACGATGCTCTTCGCGTGGAAGGTGCTGAAGCACGTCAAATCGAACGGCATCGTCTTCGCCGACGGCACCGAGACCGTCGGCGTTGGGATGGGGCAGGTCTCGCGCGTCGACGCCGTCCGGCTGGCCGCGATGAAGGCCGACGAGCACGCCGAGGGCAAGGGTCCCGCGGGTGCCGTGATGGCCTCGGACGCCTTCTTCCCGTTCCCCGACGGCGTCGAGGAGGCCGCCGAGGCCGGGGTCGACGCCGTCATCCAGCCGGGGGGATCCGTCAACGACGAGGACGTCATCGCCGCCTGCGACGAGCGCGGGATTCCGATGGTGTTCACCGGACGGCGGTGCTTCCGGCACGACTGAGCGGAGCGAGGTGTGCCGGAAGTCAGTGAGGCGATCCGAGCGATTCTCGCGCGACTTCCGGCACGATAGAGTGGCTCTCGCCGAGCCGTTCTAGCCGCGCCGCGCCTCCATCGAGAGCGTCGTCGCGGCGATCAGCAGGAACGCCGTCGGGAGCAGAAAGTACCACCCGATGCTGAACATCCCGACGGCGGTGATGGCGGCTCCCGCGACGACGGTCAGCCACGTCACGCGTCGCCGCCCCATCCACGCCGCGTATCCGCCGACGGCGACGAGCGCCAGCAGGACGAGCGCCCAAGAGAACAGCACTGAGGCGTTGCCTCCGCCCGCCTGTCCCCCGCCGCTGAGCAGGAAGTCGATCCCGGACTCGCAGCCGCGGGTGACCGTGGTCGTGGTGGTCGTCACGGTCCCGTTGCTGGATGCCGATCCGCTACTTGAGGCTCCGGTCCAGCAGGAGACGGGACCGAACGCACCCATCAGTGCGAGGAAGTTGTACGCACCTGTCAGCGCGGCCAGCGCGGTAGCCCCCCGCGTTACGCGACGGAGGGACTGTTCGGAGGGGACCATACGCTCGCGTACACGCCGCCGCCGCTTTATTCTGCTGCAGGCAGTCGTCGTGACAGACGGCGGTTTCGAGTCATAGCGGGAGCGCCCGAAGCGGACCCACAGGATAGGCGAACAGCCGGCACACCCGCCCCCGCGTCGACGTGCCGGACAACCGCTGCCCGACGCGGGACGACCATCAGGTCACGGGGCTTGTGGCCCCGGGTTCGTATATAAACTCTCGGCGGCTGGCGCGTCCGGATCGCGGTCGGTGAGAGAGTGTGGCTACTCGCCGCCCATCCGCACGACGAGAATCGGCGTCCCGGTGTTCTCGACGACCCGCTCGGTGACGCTGCCGAGGTTCGCGAGCTTGTCGCGGCCGCTCCGCCCGTGCGTCCCCATCACGATGAGGTCGACCGCGCTCTCCTCGGCGTAGTCGAGGATCTCCCGGTACGGGACGCCGTCGCGGACGACGGTCGTGCACTCGATACCGGCCTCGGCGGCGGCGTCGGCGACCTTATCGACCGCCTCGCTGGCGTTCGCCTCCAGCGTCTCTTTCAGCTCCGGCTTTTGGTCTTCGCCGGCGGCCAGATAGAGGCGCCTGTCGACCACCGAGAGCGCGTGAATCGTCGCCTCGCGCGTCGTCGCGATGTCGAGTGCGTGTTCGAGCGCCTGCATCGTGCCGTCGCTGCCGTCGGTGGGAACGAGTACGTGCTCGTACATCTCGTCTCGCCGTTGGGCGGGGACCCTCTTGAAGTGTCTCCCGGTCGTCGCCGTTCGGGACCGGCGGCGGACTGACTGTGAGTCCCCAATCGGATTGGTGGTGCCGGCGCCCAGCCGAGGGTATATTTCTACCTCCCTCGAACAGTCGACTGTGTGCACTCTGACCCTCGCCTGGCGCGCGTACGAGGACGCGCCGGTCGTGGTGGCCGCGAACCGCGACGAGAAGTTGGATCGAGACGCCGAACCGCCGGCCGTCGTCGACGGCGACACCTCGTTCGTCGCCCCTCGGGACGCCGTCGCCGGCGGGACGTGGATCGGGTACAACGAGCGCGGCGTCTTCGCCGGCATCACGAACCGCTGGGTCGAGGTGCCGGCGGGCGGCGAGCGCTCCCGCGGGCTCCTCGTCCGGGACGCCCTCCGCGCCGAGAGCGCCGAGGCGGCGCGGGCGGTCGTCGAACGCGCCGTCGACGAGGACGTCTACGACGGGTTCAACCTCGTCGTCGCCGAGCGGGGCGAGCAGTCGAACCGCGATCGCGGGCCGACCGCGTACCTCTTCGAGTGGGACGGCGACCTCCGCGTCCGTCGGCTGGACCCCGGCGTCCACGTGGTCGTCAACGTCGGTGTCGACGGCGAGTTCGTCGAACCGCCGTGGCGGCCCGAACAGGGGGCGATCCAGGCGCACAACGCCGAGCGAGTCCGCGAGGAACTGGATCCGGAACGGTACGGGTCGGCGTCGGCGTGGCGGGACCGCGCCGCGGAGGTCCTCGGAACCCACGAGTTCGGCGTCTGCGTGCACGAACCCGACCGTGGGTTCGGGACGCGCTCGTCGTCGCTCATCACGCTGTCCGCCGACGGCGACGCGGCGTTCCGGTTCGCCGACGGCCCGCCCTGTGATGCGCCGTTCCGCCCGGTCGAAGGTCAAATTTAAACGACTGCCCGGCTTGGATGCGGGTATGAGCGCAGGCACCGCCGAAACGGATCTCTCGGAGGACGAGTTCGAAGCGCTGGAACTCATCCGAGAGACGGGTGGGATCCACCAGAGCGACTTCTGGAAGCAACTCGACATCTCCTCGCGGAAGGGCAGTCGGATCGCTGAGAAGCTCGCCTCGCTCGGACTCATCGAGCGCGAGGAGACCGTCTACGACGGTCACAACACCTATCACCTCGAACCGGCCGCCCGCGACCTCAACTTCTCGCTGCTGATGGCGGGTGATATGCTCTCGCCGTTCATCGGCGAAGAGGAGATCAACCCCAACAGCGACGCCTTCTCGCAGTGGCTGATGAACCTCGCGTACGAGGAGTACTGACGCGCCACCGAGAGGCGACTCGCGGCCGCGCTGCGGAGATTCTTTAGAACGACGGACAGGGCTATGAGTGACAGCCGCCAACTGATCGGTATGGAGTCACGACGGCAGTTCTACGTGGCCGGGTTCGTCGGTGCCTCGATCGCGTACATATTCACGGTGCTGGCCTTCACCGGCAGTTTCAACGTGTTGCACTGGACCGTGTTCGCGGTCGTCTTCTTCGCCGTGTTCTTCGGCTTCGAGAAGCTGATCGTGTGGGCGGACGCGACCGAGCCCGAACAGTCGTAGCGGACAGGAGCATTCGGAGGCGGAACCGGCAGCGCCGCTGTCGAGTCGGCAGTTCCGAAGATTCGGCGGCCGCGACGGTTGCAGACGCACTTTCGGCGGCCGCGACATCCACAGACGAAGCGCCGGGGGCCGGCGAAACCCAGAGAACGGGGCCCGACCGGAGGCGTTCGGCGCGAAGCCCTCCCGCGTTACTCTTCGCTTTCGCCGTCGTCTTCGGCGTCGTCTTCGCCGTCTTCGCCGTCTTCGCCGTCTTCGCCGTCTTCCTCCTCGGTCGGTTCGAGGTCGTTGTCGGCGATGTAGGTCGCGATCTCGTCGTTTTCGAGTTCGACGAACGCGGCCGTGTCCGTGGAGATCGTCGCGACGTCGACGCCGCCGGCCGCGAGTTCGTCGTCGTTCGAGGAGGCGACCGCGCGGAGCGCCAGCCCGATTCCCTCCTCGAGCGACAGGTCGTCGTCGTAGTTCTCTTCGAGGTACTCTTGGAGGTCGCCTCGGTCCGCGCCGATCGAGACGGCCTTCCACTCGTAGGGCGTCCCCGAGGGATCCGTCTCGTAGAGGCGCGGCGTCCCGTTCTCGACGCCGCCGATGAGCAGCGCGACGCCGAACGGGCGCGCGCCGCCGACCTGCGTGTACTGCTGGATGTGGTCGGTGACGTTCTTCGTCAGCGTCTCGATCCCGATCGCCTCGCCGTAGCGGAGGCGGTTGACCTGCGCCTGTCGCCGAGCGAAGTCGATAAGCTGTCGCGCGTCGGCGACGTGGCCGGCGGAGGCGATGCCGGCGTGATCGTCCGCCTTGTGGATCTTTTCGACGCTCGTCGGCTCCATCAGCGGAGAGCGAGAGCGCTTGTCAGCCGCGAGAACGACGCCCTCGGGCGTCCGGACCCCGACGCTCGCGGTCCCTCGCTTGACTGCTTCGCGCGCGTACTCCACCTGGTAGAGACGACCGTCTGGTGAGAAGATCGTGATTCCACGGTCGTATGCCTGCTGTTGGGCTTGTCCCTGCATAGTATCACTCGAAATCGAGCCGCGTCGCGCCCGCGAACCCGTCTGCTCCCTCGACGTCGACGCGCGTCTCGCGGACGACGGCGGGGCGGGATTCGTTCTCGAACACGACGTCTCTCTGTTCGACATTTCCGGCCCGACCGTTCAAATACCTTTCCTCACAGGCACGAACCGTCCCGGAGATTCCGCGGACGCGCAGGCCCACCGGCTGGTCGCCGACCCGGTCAACGGTGGCGAGCGCCGCCCGGGCCCGGTCCTCCGTGCCGCGATAGGCCCGGACGATCGTCTCGCCGTCGCCGTCGGCGAGGTCAAACGAGAGCACCGTCAGATCGGTCTCGGCGCTCCCGACGTCGCCGTAGAGGTTCTGTGCGGCGTACCAGAGGTCTCGCTGAAACGCGCCGCGGTCGAAGTCGGCGTCGGGCCACGTCTCGATCTCGACCGCCAGATACCGCCACCGCGGCTGGAGGTGTTTCGGGAGGTGTTTCACGACTGGGACTCCGTCGACGCGCCCGCGTCCCCGTCTTCGGAATCCGCGTCGCCAGCGACGACCACACGCTCGCTCGCGTCTCCGAAGCGCTCGGCGACGAGGACGCCCACCTGATCGTGGACGCGCTCGACCGCCGTGAGGACGAACCCCTCGTCGGTCAGCGCGTCGACGAGCGTGCCGACCGTCGCGGGGTCGTCCACCTCGGGGCTGTAGAACGGCTCCTCGGGGTCGGGTGCGCCGAAGAACATCACGTCGCCGAGGACGAACCGCCTCGGGTTCAGATCCGCGATCGTGGCGATCGCCTCGCGCTTTTCCGCGTCGGAGAGGTGATGCATCGCGAAGTTGGAGGTGACCACGTCGACGCGAGCACCGCGAGCGTCGTCTCGAGGTGTCTCCGACGACTCAGCGTCGACGGGGCCGCCGTAGTTCGGCTCTCGGAAGCTCCCCCGGCCGAATTCGACGTTCTCGATCCCCGCCTCTTCGGCCTTCGTGCGCGCCGCTTCGAGCATCCCCTCGCTGATGTCTCGACCGATGACGCGCTCGGCTCGCGGGGCGAGCGCGAGGGCGATCGCGCCCGTCCCGGTCCCGAGATCCAGCACGACGTCGTCGGGGCCCGGATCGGCGTGTTCGACGACGAGATCCGCACACGCGAGGTACTCCGCGGACGACTGCTCGTCGTCGTAGGAGGACGCCATCGCGGAGAACCGCTCGGCGTGTTCGTCAATCGTCTTCTTCATACCGACCACGTTCGATGCCCGGGGCAATGAACGACTCGGACAGTCGCTCGCGGTTCCGCTTGACGAGCCGGTCCCACGCGGCGAGCCCCTCGCGGGTCCACTCCGCGCCGAGTCCGATCTCCCTCCCGAGGGCGACGAGTTCCCTGTGGGACCGGAGTTGCAGGTGCGACCGGGCGTTCGCGCTGACGACGTACGGCGCGTCGTAGTGCTCGAGCAGCCGCTTCAGGCGTCGGAGCTTTTCGAGGTGTCGAACCCGGCTGCCGCCGCGGCTCCGGAGGACGGGGCCGAGGTTCACCTCGATCCGGACGCCGTTGTCGCGGGCGGCCTTCGCGAGCACGTGGTTCACGTCGCCGTCGCCGCCGACGCGGCGGTCGCCGTCTCCCTCCCCGCCATCCCGCGTGCCCTCGAACGGGCGCGCGAGAACGTCGACGCGCTCCTGTTCGACCGCGAAGCGGTTCAACGCGTCCGTTCCGCCGGCGACGACGACGACGGTGTGTTTCGTCCGCGCGTTTCCGACCGCGCCGCTGGCGTGCTGGGGGTCCGGTGCCACGATCTCGGCGCCGTCGACGACATCGAGCGCGAACGCCTCCCGCAGGCGCTCGTAGTCCGGATCGGCGTCGTCGACGCGGACGATCACGCCCGCATAGCCGTATCGCTCGGCCGTCGTCGCGAACCGGGCGGCCGTGCTTCGGCCGTCCGGGTGGGCGTGAACCGCCTCGTACATAGCCGAGAGAACAGTCCGGGGGCGTATGGCCGTTACGATCGGTCGAAGTGGGGCGAGAACCGAAGGGACGGTCAGCGGCCGCGACGCCGTCGAAGCACGACCGCACTGCCGAGGACGCCGGCAACGGCGACGGTGACGCCGAATCCGGGCGTCGACGTACCCGAACCGGATTCCGTCGGCGTCGACTGATCGTTCCGGATCGAAACGTCGAAGTCGGCAGTCTGGTTCCCGTCCGCAGCCGCGACAGCGACTGTGATCGAGTCGTGGGTCTCGACCGCGGAGAGGTCGAACGTCGCGTTCCAAGACCCATCCTCACCGACGGTCGCCGCTTGCGTCTTGAGGAACTGCGGGTCGGTCTCGCCCGCGGACTGGACGCGGATCTGCAGTTCGGTGTCCGGACCGAGCGTCGTCGTTCCGGCGATCGTCACCTCCGCCGTCGAGGAGACCGATTCCGTCTCGAGTTGGAACGGCTCGTCGCCCGTCTGTGCGGTCGCGGGGACGGCGCCCGCCGAGAGAACGAGCGTGGCGACGAGCGCGAGCGAGACGAACGAACGAGCCGCCGGTGCGCTGTGTGCGATCTCGGTTGCGAACCGTGCGATACGATCTGTTGGAGGGCTATCGATCATACCCACTCGGAGGGGACGGGTGTGGCGGCCAAGTAGTCGAGGAATGCTTAAACCGTCGCTTGAGCGCCGACGGCGAGGCCTGCTCCCCCGCGCTAGACCGGGCGCTCAGTCGATCAGCCGACGAGCTGCCGCGTCGCGTCGGTGAGTGCGGCGGCCGCGCGATGGACGTCCTCGACGTCGACGTACTCGCGCTCGGCGTGGGCGACGGCCCCCTCGTTGTCGGCGAGGACGCCCGGCCCGAAGACGGCGACCGGGGCGGGCGAGAAGTACGACGCCTCGGTCGCGGCCGTGAACGGGCGCACGGCGCCGGACCCGCCGGCGCGCTCGGCGGCGGCCGCGAGCGTCCGTACGAGCGCGTGGTCCTCGTCGGTGGCGAACGCCTCGAGGAAGGGCGTCTGCCGGTCCGTCAGCGCGAAGTCGACGCCGACGTCGCCGGCGTCGACCGGCGAGGGCGCCCGCGAGACGCTGTCTCTGACGGCCGACTCGAGCTCCGAGCGGAACCCCTCGGCCGTCTCCGGCGGGACGCTCCGGCGGTCGACGACGAGTTCGCAGCGGGCGGGCACCTGATTGGTCGCGTCGCCGCCGGCCACGGTCGTCGGCGTCAGCGAGGCCGGGCCGAGTTGCGGGTGCGCCTCCCGCCCCTCGTCGAAGGTCCGGATCGCCGCGAGCGCGCCTTCGAGGCCGGCGACGGCGTTCACGCCCGTCTCGGGCTCGGCGGCGTGCGCGGCGGTGCCGGTGAGCGTGAGCGTGCCCTGAAAGCGCCCCTTCGCGGCGGGGCAGACGTCCAGCCCGGTCGGCTCGCCGACGACGTACAGGTCCCCGTCCACGTCGAGCGCGGCCGCGCCGGTCGATAGCGCCTCCTCGTCGGGCGTCACCGCGAGCGTCGCGCGGGCGTCCGCTCTCGGTTCGACGGCGAAGAACGCCGCGAGGATGGCCGCGAGCGGTCCCTTCGCGTCGCAGGAGCCGCGGCCGTGGACGCGAGTCGTCTCGCCGTCCCGCTCCTCGCGGTCGAGGGGGACGTGCGGCGACACCGTGTCGATGTGCGTGTTGAAGACGAGATGCGTCTCCGGGTCCGAGTCGGTCCCCCGCGACGCGACGGTGTTGCCCGCGTCGTCGACGCGGACGTCGATGCCGCGAGACTGGATCGTCTCGACCAGGAACTCGCGCATCTCTGCGACGTCCTCGTTCGAGGCGATCGAGACGGCGTCTTCGAGGAAGGTGACGGGATCGAAATCGGTCATCTACGCGGACCGGACGACGATGTCGAGTTCGCCGGCGAACTCCCGTTCGGCGGGTCCGGCGAGCGTCGCGGGGGCGCCGTCGGGGACCGTGATCCGGAGGTCGCCGCCCGGCGGGCTGACAGTCACCGTCTCGTCGCCCGTGACGAGGCCGAGGCGCTTTGCGACCGCCGCGACGGCGACCGCGCCCGTCCCGCAGGAGCGCGTCTCGCCCTCGACGCCGCGCTCGTAGGTCCGTTGGCGGAAATGGGGTGCGGCGTCGTCTCCCCCGGCCGCGTCGGCGTCCGAATCTGCACGCGAGGCGACCGTGACGTTCGCGCCCTCGGGGAAGACGTCCGCGTATCGCACCGCGGGCGCGACGGCTTCGAGGTCCACGTCGTCGACGTCGTCGACGAGCGCGACGGCGTGGGGGACGCCCGTGTTCACCGCGGTCACGGTGAGCCCCTCGACGTCCTCCTCGACGAGGTCGGTATCTCGGGCGAGCGGGACGTCCCGCGGCCGGAAGGAGGGGACGCCCATCTCGATGGTGACGTCGCCGCCGTCGACGACGGCGCGACGCGTCCCCGCGGGCGTGTCGATCATCAGTTCGTCGGCGCCGGTGCGCTCGGCCGCCCACGCGGCGGCGACGCGCGCGCCGTTCCCGCACATCGCGGCGACGGAGCCGTCCGGTTGGACGAGCGTCATCACCACGCGGGGCGGCGAGTAGCGCGCTTCGAGCGCCAGAAAGAGGACGCCGTCGGCGCCCGTCCGCGGGGACCGCTCGTCGGTCACGCCGCTCTCGCGGTCGCAGTGGGCCGTCGCGAACGCCGGTCGGTCGGGGATCGATTCGTCGGCATCGACGACGATGAAGTCGTTGCCGGTGCCGTGGTACTTTTCTACTGCCACGCGGTCGTGCTGTACGCTCATTGTTCCAGTGCGGTCAGGTCAGTCAGGGTCTCTCGCCGCCGTGCGAGACGGATCGTCGTGCCGGATCGGGCGACCTCCGCGGGCCGCGGCCGGGAGTTGTAGGTGCTCGACATCTCGTAGCCGTACGCGCCCGCGTTCCCGACGGCGAGGATGTCCCCCCGTTCGGGCCGCGGGATCGGTCTGTGTTCGCATAGTACGTCCGCGGACTCACATATAGGTCCCGCTACGGTCGCTTCGATCGTCTCGGCGTCGTCGGGGGCCGTGAGGCTCCGAACGTCGTGGTACGCGTCGTACATCGCCGGGCGGGCGAGCGTCGTCATCCCGGCGTCGACGCCGACGACGGTCGCGTCGCGCGCCTCCTTCACGGTGTTGACCCGCGTGAGCAAGACGCCGGCGTCGGCGACGACGTACCGCCCGGGTTCGACGGCGAGTGTCGCGTCGACGCTACCGAGCGCCTCTCGCGTGGCGTCCGCGACGGCCTCGAGGTCCAACGGCGGTTCGTCCGAGCGATACGGAACGCCGAAGCCGCCGCCGACGTCGACGAACTCCAACGCGCCGACGCGGGAATCGACGTCGCGTGCGAGCTCGCCCATCCGACGAACCAGTTCGCGGTGCGCCGAGAGGTCCTCGCCGGAGATGCCGCTGCCGGCGTGGGCGTGGACGCCGACGAGGTCGAATTCGGCGGCCCACGACTCCGCGAGGTCGGGGACGCGTTCGATCGGGATCCCGAACTTCGCGTTCGCCCCCGTGGAGACCTTCTCGTGGTGGCCCGCGCCGACGCCGGGGTTCGCGCGGACGCAGAGCCGGCCGTCGAAACCGCGCTCGCGGAGTCTCTCGACCGTGGCTTCTGCGCCGACCGTGACGGTCAGCCCGGGGTGTTCGCGCCAGCGATCGACGACGAGATCGAGGTCCTCGCCCGGCGGATTGACCGCCGTGTACTGGATTCGATCGCCGGGGAAGCCGGCCCCGAAGGCGCGTTCGACCTCGCCCGCGGAGGCGCACTCAGCGTCGAGGCCGGCCTCGCGGACAGTTCTGAGGACGGGCCGCCCGGTGTGCGCCTTCGCGGCGTAGCGGACGTCTGCGTCCGGGAACGCCGAACGGAGCCGCCCGCAGTTCTCCTCCACCCGGTCGAGATCGACGACGTAGAGCGGGGTTCCGTACTCCTCGGCGAGCGCGACGAGTTCCGCGCCGTCCCACTCGTCGAGGCGGCGGACCGCCGGCCCGCCGTCGCCGTCGTCCCCGCTTCCGCCGTCGACCGCGCTCATTCCCGCAGCGCCTCCTCGCGTCGGGTCTTATCCAGCGTGTCGTCCTCGATGTCGAGGGCGACGACCGCGGGCTTGAACGCGCCGGACTCGAAGAGGTCGTGGTCACCCAGCGAGGACTCGACGTAGCGGGTGAACGCGCGGCGGTCCGACGGCAGGTGGCCGTAGAGCACCTCCTCCTCGACGAGGTCGTACACCGGGATCCGGGGGCTGAGCAGCGTGTTCTCGCCGACGACCGTGTTCTCGCCGACGTGGAAGCCGGAGGTGACGCGGCAGCCCGCGCCGAGGGAGACGCCGTCCTCGACGATCACGGGGGCGTCCTCGACGGGTTCGAGCACGCCGCCGATGAGCGTGTTCGCGCCGAGCTTGACGCCCTCGCCGAGCTGGGCGCAGGAGCCGACGGTGTCGCAGGAGTCGACGAGCGTCCCGTCGCCGACGCGTGCGCCGATGTTGACGAATGACGGCGACATCATGATGCAGTCGGAGCCGAGGTATGCGCCGCGCCGGATGGCGGTCCCGTCCGGCGTGTTCCGCGTGCCGCGGCGGCCGAGGTCGGTCGTCGAGCGCAGCGGCAGCACGTCGTAGTAGGTGACGTCGCCGTAGTCGCGCGCCTCCGTCTCGCGCAGGCTGAAGTTCAGCAGGATGCCGCGCTTGACCCACTCGTTGACGACCCAGCCGTCCGGGCCGCTCCCGCCGACCTGCTCGGCCGCGCGGACCTCGCCCGCTTCGAGCGCGTCGAGGAAGGCGTTGAGCGTCGATCGCGCGCCAGATCCCGCCGTCGCCGCGGAGACCTCGTCGTCCTGATAGCGCTGCCACAGATCGTCGATGTCGGATTCGAGTGTCATCGTTGGTTCGCTCCGCTGTCCGCGCTGTCACCGTCGCCGTCTAAGACTGCGTCGAAATCGTATCGTCCCGGGGGCCGTCCCGCGAGCCAAGTCGCCGCGTCGAGCGCGCCGGCGGCGAAGATCCCCCGCGATCCGGCGCGGTGCGTCAGTTCGAGCACCTCGTCGTTGCCGGCCAAGAGCACCTCGTGCTCGCCGGTGACGTCGCCCGCCCGGCGGGCGTGGACGCCGATTTCGCCGTCCTCGCGCGGTTGTTCGCCGACGCGGCCGTGGACGCGTTCGGCGCCGTCGCCCGCGGCGTCGCCACCGCCCGCTCCGCGCGCGTCGTCGATATCGTCGAGGATTGTGAGCGCCGTCCCGGAGGGCGCGTCCCGCTTGCCGTTGTGGTGCGTCTCGGTCAGTTCGACGTCGTAGCCGGGCAGCGCGGTGACCGCCTCCCGGACCGCGCGGCGAAGCGCCGCGACGCCGCGGGAGAAATTCGACGCGCGCAGGAGCGGGACGCGCTCGGCGACGGCCGCCAGCGCGTCCGTCTGCGCCTCGCTGTAGCCAGTCGTGCCGACGACGACCGCGACGCCGTGCTCGGCGGCGGTTCGCAGGTACTCGACGCTCGCGTCGGGGACGGTGAAGTCGACGAGGACGTCGATGTCGCGTTCCGACAGCGCCGCGCCGAGGCCGTCGTCGTCGACGACCGCGTCCGGAGCCCCGGGAGCGTCGCCCCCCGGCACGGCCGCGGGGTTCCGGCTCGCCGCGAGCACGAACTCGACGTCGTCGCGGGGGGCCGCGGCGGCGAGGAGCTCCCCGCCCATCCGGCCGCTCGCGCCGGTGACAGCGATCGAGAGCCCGCCCATCAGAGCGCCTCCGTCGCTTCCGCTTCCTGCCCCTCCTCGAGCGCCGTGAGGACGCGCTCGAGCGCCGCGCGGTTTTCGGGTTCGATCTCGGTCAGCGGCGAGCGGAGCGCGCCGGAGTTGTGCCCGCGGATCTCCATTGCGGCCTTCACCGGGATGGGGTTGGTCTCGACGAACAGCTGTCGGAACAGCGGCGAGAGCTCGTAGTGCACGTCGCGGGCGCGGTCTAGATCACCTTCCAGCGCGGCGTCGACGAGGTCGACGGTCCGTTCGGGCTCGACGTTGCCCGCGACGGAGATGACGCCGCGGCCGCCGAGCGCACAGATCGGCAGCGTGAGCGCGTCGTCGCCCGAGAGCACCGCGAGGTCCTCGTCACGTGTCCGCTCGATGACCTCGGATATCTGTGCGACGTCGCCGCTGGCAGCCTTATACGCCCGGATGTTCTCGTGGCTCGCGAGCGCCGCGACCGTCTCGGGTTCGACGTTCTGGCCCGTCCGGCTCGGCACGTTGTAGACGATCTGCGGGAGGTCGACCGCGTCGGCGATCGCGAGGAAGTGCTCGCGGAGGCCCGCCTGCTCGGGCTTGTTGTAGTACGGCGAGATGAGAAGCAGGGCGTCGGCGCCGGCGTCAGCGGAGCGCTGCGAGAGTTCGAGCGCCTCGTGCGTCGAGTTCGAGCCGGAGCCGGCGATCACGGGGACGTCGTCGACGGCCTCGACGACCGTCTCGACGACCTCGATGTGTTCGTCGTGGGTCAGCGTCGCGCTCTCGCCGGTCGAGCCGGCGGGGACGAGCCCCGCGACCCCGGCGGCTTCGAGCCGCCGGGCGTCGGCTGCGAGCGTTTCGTGGTCGATGTCGCCATTCTGGTCGAACGGCGTGGTCATCGCGGGGAACACGCCGGTGAAGTCGATCTGTGTCATCGTTGTGGGGTGTAGGGTTCTCTACCGTGTAGGGTGTGTCGGTTCGATCGATCGTCGTCGGTCGAACCTCAGTGGTCGGTCTGAACGTCGGTGCGCGTCCGGTCGGGGGGTCGCCAGAGACGGGGACGCCACTCCCGCCTCGAGCGTCAGGGCGCGCGTTTTTTACCGCCGAAAAGAGGGCCACGCGTCGCTGTCCGACGAGGAGCGACCGTCAACGTCGGCGTGGCGCGGATCACACGGAGTGATGGGCGCTCCTGAATAATATACGTTTCGTCGTTGGTTCCCGGTCGCCGAACGGAGGCGCTGTGCGCCCCGCGGCGAACGCCGGCCGACAGGACCGGACATTCATGTAGGATGCCGTCCCCAGAGACAGTATGACCGAGATCCACCCGAGTCAGCGCGTCGCGGTCCTCGCCGACGCGCAGAACCTCTATCACACCGCCCAGAGCGTCTACTCGCGGAACATCGACTACTCGTCGCTCCTCGAAAAGGCCGTCGCGGGGCGCGCGCTCACGCGGGCGATCGCCTACGTCGTCCGCGCGGACTCGCCGGAGGAGGAGAGCTTCTTCGACGCGCTCGTCGACATCGGCTTCGAGCCGAAGATCAAGGAGATCAAGACGTTCGGCGACGGGTCGAAGAAGGCCGACTGGGACGTGGGGATGAGCCTCGACGCCGTCACGCTCGCGAACCACGTCGACACGGTCGTGCTGTGTACGGGCGACGGCGACTTCTCGCGGTTGTGCTCGCACCTCCGCCACGAGGGGGTCCGCGTCGAAGTAATGGCCTTCGAGGAGTCGACCGCCGAGGAGCTGGTCGAGGCCGCCGACGCCTTCCTCGACCTCTCCGAGCGGGAGGACACGTTCCTGCTGTAGTGCGAGCGAACGCCACCGTCTGCGCCCGTCGACCGTAGACCCGGGTGACGGACGACTGCGGAGGTCCGAGAGGAGAGAGACCGATCAGGCCGCCCGACCGTCGGCCCCGCTCGAACGGACGAGAGCGAGGCCGGCCCCGCAGACGGCAGTCGCGGCGACGGTGACGGCGAGCGGGTCGCTGACGCCCGCCTCGAAGAGCAGGCCGCTGCTCGCGAGCAGGAGTACCGCCCCGAGGGCGACCAACCGCGCGTTGACTGGCATACTCGCTTCCGAGTCGCCGCTAGTATATATGAATTGTCGAGTCGCTCGGCCGTGGGAACGGCTCGCAGGCGTCGAACCGCGGGTGTCTTGACGCCCGGCCCGGTACGGGAGCGTATGAGTGACGCGGAGCGCGAGGAGACCCTCGCGGAGCTACGGACCGTCGCCGACTACCAGTTCGGTGCGGGCGCCGGCGAGGCGCTGTTTCCGAGCGGAGGCGGCGACGCGGCGCGGAGCGGAGAACCCGGAGACGGCGGCAGCGATGACGGCGACAGCGGCGACAGCGGAGGCGATGACGCCGGTTCGGAGGCGCTGACGATCCACCGCTCGACCGGCGGTCGGCCGCGGCAGATCGTCGCCGCCGAGGGTCGGTTGGTGTCGTACGGGACCGACGGCCGCTTCACGCTGGGCGTCGCCGGCGGTCGTCGACTCATCGGAGCGCTCGAGGCGCCCGCGTACCGCGTCGTCGTCGGCGAGGAGAGCGAGCCGTTCGTCCGGGACGGCAAGAACGCGTTCGCGAAGTTCGTCCGCGAGGCCGACCCCGCGATCAGGCCGGGCGACGAGGTCGCCGTCGTCCGCGGCGACGACACGCTTCTCGCGGTCGGGCGCGCCGAGCTATCGGCCGAGGCGATGGCGGACTTCGAGACCGGGATGGCCGTCCACGTCCGCGACGGGGCGGGACCGGCCGGCGGCGACTGCGACGCGTAGCCGGGATCAGAGGCCGACGGCCGTGAGCACCGGAATCCCGCTGGCGAGGGCGCCGACGAGGTAGCCGCCGATCGCCCCGCCGTTCAAGAGCGGGAGACCGGCGTGGGCGCGCCCCTTCAGGACCATCCATAGGAGCGCGAACAGGCCGGCGAACGTCCCGACCATCGCCGTCAGCGCCGGGAGGTTCAACGCCGGCAGCCAGGAGACGCCGAGCGACGGCGCGGCGGCCGGCGGGAGGAAGAAGGCCGCGCTCGCGACCAGCACCGTGGGGATCACGGCGTCGCCGAGGCCGATGAAGAACGCGTCGCGGACGTCGTCTTCGTCGCCGTCGTCGTCTTCGTCGCCTCCCGCAGGTGCGTCCGACGACGACTCGTCCGACCGGTCCAGCGCCTCGGCGGTCGCGTCCCGGAGCGAGTACGAGAGCGTCGTCGGGACGACGAGGACGACCGGGAGCTTCAGGTCCATCACGCCGGCGGCGAGATCGAGCATGTGTTCGGTCCCGTAGACGCTGATGGCGTCGTAGACGGCCAGCACGGTCAGAAGCAGGACCGCGGGGAGCAGTCCGAAGCTGATCCCGAAGAGCGCCGCGGCGCCCGCGCCCATCAGCACCCCCGCGGTGTCGATGACGTACCACTCGGGGTGGACGACGAGGAGCGCCGCGAGCGCGATCGACGCGCCGATCGCCGGCAGCGGCGGGAGTAACACCGAGAAGACGTACCACGCGAGCGACGCCGTCGCGACGACGACGAACGCGCGGACCACCCAGTCGAGATCGAATTTGAACGCCGCGAGCATCAGCGCCGTCGCGACGAGGATCGCGCCGATGTACACGAGACTGTTCGTCGGGTCCGTGGGGTCCTCGACGGTCTGATAGCCCTGCTCGTAGAACGTCGGTACGAGCGCGAGCGCGCCGAGTTGCACCAAGAGGAACAGCAGGGCGGCGAACCCGACGCCGGCGGCGACGCGTCTTCGCATACCGCGTGGGTTGCGTGCGGCCCACTATGGGGGTTGTGTTTCGGATCGTCGAGAACAGGGCAGTCGTGTGGGTGCCAGCGGCGCGCTTCGCGTCGGCAGATCCTCGACCAACGGGCGTAGGGCCGATCCAGCGAGCGTAGAGCTGGTCAGCGAGCGTAGAGCCGTTGTCCAACGAGCGACGTGGTCCGAACGCCGTCGGCGGGCGTGACGGCCACGTAGGGGCGGGAGACGGGACCGAACACGTCGACGACGCGGCCGACCGTCGAGAGCGACTCGTCGACGGCCTCCGCGCCGATCCCGGGGTGGTCGGCGTCGTCACAGCGGACGACGAGGAGGTTCTGCGCCGTCCGAGAGACGGTTCCGAGGCGCTGCATCGTCAGCCCCGGAGGATGCCGACGTAGGCGGCGACCGCCTGGACGAGGTCGTTCTTCGTCGAATCGTCCGCGCCCTTCACGAGGACGCGCCCGCGGGCCTCCCACTCGCGGGGGTGCGTCACGTCGCGCTCGATGACCGCGTCGTAGCCGATCTGCTGGACGGCCTGTGCGATCTCGTCGACCGTCGGGTCCTCGACGGCGTCGTCTCCGGGGACCCGTCGACCGTCGCCGCGGGCGACGGTCGCATCGAGATAGCGCGGCCAGATGACGTTCTCGACAGCCATAGTCGAACGACCGCGACCCGCCCGTAATACGGTTGTGGTCCGGGTCGGGGGCGGCGCGCCGGACCCGCCGGTCCTTCGGGGACGGCGCGCGCGACGGGGCCCGACTGCCCGGCCGGCTCACGCCCGCGCGGTCTGCCCGCCGCGGGACCCGTGGGACTTTATCCGCGGGCCACCCACCACCGCGTATGAATCCCGACCTCTCTCGACTCGACGAGTACCTCGAAACCGAGGGGTACGACGGCTATCTCGTCGACGCCGACGGCACGGACTCGACGCAGCGGTACCTCTCGGGCTTCGACGCGCCCGACCCGTTCGCGACCGTCCACACGCCCGAGACGACCGCGGTCCTCGTCTCGACGCTGGAGTACGGGCGCGCGAAGAAGGAGAGCCGCGCCGACGAGGTGGCCCGCCTCGCCGACTACGACTACCGCGACCGGCTCGCCGAACACGGGGCGAGCGAGGGGCACGCGCGCGTGGTCGCCGCGTGGCTCGGCGACCTCGACGTCGACCGCGTCGCGACGCCGGAGCGCTTCCCGCTCGGCCCGGCGGACGCGCTCCGAGACCGGGACATCGTGGTCGCCCCCGAGCGCGAGAACGTCGTCACCGAGATCCGGTCGCGGAAGACCGCCGAGGAGATCGATCACGTCCGCGCGGCCCAAGCGGCCAACGAAACGGCGATGGAGGCCGCCGAGACGCTCCTCCGGGAGGCGGACGTCGTCGGCGGGGGAGGCGAGAGACGCCTGCGCTACCGCGGCGAGACGCTGACGAGCGAGCGCCTCAGAGAGGAGATCGAGGTGACGCTGCTCCGTCAGGGCTGCGCCCTCGACGAGACGATCGTCGCCTGCGGGGCCGACGCGGCCGACCCGCACGACCGCGGGAGCGGCCCGATCAGGGCCGGCGAGACCGTCATCGTCGACATCTTCCCGCGCTCGAAGGAGACGAAGTACCACGCCGATATGACGCGGACGTTCGTGAAGGGCGAGCCGAGCGAGACCGTCCGCGAGTGGTTCGATCTGACCCGCGAGGCCCTCGACGCCGCGATCGACGCCATCGAACCGGGCGTGACCGGCGCGGACGTCCACGACGTCGTCTGCGACATCTACGAGGGCGCCGGGGTGCCGACGCTCCGCGCGGACCCGAAGGCCGAAACGGGGTTCATCCACTCGACCGGCCACGGCGTCGGCCTCGACGTCCACGAACTGCCCCGACTCTCGCCCGACGGCGGCGAGCTGCGCCCGGGACACGTCGTCACGGTCGAACCCGGCGTCTACGACCCGGCGGTCGGCGGCATCCGACTCGAGGACCTCATCGTCGTCACCGACGACGGCTGTGAGGATCTGACCGACTACCCGATCGAACTGACAGTGTGACTGTCGGACGAACCGGTCGGTGAGAACCGATCAACTCGAGGACTCGCCGGCGCTCGTCGACCCGTTCGAGCGCCCCTTCGCGTCGCGGTACGCCTCGAGGAGCGCTTCGAGCGCCTGGCCGGTCGACGGCGTGAGGACGCCCGCGGCCTGCCGGACGACCCGCCCGTCTTCGAGCAGGAACGCGTAGATCGTCTCCTCGCCGAGGACCCCGAGTCGGCGGCGGAACGCCTGCTTGTCGACCGAGAGCACGATCGTGTTCTCGTGGACGTGCTGGCGGGCGTTCGTCGGGGACATCCCGCCGACGGTCGACGGCGGAAGCATCCCGTGTCGGCTCCCGACGGCGACGAGTTCGTAGTACGCGAAGTGCTCGAACCGGTCACACAGCTCGGAGGCGAACTGCCGCCAGGAGGTGACGAGCGAGCGTTGTCGCTGATGAAAGCTGAGAACCAGAAGCGTCTGCTCGCCGTCGAGGTCAGCGGGGAGCGTCAGCTGACGGCCGGCCGTGTCCCTCCCGGTGACCGTGGGGAACTTCATCGGTGGATCGTAGCGTCTTTCACGTATTGTTCTATGCCGGATACGCAGGTGGCGGCCCGGGTAGGAACCGATTACCGTTCAGTACGGAGACGATACCGCTCTCGCCGTTGATCGACCGGTCGCTCTCACGTTGCTGCAAATACTCTCCCCCTTCTTAGGGTGGTTCACGAGAACTCGGTTAAACGTACCTCTCACAGTATCATATTCGATAACAGGGTGGCCGTTCGCGGCGACTCCCCGCAGCGGGGGCCACCGAACCCCTTTTGACGGCGGCGGCGCGTAGTCGGCGGCGATGGAGATACTCGTAGTCGGGGCCGGCGCGATGGGGCGCTGGGCCGGCGAGACGCTCGCGGCGATGTGCAGCGTCGCGTTCGCGGACCGCGACCCGTCCGCGGCGGAGGCGGCAGCGGACGCGGTCGGGGGGCGCGCCGTCGCGCTGGAGACGACGGAGACGTTCGACGCGGTCTGTCTGGCCGTTCCGATCAGCGCCGTCGGAGACGCCGTCGACGCGCACGCCGAACGGGCCTCCCGGGCGATGTTCGACGTCACCGGCGTGATGGCAGAGCCGGTCGAGGCGATGCGCGAGCGGCTCCCGGACCGCGAGCGCGCGAGTCTGCACCCGCTCTTCGCCCCGGAGAACGCGCCCGGGAACGTCGCCGTCGTCGTCGACGCGTCGGGGCCGGTGACAGCGCGCGTCCGCGAGGCGATCGCCGACGCCGGAAACCGCGTCTTCGAGACGGATCCCGGCGAGCACGACGCCGCCATGGAGACGGTACAGGCGGGCGCGCACACGGCGATTCTCGCGTACGCGCTGGCGGCCCGAGACGTCCGCGAGGAGTTCGCCACACCGGTCTCGCAGGCGCTCTCGGACCTCGTCGACACCGTGACCGATGGGACGCCGCGGGTGTACCGGGAGATTCAGGAGTCCTTCGAGGGGGCCGACGCCGTCGCCGACGCCGCGCGGCGCGTGGCCGACGCCGACGGCGACACCTTCGATCGGCTGTACCACGAGGCCGGGCGCGAGCGGCGGAACCGCCGGGAATCCGAAGACCGCGAGGGGGACACAGACCGACGAGAGTCCGAGGACCGGTCGGCCTCCGGAGGCGATCGGGGGGCCGGAAGGTGATCGATCGGGCGGCCGTCCGCGCCAACGCGAAGTACCTCCGCAACGTGCGGCCGATCGATCCCGAGGAGATCCACGAGTACATCGAGGGGACGCCGCATCCGGGAGTCGTCCGCGAGGTCCTCCGCGAGGAGGCGTTCGACCTCGGCCTCAGAGAGCGCGCGGACGGGACGTTCGTCCCGGCGAGCGACGACCCCGTCGCGCCGCCGGGATGGGCTCCCGAGTCGTTCCCGGAGGCGTACGCGTTCGCCCTCGAGGACCTCCTCGTCGAGCGATGGGGGGCGAACTGGCACCGCGGCGAGAGCGGGGATCGACTCCGCGGAGCGATCAGGCGACTCAAGGAGGACTACTACCGCGGGAACCCCGTCGAGTACGACGAGGTGGCCGCGCTGGGCTATGCGATCTACCACCTCCCGGACTACTACGCGGCGGTGGGCTACGTCCTCGACGACCTCGCAGCGCGCGGTCGACTGCCCCGGACCCTGCGCGTCCTCGACGTCGGCGCGGGCGCCGGGGGACCGGCGCTCGGCCTGTACGAGTATCTCCCCGACGACGCGGTCGTCGACTACCACGCGATCGAGCCCTCCGCGTCGGCCGACGTCCTCGAACGGATGCTCGCGGAGACGGACCGGAACTTCCGAGCGACGATCCACCGCGAGACCGCCGAGGCGTTCGATCCCGACTCGATCGTCAGCGGGGGCGGGGCGGAGAACGATGTCGAAACGCCGAGCGGCGGCGAGACGGGGAGCGACGGTCGGTCCGGCGGGATCGACCTCGTCCTCTTCGCCAACGTGTTGAGCGAACTCGACGACCCCGAGTCGGTGGCGGCCCGATACCTCGAATCGGTCGACGACGGCGGCTCCTTCGTCGCGCTCGCGCCCGCGGACCGCAACACGAGTATCGGGCTCCGCCGCGTCGAGCGGGCGCTCGCGCCGCCGGAGTCGGACGTGTCCGTCTACGCGCCGACGCTCCGCCTGTGGTCCGGCGAGGCGCCCTCGGACCGCGGCTGGTCGTTCGAGCGGCGACGGGACGTCGCCGCGCCGTCGTCCCAGCGGCGGCTCGACGAGTCGGGGGCGGCGGATCCCGGGCCCGCGTCCGGCGGCGACGCGGACAGCGGTCGGACGCCCGGTAGCGACGCGGGGAGCGGACGGACGCCGGGCGACGGCACCTTCAGAAACGAGACGGTGCAGTTCTCCTACGCGATCCTCAGACCCGACGGCGCGCGCCGCGCTGACGTCTGTGCGGACCCCGACCGCCACGCGAAGATGGCCGAGATGGAGCGGCACGTCACGAACCGGATCGACCTCCTCGCCGTGAAGCTGAGCCGCGACCTGACCGACGGCGCCGACGCGAACCCCCTGTTCAAAATCGGTGACGGGAGCGAGGCGGTCGAGCACTACGCCGTCTCGACCGCGCGGGATCCGCTGAACGAGGACCTGCTCGCGGCCGACTACGGCGGCGTGCTGGCGTTCGAGAACGTGCTCGCGCTCTGGAACGGCGACGAAGGCGCGTACAACCTCGTCGTCGACGACGAGACGCTCGTCGAGTTCGTCGCGTAGCGGCGGGGCGTCGGCCGCGCGTCGGCAACCCGTCGGCACCCCAGCGGCGGCGAGCGGTATACATTTCCGCCGTCCGATGCAGGATCGGGTATGAGCGAACCGCTCTCGATCCTGCTGACCAACGACGACGGGATCGACGCCGTCGGGTTCCGGGCGCTGTACGAGGCGCTCTCGGCGTTCGCCGAGGTGACCGCCGTGGCTCCGGTCGGAGATCAAAGCGCCGTGGGGCGGCAGCTCTCGAACGACGTCGCCGTCCATGCGCACGAGTGGGGATACGCTATCGACGGCACGCCGGCCGACTGCGTCGTCGCCGGCATCGAATCGCTCTGCCCGGAGACCGACCTCGTCGTCGCCGGCTGTAACAAGGGCGCGAACCTCGGCGCGTACACCCTCGGTCGTTCCGGGACGGTCAGCGCGGCCGTCGAAGCGGCCTTCTTCGACGTGCCCGCGATCGCCACCTCGCTGTACGTCCCCGGCGGCGGGGACGCGCCCTGGACCGAGCTGGCGAGCGACACCGCCGACTTCCGCGAGGCGACGCGTGCGACGGCGTTTCTGATCCGGCACGCCCACGGGGCGGGCGTTTTCGAGGAGGCCGAGTACCTGAACGTCAACGCGCCCTTCCCGGACCCCGACAGCGGCCCGGCACCGATGGAGATCACCCGCCCCTCGCGGCTGTTCGACCTGACCGCCGAACACGACGGCAACGGGACGATCACGCTGCACGACCGCATCTGGGAGCGGATGCGCGAGGACGATATCCCGGACCCCGAGGGCACCGACCGGCGGGCCGTCGTCGACGGCAAGGTGTCGGTCTCGCCGCTGACCGCGCCGCACACGACGGAGCGCCACGAGGCGCTCGACGGTCTCGCAGAGGCGTATCTGGACGCCGTTTAGCGGACCGCTACAAACCGGAGTCGGCGGTAATCGGCGGTCCACGTTCCCGCCTCCTCGTCGTACAGCTCGTCGCGGAGGCGGTCCTCGACGGCGGCGACGACGCCGGGTCGCTCGCGCTCGGGGACCGGTCCGAGGAGCCTGTCGCCGAACATCTCGATCCACGAGGAGAGCCCCTCCTCGACTGCCGTCGGCCGGTCGAACAGCCGCGCGTAGCGGACCTCGAAGCCGTGGGACTCGAGCGTCGTCGCGTGCTCGCCGACGGTCGGGAAGTACCACGGATCGGTCGGCGGCTCGTAGCCCCGGTCGTCGAGTTCTGCCCGAACGCCCTCCACGATCGCGCTGACGTTCCCCGTCCCGCCCAACTCCGCGACGAAGCGGCCGCCGGGAGCGAGGACGTCGGCGACGGAGTCACAGACCGCGCCCTGCTCGTCGATCCAGTGGAGCGCAGCGTTCGAGAACACGGCGTCGAAAGGTTCCACGCCGCGGCCGTCGGCGCCGCCCCCGTCGCCGTCGCTGTCGGCCTCGGCGGCGTCCGCTCCGTCCGCGATGTCCGAGAGGTCGAACTCGCGGGCGTCCGCTCGGACGAACCGCCGGTCGGGGTACGTTTCCCGCGCCGTCTCGATCATCTCACCGGACTGGTCCAGCCCGACGACCGACGCCCCCGACGCCGCGATCCGCTCGGTCAGGTGGCCGGTGCCGCAGCCGAGGTCGAGAATCCGCTCGTCCGGCTGCGGGTCGAGCAGGTCGACGACGTCGGCGCCGTACTCGTAGACGTACGAGTGTGAGCCGTCGTACGTCGTCGCGTCCCAGTCGTTGTCGGTCATCGGCGGGAGTAGTTCGCACGGGAATATAAATTGAGGTCCGACCCCCGAGGACAGAAGGGAAACGCTCTTTTCGGGTACGGACGGATATCAGGCATATGAGCGACAGGGACGACGAGACGGCCGCCGATTCCGACGCGGCAGCGTCGGAGGAGCCGACAGACGCGACGCCCGAAACCCTGAACGAGCGCCTCGACGGGGTCGAATCAGCCCTCGAAGCGGCGGAGACGGAGGCCGACCTCGACGGGGTCGAGTCCGATCTCGACGGCGTCGAGGCGGATCTCGAGGCCGCCGACCTGCCGGAACCCGACGGGGACGACGAGGACGACGACGACCCGCGGGAGGCGCTCGAATCCCGCGTCTCGGACCTTCGAGACGATCTCGAGTCCCAACGCGGGCCGTACGCGGCCGACGTCGTCGACGACGTCGAGGCGGCGCGGTCGAAGGTGGCAGACACGCGCTGGACCGAGCGGGGCGAGTCCGAAATCGTCGACGTCGTCGAGGCGTTCGCCGACGCCGTCTCGGAGACGCTCGAGGCCGACGTGGCGGTCGCCGGCGACGACGTCGACGCGCTCGCGGCCGCGCTCGAAGACGCCGGTTCGGCGATCGAGGACGCGGACCTCGACGCCGACGACGACGCCGAGACCATCGCGTCGCTGCTGGAGGCGAGCGACGACCTCGAGGCGGGTCTCGAAGACGCCCAGGAGTGGGACGATCTGGAGACGAACGAACAGCTGATGGCGGAGGGCTTCTACGACGTCCTCGGGCACTACAAGGACTACCCGCCGGAGCTGTCGGCGCTCAAAGAGTGGGAGAAGCGCGGCCGCGTCGACATGATCCTGCTGGCGAAAGACAGCCTCCAGTCCGAGTTCATGCAGGGGCACTGTATGGACGCGCTCGTCCGGATGGCCAACGACGACGCGTTCGAGGAGATGCACCAGCTCGCCCAGCGCCGCGAGAAGAAGGCGATCAAGGCGCTCGGGCGGATGGGTGCGGGCGCCGAGGCGGCCGTCGAGACGCTCGTAGAGTACGTCGATTCCGATTCTGACCCCGCCCTCCAGAAGGTGACGTTCCGCGCGCTCGGCGAGATCGGATCGACCGACGCGACGCAGGCGCTCGCGGACAAACTCGAGATGGACAACGACAACGTCCGCCCGTACGCCGCCCGCGCGCTCGGGCTCATCGGCGACACGCGGGCGATCGACCCGCTCGCCGACACGCTCGAATCGGACGAAAGCGACACCGTCCGCGCGGCAGCCGCCTGGGCGCTGCGACAGATCGGCACCGAGAGCGCGCTCGAAGCCGCCGCGGAGTACGCCGACGAGCGCTCGTACCTCGTCCAACACGAGGCCGACCTCGCCGCCGCCGCGCTCGGCGACGACGACGCGGATGCGGAGACGCCGACGGCGTAGTTTCCCTCGCCTCGTCCCGGTCCCGACCGCCGAAGCTTGAAATAGGATCGGCGGACCAGACGCCCCGTGTCACCACGAGCGCGTCGACAGCGACGTTCGAGCCGCCGAGCCGTGCGGCGGGCGATGTCCCTCGCGGTACTCCTTCTCGTCGTGAGCACCGCGCTCGGAATCGTCCCGGCGGCCGCCGTCGTCGACGGACCGTCACTCGGGGGCGCGCCCCCGAACGGGACGGAGTCGGGGACGGCGACGGGAATCGGCTCGGACGCGGAGACGGGCCCCCGAATCACCGCCGCGTTCCCGGACCCGGTCGCGCGCGGCGACGCCGGCGAGTACGTCGTCGTCGACGCCGCCGGCACGTCGAATCTGACGCTCTCGGACGGCGAGACGACGGTCCGCGTCCCTCCGGACGGCGTCGTCGCGCTCTCCGCGACGCCGAACGCGACTCGCCCACTCGTCGACGTGCCGGTCGTCGAAGCGAACCTCTACCTCTCGAACGCGGGCGAGCGGTTGGTGCTCCGCCGCGGCGCCGGGGGAGAGATCGACGCCGTCGACAGCCTCGAATACGGCCGCACGCGCGAGGGCGAGCGACTGAACGCGACGACGGGCGAGTGGACGCCCCGCGGGCTGACGCGTCGACCGGTCGTCGCGACCGGTCCCGCGAGCGCGACCGCGTTCGTGCTCCCGGACTCACCCGACGTCCCCGTCGAGACGCTCCGGCGGGCCGACGAGCGGATCCTGCTCGCGGGCTACACGTTCGCGTCGCCGCGGGTGGCCGACGCGCTCGTGGCCGCCGCCGACCGCGGCGTGCGCGTCCGCGTCCTCCTCGACGGCGGGCCGGTCGGCGGGATGACGACGGCCCAGCGAGCGCAACTCGACCGACTCGCCGCGGGCGGCGTCGACGTGCGCGTGATCGCCGGTCCGCACGCCCGGTACGCGTTTCACCACCCGAAGTACGCCGTCGCCGACGACGCCGCGCTCGTGCTCACCGAGAACTGGAAGCCGTCCGGGACCGGCGGCAAGAGCAGCCGCGGGTGGGGCGTCCGCGTTCACTCCGAGCGGACCGCGGCCGAACTCGCTGCCGTCTTCGCCCACGACGCCGACGGTCTCGACGCCGTCCCGTGGCGCGACCATCGCCGGAACGCGTCGTTCGTCGAGGAGCGGCCGGCGTCGGGGGCGCACGAATCCCGCTTCGAGCCCGAGACTGTCGCGGTCGAGGACGTCCGAGTCCTGACCGCGCCGGGGAATGCGGGACCGGCCGTCCGCGGGGCGATCGCCGACGCGAACGGGACGATCGACGTGCTCTCGCCGCGACTCGACCCGGACGGACCGTACTTCGCGTCGCTCGTCACCGCCGCGGGGCGAGGCGTCCGCGTGCGGATCCTCCTCTCGAACGCGTGGTACGACGAGGAATCGAACCGGGCGGTCGTCGGGGAGAGCGCGCGACTGCGGGAACAGGGGCTCCCGATCGAGGCGCGGATCGCCGCCGGGCACCGATTCGAGAAGGTCCACGCGAAGGGCGCGGTGATCGACGACGAAACGGTGCTCGTCGGGAGCCTCAACTGGAACGAGCACGCCGAAAGCGAGAACCGGGAGGTCGCGCTCGCGCTCAACGGTCGGGAGCCGGCGGCCTTCTACGGCGCGACGTTCGCGGCCGACTGGGAGGCGGCATCGGCCGAGAGCGAGCGCGTTGGAGGCGTTGGAGGCGTCGACTGGAAGACCCGCGTGACGCTGGCGCTCGGGGCGCTCGCGGCCGCCGTGCTCGCCGCGTTCGTCCTCCGGCGGACGGTGGCGTTCGAGCGGCTGTGAGCGAGCGCGCGTCGAGGCGGTGGCGACCCGATCAGACGTCGGTGTCGACGATCGCCTGCGAGGAGAGCTCCTCGTCGAGTTCGGCGTCGGCCATCTTCTCGACGAGGCTGTCGATGACCGCCTCGCGCATCCCCTTCACGAATTTGATCGAGCCCACGACGAGGTGTCCGCCGCCGGAGACGCCCCCGCCGACGACCTCTTCGTTCAGTTCGGCGACCATCCGCGGGATGTCGAGGCGGACGCCGTCGGATCGGAGCACGGCGAAGTCGGGGCCGTAGCCGATCGTGATCACCGGTTCGCCGTGCTCTCGCACCTTTCGGTCGTGGAGCTTTCCGGTGGTCTTGCCCGGCGCGGGGTATGTAAAGCGGTGCGCCCACTCGTCGAGGTCGGCCGTGTAGAGGTGGGCGTCCGAGTCGAGCCGCTCGTGTTCGAGGTGCGGCGCGGCGGCGTCCATCTGCTGTTCGACGTCCCGCTCGGCGCGGGTGGCGAGGAAGTCGACGAGCTCGTCGTGTCGGCTCTCGTCGTCGCAGCCGACGTTCAACACGTCGTTGACGAGCGACTGGCCGTCGTTGTAGCGCAGCCAGTGCGCGGCGTAGTCGAGGGCCTCTCCGACCTCGAGCAGTCTCGCCCGGTCGTAGCCCTCCGACTCGGCGAGCGCGATGAACTCGTCCATCGCCTCGGCCTTCGAGCGGTCGGCGAGGCCGGCGACGGCGGGGACGTGCCGCAGATCGTCGGTCACGTCGGGATCGATCATCCGCGCGAGCTCGACGCACATCATCCCCGTCGTGATGCGGTAGTCCTCGCCGTAGAGATAGGGGTTGACGTGGGCGTCGAGCAGGTGTTCGACCGCTTCGGGGTCGGGGTGGTGGTGGTCGACGACGGCGATCGGCACGTCGTAGTGCGCCAGGTTCTCGTAGGCGGGGACGTCCTCCTCGGTCGACCCGTTATCGAGCATCAGGAGCAGCGGGAGCCGCTGTCCGTGGCGGGCGCGCCCCTCGAGTGCGAAGTTCAGATCGCGCGTGACGTCCTCCATCTCGTAGTACGGCGCCTTCGAGGGCAGCCGCTTGATCAGGTGCCGGGACGCGTCCGGGTCGTCGTGGACCGCCTCGATGTAGTTTTCGAGCGCGAGCTGAACGGGGACGGACGCGCACATCCCGTCGCCGTCGGCGTGGTGGCGGACGCGGATCGGTCGCCCCTCCAGAACCGTGCGCCGGAGCAGGCGAGCGAGTTCGCTGAGGTCCTCGCGGAGCTTCTCGAAGGCCGCCCACTCGACGAGCGGGTCGACCGCCGCCGGGGCCGCGCGGTCCGCAAACGCCGCATCCAAACTCTCCCGTGCCGCTGTCAGGTCCTCGCCGTCCAGTCGAGTCATCGAATCGACCTCGAACTGGAGCGAGCCGTCGTGAGGCTCGGCGGTGCCGCCGATCCGGACGACGTCGTCGAGCTCGACCGCCGGGAAGGCCCGGACGCCGGCCTCGCGGAACGCCGCCGCGGAGACGATGCCCGTCTCGTCGGCGATCCGGAAGACGGTGGGGCCCCCGGTCTGCTTGATCTGGGCGACCTGTCCCTGAATGTGGGCGGTGTCGCCGGCGTTCAGCGCCGCGATCGGCGTGAGGTCCGGTTCGTGGTCGACGACGACCGTCTGATACGTCGACTCGGTGAAGACGTCGAAGGCGACGTCGCCGTTGCCTTTCAGCTCTTCGAGCGTCACCGTCAGCCGATCGCCGACCTCGTAGGACCGGTCGAGATTCGACTCGTGGACGAGACCCGACACCTCATCGGAGACGTCGACGAAGATGCCGTACTCGACGACGCCGTTGACGACGGCGTGGTAGTTGGCACCCACTTCGACGTCATCGCGCGTGCAGTTCGGTGCGAGATCGTAGACGACAGGTCGCGAGTCACCCTCCGAATCCGGAGCGGCCTCGCCGCCGGAATCCCCGGCGTTATCGGCAGTCATACTGGCCAGAAGTGCCGCGCCGCGGTTAAGACTTTACAATCTGTTTGCCCCCGTCACGCGGCGCGGTCGCGGCCGCGTTTCGACGCCGCGGCGAGCCGGTCCAAGGGGGCGACCGGAACGCTTAGAAGGCGACGACCCCGAGATCCGGCTATGCGACTCTTCCGGTCGAGTGAGGTGCTCGGCATCGCGACCGACGCGCTCGACTTCGCGCGGGAGGCCTCACGCGAGACACACCCGGACGAGTATATGGGGTTCCTCCGCGGGGAATCCGCGACGGACCTCGGGCTCGACCGTTCGGGGACCGTGATCACGGACGTGCTGATCGTCCCGGGGACGCGCTCGAACCCGGTGAGCGCGACCGTCGACAGCAACATGATCCCGAATGACAGCCGGGCGGTCGGCTCGATCCACTCGCACCCGAACGGCGTCCTCCGACCGAGCGACGCCGACCTCGACACGTTCGGGCAGGGTGACGTCCACATCATCCTCGGACACCCGTACGGGCCGGCAGACTGGCGGGCGTTCGACCAACACGGCGACGTCCGCGATCTGGACGTCATCGACGTCGACCTCCCGGACCCGGAGGACTTCTTCGATTTCACCGAGGCCGATCTGGATCTCGACTTCACCGAGCCGTACGATTCCGGAGGGTCGCGGCGGTGACCCGACGAGTCGTGGCCCAAGGGACGTTCGATCTGCTCCACCCCGGGCACGTCCACTACCTCTCGGAGGCGGCGACGATGGGCGACGAACTGCACGTCATCGTGGCCCGCCGCGAGAACATCACCCACAAGGAGCCGCCCGTGCTCCCCGACAGGCAGCGCCGGGACATCGTCGGCGCGCTGGGCGTGGTCACGGCGGCGCACCTCGGACACACCGAAGACATCTTCGTCCCGATCGAGCGGATCGACCCCGACGTCATCGTGCTCGGCCACGACCAGCACCACGACGAGGGGGCCCTTCGGGACGCGCTATCGGCCCGCGGAATCGACTGCGACGTCGCTCGCGCGTCCGCCCGCGAACCGCGCTATGAGGGCGAGCTCCTCTCGACGGGGCTGATCGTCGATCGGATCATCGACTCACGGAACGTCGAAGGAGACGCCGACGCCGAAGGAGCGGTTTCGGACGCGGATTCCCGCGCGTGAGTCGAAATCACGCCCGCGCTTCGTTCGATCGAGACCGGTCATCGCGACGGCTCCGATAGGCGATACGGCCGCCCCGACGGGGATCCTAGAAGAAAATCGAAACAGCGCTATTCGCCGCTCTGCTGTTCGTCGAGCCAGTCCTGGTACTCCTCGTCGGAGACGACCTCCACGGTGAAGTACATCTGCGAGTGAGCGACGCCGCAGTACTCCGTGCAGTACCCCTGGTAGGTGCCCTCCTCGTACGCGACGGTCTTGATCGTGTTCACCTGCCCAGTCATCGCGTCAGTTTTGAGCGCTAACTTCGGGACGTGGAAGCCGTGGAGGACGTCACGGGAGGAGACGTGAATGATCACCGGACGGTCCTTGGGAACGACGATCTCCGTACCCGTCGTCACGTTCCCCTCCTCGGGGTAGGACATCTCCCAGCCCCACTGGAACGCCTCGGCGTTGACGACGACGGGATCGCCGGAGGCGTCTTCGACGCCCGGCTGGTAGGTGACGTTGCTGTCGGCGAGCACGCCGTAGGAGGCGACGCCGACGAAGAGGAGGATGATCGCCGTCGCGATCGTCCACGTGATCTCCAGCCGACGGTTCTCCCGCGTCGGGGTGGGGTCGTCGTTGTTCCGGAACTTCACCACGGTGTAAATGAGGATCGCCTCGACGAGCACGGTCACGGGAATCGCGATGTACAGGAGCTTCCCGTTCAGCCCGTTAATCAGCTCCGCGCTGGCTGACGGCTGCGCGGCGACCGGGTCCGCGAAGAGGCTCACCAGCGCCACTGAGAGCAGTGAAACGAGTGCCAAACGCGTCTTTCGCATCGGCCGAGGATTAGGAAGAGTCACGTAAATAGTTGCTGACTTCGGTCACCCCGCGGAGCGCGAAAGCGGGGGCCCTAAGTACAGTGACTTCCAATCGGGAGTAGGTGAGTTTTGTGTCGTCCACCGAAACGCACACCCGCTTTCACGGGCTCCTCGCAGCGACGGCGATCGGCGTCTATCTCCTGTTACTCGTCGGCGCGACCACGGCGCTGACCGACGCCACGGCGTCGTGTGCGGCGTGGCCGGCGTGCGGCGACGGGTGGACCTCGCCGACGTCGACCGCCGGCTGGCTCGCGGTGGGCCACCGGATCGCGGCCGTCCTCGTCGGCGGGCTCGGCGTCGCAACGCTTCTGACGGGGCTCAGAGCCGGCGTCGGTCGCCGCGTCCTCGGCGCCACGCTGTTGGCCGGCGTCCTCTACCCGGTGCAGGCCGGCCTCGGCGCGTTCGTCGCGATCGGCGGCGCCGACGCGACGCTCTCGGCGGTCCATCTGACCGTCGGGATGGGGATCTTCGTCTCGCTGGTGGCGGCGCTCGCGTGGGCGCTGGAGCGGGAGACCGGCGATCCGTCCGAACAACCGGTCGATAGCGTCGATCTCGCGCCCCCCATCGAGGCGGGCTACGAGCCCGACATTCCGAGCGACCGCCGCGAGCGACTCGTCGCGACCGCGAAGGCGTACCTCAGGCTTACGAAGCCGCGGCTGATGTGGCTGCTCTGTCTCGTCGCCGCCGCCGGGATGGCGCTGGCGGCGACGACGACCGGCGGGCTGACGGTGGGCGTCGTGCTCGCGACGCTCGGCGGCGGGGTCCTCTCGATCGGCGCGTCGGGGACGTTCAACCACGTCTTCGAGCGCGACATCGACAGGCGAATGCAGCGGACGAGCGACCGACCGCTCGCGACGGACCTCGTCCCCGTCCGCAACGCGCTCGCGTTCGGGCTCTTGCTCGCGGCCGGATCCATCGCGCTGTTCGCGTGGGTGAACCCGCTCGCGGCCGTCCTCGGCGTCGCCGCGATCCTCTTTTACAGCGTGGTCTACACGCTGCTCCTGAAGCCGAACACGGTCCAGAACACGGTTATCGGCGGCGCGGCCGGTGCGCTCCCAGCCCTCATCGGCTGGGTGGCCGTCACGGGCGAGATCGGCCTCGGCGGCCTCGCGCTCGCGACGATCATCTTCCTGTGGACGCCCGCGCACTTTTACAACCTCGCGCTGGCGTACAAAGACGACTACGAGCGCGGCGGGTTCCCGATGATTTCAGTCGTCCGCGGGGAGACGGAGACGCGAAAGCACGTCCTCTGGTACCTCGCGGCGACGCTCGTCGCCGCCGGCGCGCTGGCGTCGATGGACGAACTCGGTCTGCTGTACGCGCTCACGAGCGTCGTCTTCGGCGGCGCGTTCCTCTACTTCGCCGTCCGACTGCACTACGAACAGACCGAGCGGGCCGCGTTCCGCTCGTTCCACGCGTCGAACGCGTACCTCGGGGCGCTGCTCCTCGCGATCGTCGTCGACGCGCTGGCGGTGTGAGGATGTCGGTGACGCGCGCCGCTTCGGGGCTCGATACGCGCGACCTGCTCTACGGCGCCCTCGTCGTCAACACGCTCCTCGCGCTGACGGTCGCGTACCTGCTTTTGGCTCGCATCACGATCACGCAGCCGCGCTATACGGTCTACGGTCTCCTGTGGATCGCGGTCGGCGTGTTCGTCATCTGGAAGACCGAACCGGCGCCGGCCGCCGAGCGAACGCGTCGCCGGGCGGCCGCGGTCGCCGCGGTGTATCTCGTCGCGCTCGCGGTCGCCGGCGGTGTCGTCGTCACGGCGATGCGCCCGGGCGCCGGCGTGTACGGAATCCGAGTCGCGACGCTCGCGCCGGGGTGGGGGCCGGCCCCGGTCTTTTCGACGCCGTGGGCCGCGCTCGTCCTGATGCCCGCCCGCGTCGTCGGCTACCTCGCGCTGGCGTACCTCGTGTACGCGACCGTGATCGACGCCGCGGGCGCGGCCGTCTCGGGCGTCATCGGACTGCTCTCGTGCGTCTCGTGCTCGTGGCCGATTCTGGCCTCGCTGCTCTCGGGGACGCTCGGCGGGGGGTCGGCGGTCGTCGCGGCGACGTTCGATTTCTCCTACGACATCTCGACGGCGGTGTTCCTCGTGACGGTCGCGCTCCTGTACTGGCGGCCCTCCGTCGGTCGTCGCGGGTGAGGCGACAGTTCGACCAAAAAACTGCGTCGGTGGGGCTCGACACGCCCGCCTTAGGCGAGTCCGATCGGCTCGGGTCGGCTGTCGTCGAGTTCTCGCTCGGGGCTGTCCTCCTCGGCGAACTCCTCGCGTTCGATCGCCGCTTCGCGTTCGTCGTCCGCCTCGCGTGCGACGGTATCGTGTTCCCGCTCGGTCAGCGCCTCCCGCCGCTGAAAGTGGTAACACATACCATAGTATGGTTCGAATTCGGCGATCAAAAATCCATCGCCGACCAAGGCGTTCGCGAGTGCCGCCGTCCGCAGTCCGCCAAGGGACAACGGGCTTAATTGAACCCCGTCCTAACAGGTGAACGAATGGTCACCATCGAGATCGAATACTGCGTCCCCTGCGGGTTCCTCGACCGCGCATCGGACATCCAGCACGCGCTGCTCCGACAGTTCGGCGACCGTCTCGACCGCGTCGCACTGGTGACCGGCGATCACGGCGTGCTGACGGTCGCCGTCGACGGCGAGATCGTCTGGGACAAATCCGAGGACGGCTACGACGTCGACGCGATCACCCGGCGCGTGCGCGAGTCGATTTGAGAAATTCGGCCGTCACCAGCGACGGTGCAGAGGGTGGCGTTGTTATTTCCAGTTCCCGGTTCCGCGCGCGCGTTCGGGGCGACTCCGGCTGACAACGAGGTGTTGACCGGGCACGATATCGGTCGTGATGGAGTACTCGATCCGTCGCTCGACCCCGTCAGCACGAATCACAGTCCCCGTGACGTATTCCGAATCGGCGTGCTGGACCTTCTCTGTCAGGGCTTCAAGACCGAGCCCGTCGGGCAGGAACTCGGAGAGAAACCGCCCGAGTAGCTCTTCTCGATCGACACCGTACGTGCCCGCGACCTGCGAATTGGCGTCGACGATATGGGCGTCGTCGTTGACGATAACCATCCCCTCGGACGCCTCCTCGAAAGCCCGTTGATACTGATCTCGCACCTGTGTGAGTTTGGTTAGCCGTTGTTGGGCACTCGATGTCGGTTTCCGTGGGATCGAGATCGTCATTGTCGTTCCCTCCTCAGTGGCCGTCGCGTCGACGGAGCCGTCGTGGCTACTCACGATCCAGTGAGCGAGCCACAGACCTAACCCACTCCCGTGGATGAGGGGAGTCTCCGAGCCCTTTTCGAGCACCGCGGCCTCGTGATCGGCAAGCCCCGGTCCGTCGTCCATGATCTGTATCTCGACGGCATTCGGAACGGTTTCGACCGCGACCGTCACCGTCGGGTCGGGTCTGCTGTGCTTCGCCGCGTTCTCGACCAGTTCCTCGAGGGCTCGCGTAAGGCTCGATAGCACGTCCACGGTTATCTCTTGGTCGTACGTGACGGTGATCAACGCCGAGGGATACTCGTCTGCGACCGTCTCGACAACCCTCTCAACGAATCCCACGATCTCGGTGGGCTCGCGCTCGAGGTCGACAGACGTGATCCGGTTTAGCTCTCGGGCCTTCCGGCTCAGCGAAATGAGTCTGTCGATATGCCGTAAGACGGTGTCGCCGTTCGAGTCGGTATCCAGCTGATCGGCCATCATTCGCGTGTACCCCCGGATGACGGACATATCGTTCCGAAGATTGTGCCGAAGCACTCGGTTGAGCACGCTGGCGAGGTTGGCCTGTCTCGTGAGTTCAGCCTCGTGCTGCTCGCGTTCGAGTTCGCGTTCGAGCAGCTGAGCGATAAGTTCGGTAAACATCGTCTCGCTCTCGCTGAACTCCTCGGGGCGCGGGTCCTCGGCGACGAAACAGACCGTCCCGTAGGGTTCGTCGTCGAGAAGGATCCTCGTTCCGTGATAGCAGTGAAGCCCATGAGTCTCGAAGGCCGGATCGTCAGCCCAGCCCTGACTTGGGGCGTCGTGGAGTATAATTGGAGAGCGCGACTCGATCGTTCGACGACAGTACGCCGTTCCGAGATCGAGTTCCAGTCCCGGAGGAAACCGTCCGCTCGCCGAGTCGGTGCTGACCGTCGCTTCCCAGTGATCGGTCTCCCGATCGATACGCGTGAGGTGTCCGTTATCGACGTTTAAGTACGCGACGTCCAGTTTGAGCGCGTCACGGGCTTTCCGATCGAAGGACGCGTCCCCCCGAATGGTCTCGTAAAGCTCCTCTCTGGCCCATTGAGCGGTGATTTCTACACCAGCCATTGTGTCCCCTCCCGCAAAGTCGCCCTCCCCTTTCGGACGGACCGTTTCGCTCTAGTAGAGGAAACGTGTTCAATGGTTGTTATATCTTCGGGCCGCCGATGAAGCTCGCGCAGGACTTGGATACCGCCACGGCTCGGCGCAGCATACCGGGGTTCGGTGAGCCCGCGAGCGCGCAGAGACGCTCGGAGAATCGGTCAGTCCCGATGTCCCCAGCGCCGACCCTCCCCGTCGTAGCGGGCCTCGTAGATACGGTCCCACTGGCCCACGGAGAGTTGGACGTCGGCCGCGCCGAGGTTCTCGTCGAGTTGCCCGGTCGTTCGCGCGCCGACGATCGGGATCACCGTCGCGTCGGGGTAGTCCATCAGCCACCGCAGCGCCACCTGTGCGGGCGCGGCGTCGACCTCATCGGCGACCTCCCTGACGGCGTCGAGGACCTGCCAGCCGCGCTCGGAGAGGTAGTAGTCGCCGAACTGATCGTCCATCGATCCGCGGGAGCCGTCGGGCGCGATCACCCGCTCGGGGTCGTCGGGATCCGCGCGCTCGTACTTGCCCGTGAGGAACCCGCCGGCCAGCGGCGAGTACGGACAGACCGCGAGGCCCTGATCGCCGCAGACGTCGAGGTACTCGCTCACGTCTTCGTAGTACCCGGCGTGAAACAGCGGCTGGGTGACCTCGAAACGCTCCCACTCGTGCACCTCGGACTTCCACAGCGCCTTCGTGAGCTGCCACGCCGCCATCGTCGACGCGCCGAGGTAGTTCACTTTCCCCTCCTCGACGAGGCGGTCGAGCGTCGAGAGCGTCTCCTCGATCGGCGTCTCCTCGTCCCAGCGGTGGATGTAGTACAGGTCCAGGTAGTCGGTGCCGAGCCGATCGAGCGTGCCCTCAATCTGGTTTCGGACGTGCGTCCGAGAGAGGCCGGAGCCGTTCGGGTTATCGGGGTCGAAGCCGAAGTAGACCTTCGAGGCGAGGACGACCTCCGAGCGGTCCCGCCCGGCGAGCCAGTCGCCGATCCAGCGCTCGCTGCGCCCGCTGGGCGTGCCGTAGACGTTGGCCGTGTCGATGAAGTTCCCGCCGCGCTCGACGAACGCGTCGAGGAGTTCGTGCGCCTCCGACTTCGTCGTCTCGACGACGCCGTCGGTCTCGCGGCCGAAGCGCCACGTGCCGAAACACAGCTCCGAAACCCTCGTGCCCGTCGATCCGAGGCGTCGGTAATCGAGGCTCATACGGATACAGACACGTGCCAGCGGCAAAAACGTGCGTCCGGGAGAACCGCGCGGAGTCCGGGCCGATGCGGGCTCCGATCGGGCCGCCTACTCGATCGGCTCGAACCGGAAGCCGTCCCACTCCTGGCTCGCCGGCTCTCTGATCCCCGCCTCGGGGTCGCGGAGTTCCTCGCAGTAGACCGGTCGGACCGCGTCGCTGATTTCGACCTCGTCGGTCGTCACCTGGCCGATGGCGCGCACCGGCTCGCCGTCGACGTCGAACTCGACGATCGCGAGGGTGTTCGGCTGCCGGACGCCCGGCGGCGTCGCCGTCGACGTCGTCCACGTGATGACCTCGGCGACGTACTCGCTCAGATCGACGGTCCCGACCGGCTCTTCGCCCCCGGGACCGAGCGGGTGGCCGGGGTACGTGATGCTCCCGTCGGGGTAGCGGGACGCTTCCATAACGCGGTCGTCTTCGACTGCTGTCTCGGGTGTGTCGTCGCTCATAGCTGGCCCTCCAGAACGGTGGTCGTCACGCAGTTCCCGAAGCCGCCGACGTTGCAGGCGAGGCCGGTCTCGGCGTCGACCTGTCGCGGCCCGGCCGTTTCGGTCACCTGCCTGTAGATCTCATACACCTGCGCCACACCCGAGGCGCCCAGCGGGTGCCCCTTCGACTTCAGGCCACCGGAGGTGTTGATCGGCAGGTCGCCGTCGCGGTCGGTGACGCCCTCTTCGACCGCCTTCCAGCCCTCGCCCTTCTCGAAGAAGCCCAAGTCCTCCGACTGGAGGAACTCGAGGATGGTGAACATGTCGTGGAGTTCCGCGACGTCGACGTCGTCGGGGCCGATATCGGCCATCTCGTAGGCCTGCTCGGCGGAGTGGACGACGCCGCCCATCGTCGTCGGGTCCGCGCGCTCGTGGACGACGTGGGTGTCGGTCGCGCCGCCGATGCCCGAGACGACCGCGTACTCGTCGGTGTGCTCGCGGGCGACGGACTCCGGGCAGAACAAAAGCGCCGCGGAGCCGTCGGTGATCGGACAGAAGTCGTACAGCCGAAGCGGGTCGGCGACGACCGGCGACTCCAGGACGGTGTCGAGGTCGACCTCCTTTCGGAACTGCGCGTGAGGGTTGTCGACGCCGTTTCTGTGGTTCTTCACCGCGACCCGGCCGAGCGACTCCCGCGGCGCGTCGTACTTCTCGAGGTAGTGCCGCGCCGTGAGTCCCGCGAACGACGGCAGCGTCACGCCGTGTTTGTACTCGACCGGATGCGTGAGCGACGCGATGACATCCGTCGCCTCGGCGGTCGAGCGGTGCGTCATCTTCTCGCCGCCGACGAGCATCGTCATCTCCGACGCGCCGGAGGCGACGGACTGCCAAGCCGCGTACACGCCCGCGCCCCCCGACGAGGACGTCTGGTCGATTCGTGCCGTGTAGGCCGGGACCGCCGCGAGGTCGTGCGCCAGCGCGTTCGGGACGCCCGTCTGTCCCTCGAACTCTCCGCTGGCCATATTCGAGACGTACAGGTGCTCGACCTCGGCGGCCGAAACGCCCGCGTCCTCGAGGCAGGCGCCGCCGGCCTCCGCGAGCAACCCGCGGATCCACTCATCGCGCTGCCCGAACTGGGTCATCGATGCGCCGATGATCGCTACGCGCTCCATACCCGACAACGAGAGGGCGGTGGCTTACCGGTTTCCCTTCTCGGGAGCGGCGCCGCCGCTTCGGAACCGGCACCTCCGTGTCGGCCGCACGGCCGATAGTTCTCGAAGCGCTTACACGCGTTCCGGCACGAGACCGGGTATGGACCCGGATTCGGACTACGACTCGATCGCCCCGACAGTGGGCGCGATCGTCTGTCTCCTCTTGGCGGCGATCGTGTTCGCACCCGCGTTGCTGGTCACGACGAGCGACGTCGGCGTCGCCGAATACTACGCGTCCGGCCCGTTCGGCGTCTCCGTCGTCGGTTTTCTGGCGCTCCTCAACGTGATCGTCTTCCTCGCCGGCGCACAGGAGCGGTCGGACCCCGTCACGCTCGCGGGTGTCGCCCTCGTGTCGGGACTCGCGGTGCTCCTGTTTTCGATCCTCTGGGCGGTCTCGATCGAGTCCACGCTCCTGTTCAGCTTCCCGTCGGAGTACGCGTGGATCGAGAACCACCGCTGGGCGGTCGTCACGGTGTCCGCGATCGTGACAATCGCCGCCGGGAGCTACGCGCGCAGCGCGCTCAGGTGATCGTTCGCACCGCCAGTATCGCCGCCGTTCTCGACGCGCTCGAACAGAGACGGAGACCCGCTCGGCGTCGACCCTGACGGCGTCTTGCGATCGCGGGCCCAGAGAGTCGAAAGCCCCTTATGTGGCCCCGGCGTAGCGGTCGATGGACTAGGTCGGGCAGTTAGGCCCTGCTCTCCACCCGCACTCTCGGCCTTCAGCGGGGACCGAACCCGGGGGCGTCCGGTCCGACCGACGCGGGCCCCGGAAGCCAACGTCGAAACCTCGTCCTTCGGGGACGGCGGTTCGCGAACGCCGGCCGCAGGGCCGGTCTGACGCGGTTCACCGCTGGCACCCCGCCAGGCGCGGAAGCGAGCAGCGGACCAGTGGACGTTCGTCGCTCGGAGGATCGCGGGGTGGAGGAGGCGACTGGGATTCCCCGTGCCGGAACGCCGGGCAATCCCGCTGTCCGCCATTCATACCGTATCTCCCTCGCCAGCGACGGCGCTACAGCCACCGCTGCCGACACCGGCGTAGCGTCGCGAAGCGGGTCAAAAAACGTCAGTCACCCGCTACCGGGGCGTTTCCACGCCTTCGGTCACTCGACCGCGCGATGCGTGTCTTGGTGCGCGACTCGCTTGGAAATGCGGGAGGGCCCGCGAGCCCGCTCAGGCGTTCGCCGTCGATCCGGATTAGCCCCGTTCGGACTCGCCGTCAGTTCTGTCGCGCTCGTCGAACTCGAACTCCAACTCGGTCTCGCTGTCCCCGTGGGCGACCGTCACTGTGAGCTCCTCGGCGTCGTCGGGGACCGAAACGACGTACTCGCCGTTCGCGTCTGTCGTCCCGCTCGGGCCGTCGCCGACGTCAACGGTCGCGTTCTCGACCGCGGAGCCGTTTTCCCTCACGCGCAGCGTGGCGTTCTCGCCGGGGGCGACGTCGTCGACGAAGGTCGCGTCCAACGCCGACTCGGCGTCGTCGTCGCTGTCGCGGTCGTCCCTGTCGTCCACGCGGTCGGCTCTATCGTCCTCGCGGTCGTCGTCTCCGCCGTCGACGCGTTCGATTTCGACGTCAGTGCCGGACTCTGAGATGACCGGCTTGAGGATGTACTTCCCGCTCTGGCCGGCCTTCACGGCGGTGATGTCGAAGACGAAGTCGACGGATTCGCCGTTCCCGACCGCGAACTCGGAGTTCAACTGGAGCTTCCCGCTCGGCAGTTTCACGCGCTGGTCGCTGCCGTCCGTCAGCGTGCCGTTGACCTCCGAGACGTAGACGAACACCGTCTCGTAGGTGCCGTTCGGGACGTCGAGCGCCGAAAGCTGCGTGGCGTTAGCCCCCTGCAGGCGAGTCAGATCGACCGATCGGTTGTCGACCGCGTACTCGATCCACTCGCCGTCTTCGTCCGCTTCGGCATCATCGTCTTCGGCGTCGTCTTCCCCGGCATCATCGCCGTCTTCCGCCCCCTCAGCTTCGGGTGCGCCGTCACTGTCGTCTGACTCCACGTCCGCCGTCGTTTCGTTCGCGTCCGCGGTCTCGCTCGTCTCGTCGACGTCGTCTGATTCGGCGTCGCTATCGTCCGATTCTTCGTCACTGTCGCCCGCCTCCTCGCCGTCTTCCACCTCGGTGTCCTCGACGTCACCGGCCGGCTTCAGTCCCACCTTGGAGATGGTGACGTTGAGGTGTTCGAAGTCGCCGATCGCGTTCTGTTCGTCGCTGATGTAGAGGTTCACCGTCCCGGTCGACCCCTCTGCGGCGCCTGCTGTCGACTCGCCGTCCGTGGTCGATCCGTCCACCGCGGTGGAGGTCGACCCGCCCATCCCGCCGGAACAACCGGCCAAGAGGACGAGGGCCGCGACGAGCACGCTCGCGATTGCGTTTCGGTTCATTGCACGCTGAGACAGGGACCGCACCCACATCTATACGACAGTTCCTGACTTCGGATTTATGCGAGTTTGTTCGAATTACTCGGATTCATTCGGTATTCCTCGGGAGCTACTCCCACGCACCGAGGCTCGCCTGCAGGTCGCGCGTCGTCGCCTCGGGGGTCGCCTCGTGGCCGACGAGGTCGCGCAGGTCGACCGCGTAGGTGCTCCCGCCGTGATCGAGGACGAGCAGCCGACCTTGGACGCCCCGGACAGTCCCGGTCGCGATCGTCTCCGCGACGGGGCGGTCCGAGAGGTCGAGGCCGTACGCGAAGTCGAAGCGGTCGGCATCGTCGACCCCGAAGCGGTCGAGGAGGCCGTTCCACGCGTCCGCGTCGACGTCGCGGTGGATCCCCGCCCGCTTCGTCGGCACGCGGACGCGATCGGGGATCTCCGCGGCGGTTTCGGCCTCGAGCTCTCTGGCGATGCGGCCGTCGGGGACCGTCTGCAGCAGCGCGCCGCGGTCTGCGCCCTGCTCGCGCAGTCGCGTTTCCAGTCGCCACGCCTTCGTGACGCCCACCTTGAACGCGTCGGGGGCGAACGCCGCGAGGTAGACCGCGTGCGGTTCGACGCAGTCCATCTCGTCTTTCAGGCACGTCCCGGTGCACTTCGCGCAGACCCACGTCGAGCGGTGCTGCGGGCAGTACGGCGCGCTGGGGTCCGCGCAGGCGACGTGCCCCGATTCGGTGATCGTGCCGGCGCAGTGACGCTCCTCGAGCGTGTATGCGAGCTCGGCTCCCGCCTCGAGTGCGATGAAGTCGACGTCGGTCGGTTCCTCGGCCACCGCTGCGTTCTCTTCGGCACCCGCGGACGCGTCGCTCACGTAGAGTCCAGGGCCGCCCGTGTCATAGCCGACGAACTGCACGCGAGTGGATAGTAGATGCGTCGTCAAAGCGGTGCCGTTGTAGATGCGTCGTCAAAGCGGTGCCGTTCCGAGGAGGGGTCGATCAGGCGTCCGCGGACTCGTATTCGGCCCGCAGTTCCGCCGACAGTTCCTCGGCGGCGCGGCGGACCGCGTCGTCGCTGGACGAGTCGGCCTCCCAGCCGAGCCCCGCGAGCTTCTCGACGGAGAGCCGCATCCGCGGGACGTCGCCCTCCCAGCCGCGGTCGCCGCCGGTGTACTCGTACGCCGGATCGAGGCCCAACACGTCGGCGACGATATCGGCGATACGGGTGACGGAGGTGGTGGTCCGCGTCCCGAGGTTGTACGTGTTCATCGCGCGGTCGGCGTGTTCGACGACGTGGCAGATGGCGTCGACGCACTCGCTGACGTGGAGGTAGGACTTCTCCTGGCGGCCGTCGCCGAGGATCTCTAAGGTCTCGGGATCGTCGAGCAGTTTCTCGATGAAGTCGGGGACGACGTTGCCGCGCTGGTGCGGTCCGACGATGTTCGCAAAGCGGAAGCACCAGACCGTGAAGTCCTTCGAGTGCGCGTACGTGGAGAGGAGTCCCTCGTCGGCCAGCTTCGAGGCGCCGTAGACGCTGATCGGTTCGAGCGGGGCGTAGTCCTCCGGTGTCGGCCGCGGAGCCTCGCCGTACACCGTCGACGACGACGTGAACGCGACCTCGGAGACGCCGACATGGTCCATCCGTTCGAGGACGTTGTACGTCATCTCGGTGTTCTCCTCGAAGAGCCGCCGCGGCTCGGCGAAGTTCGTGTCCGTGTACGCGGCGAGGTGGAAGACGAGGTCGACGTCCGCGGTGATCACCTCGGCGACGTCGGCGCCGACGGTCATATCCGCCTCGACGAACTCGACGCCCGCCGGGACGCGCTCGCGCGTCCCCTTCGAGAGGTCGTCGGCGACGACGACGTCGTTGTCCTCGCGGAGCCGACGCGCGAGGTGCGAGCCGACGAGCCCCGCGCCGCCGGTGACGACGATCCGCTTGCCGGAGAGGTTCATACCGGCGGTGCGCCCGGCGGGGGTAAGTGCGTTCTCCTTCGTCTCGTCCCCGCGGCCCCTTCGGCCGGCAGCCCCCACCGCTCAATCGGCCGCCCGCGCATCGACGCCGACCGCCGAAGCGAAGCCCCTTAGCGCCCGGCCCGACTCGGTCCGGGTATGCAGGACGAACCAGAGGTGGCCGTCCTCCGGTACGGACACCGCCCCGGCCGGGACGACCGCATGACGACCCACGTCGGGCTCACAGCGCGGGCGCTCGGCGCGGACCGGGTGATCTTCCCCGACAACGCCGGGCAGTCCCGCGAGACCGTCGAGGACATCACCGACCGCTTCGGCGGCCCCTTCGACGTGGAACTCACCGCGGAACTGGACGCGACGATCCGCGGGTGGGAGGGCTCGGTCGTCCACCTGACGATGTACGGCGAGCGCGTGCAGGACGTCACGGGGGAGATCCGCGAGACGCGTCGCGGGGACGGAGAGCCGATTCTCGTCGTCGTCGGCGGCGAGAAGGTCCCCTTCGAGGTGTACGAGGCCGCCGACTGGAACGTCGGCGTCACGAATCAGCCCCACTCGGAAGTCGCGGGGCTGGCCGTCTTCCTCGATCGGCTGTTCGGGGGGCGGGAACTCGAACGCGAGTGGGAGGACGCCGATCGACGGGTGCTCCCGCAGGCGCGTGGGAAGCGCGTCGTCGACGGCGACGGAACCGGAGACTAGTCGTCGTTCGACCCGCCGATCGTTTCTACGTCCGGCGGGTCCAGCGAGAACGGAATCTCACTCGCGGGGATCGAGGTCTCTATCGGTTCCGAGCCGTCGAGTAGGTACAGGTCTTCGAGCGTCTCCACAGCCCCCGCGATCGCGTCCGCGGCGTGGCTCCCGTCGCTGGCATCGAGGACGGCGACGGTCCCGTCGCCGGAGACAACGATCGTCGCCCCCAGATCGGCGGCGGGATACACGACACCGGGGAACGCCGATTCGTCGTAGACTGCCCGATCCTCACCGAACGCGATCGCGACCGATCCGAGCGCGAAATCCGTCTCGTACCGGTGATACCCCGCGGTCGTGCCGCTGCGGAGGTCGACACCGAGCGCTTCGACTCGATCGCGGAGATCTGCGACAGACAGTCTATCTCCCGACATACGATTTCGGTCAAATGCGTGTCCAATAAATGCAACGTCGTGGCGGCCCCTAGAGGTGGTGGTCTGTCGAGGTGAGGGGAGATGATGGTCTGGGGGAGTGAGACACCGAAACGCGACCCCGTATCCGCAACTTTAAAAGACCGAGCGGCGCAACTGTCTGTAATGGCTTTTGAGGAGCTGCTGAACGACCCTGTCATCCAGAAGTACCTCCACGAACTGGTGGGACCGACGGGGATGCCGGTGGCCGCGGCCCCGCCGGACGGCGAGGTGACCGACGAGGAACTCGCCGAGGAGCTCGGCCTCGAACTCAACGACGTCCGACGGGCGCTCTTCATCCTCTATGAGAACGACCTCGCGGAGTACCGCCGGGTCCGCGACGAGGACTCCGGGTGGCTCACCTATCTCTGGACCTTCCACTACGAGAACATCCCGGAGAACCTCCGCGAGGAGATGTACCGCCTCCTCGACGCGCTCGAGGATCGACTGGAATACGAGCGGAACCACGAGTTCTACCTCTCGGAGCCCGCTGGGATCCGCTTCGAGTTCTCCGAGGCGATGGAGCAGGGCTTTCAGTGCCCCGAGACGGGGGCGCCGCTGGAGCCGATGGACAACGACGAGATGGTCGAGTCGATGGAGCGACGGATCGAGGATCTCAGCGACGAGCTCAACGTCGACGTGGGTCGGGACGACTGATGGTCGTCCTCGCCACCAAGTGCTACGTTAACGGCGGCGCCCGCGAGCGTGCCCTCGACAGTCTCGGGTCGCTCATCGGCAACGAGATCGGCGAACTGGACGCCTCGTGGACGGTCCGCGTCCGCGAAGACGACTTCGTCGCCGTCGACCTCGAGGGCGGGGACGCGACCGTCGCGTCGAACCTCCTCGCGGAGTCCTGGGGCGAGATCACGCCCGACTTCGAGGACGGCGAGCCGTACGTCGGGACCCTCGAATCGTGGGACGACGCGGGGTGGACGCTCGACGCGGGCGACGACACGCTCGTCGAGATCTCGGTCGACGAACTCGGGCTTGGAACCGGATCGCCGACGCAGATCCGAGACCGCTTCGGCGTCGTCCAACACACGCCGCTGCGGTTCGTCTACGGGGAGACGCCCCGGCTCGCGGACGCGACGCGCGACCGCCTCTACGACTGGACGCGCGAGGACGGCAGCGGTCGCGTCAACGTCAACAGCGCCACGCGCGGCGAGGTGCGGGCGACCGTCAACCGCGCCGGCCACGCCGAGGACATCGTGACCGTCGAACGGCTCGGGCTGCTCGAACAGAGCATCGTCTGTCCGGAGGGAACCGATCCGCCGGGCCTGCTCGCGAGCATCGGCCCGTACCTCCAATCGGAGCTGAAATGCGTGCTGACGTCCTGACCCGAGACGACCAGCTACCCCCCCACGATATGAATCGCCGACTGCTCCTCGCGACCGCCTGTCTCGCCCTCCTCGCGGTCACCAGCGGCTGTCTCGGCATCGGGACCGGTCCGATCCCCGAAGACCGGATCGACAGCGACCCCGCCGCCGACTACGCGTGGGAGACCGACCGCACGGTCCACGTGACGATCCAAGAGAACACCCAGTTTCGGACGGTGATGTCGCTGAACGGCTCGGAGCCGACCGTCGAACTGTTCCGCCGCGACGGCTTCGGCGGTACGAACCCGCTCCCGGTCCAGTCGGTGCGGTACCGCTATCCCAACGGGACGGTCCTCACGGGCAGTGAGATACGCGAACGTGGCGGCGAGGTGCGCCAGACGCGCGAGGAGACGATCGTCGAACTGCCCTCGGGCGAGCCGCAGAACGGCAGCGCGCTCGCGTTCACGAGCGAGGGAACGCCGAAGCGGTTCACGCTGCCGACCTACGCCGACGGTACCTACGAGGTCGTGCTGCCGCCGAACCGCGAGGTCGAACTCCCCGTCTTCGGACAGGTCTCGCCCCGGAATTACGAGACCGAGCGCGACGACGCCGGGCAGGTCCACATCGTCTGGGCCGAACCGGTCACCGCCGACACCGTCTCGGTCCGGTTCTACCTCCAGCGGGACCTCTACATCTTCGGCGGCGTCGCCGCCCTCGTCGTCGCGGTGGGTATCGGCGGGCTACTCTACTACCGCCGACAGATCCAGCGGCTGCGACAGCGTCGGCTGGAGATGGGCGTCGACGTCGAGACCGACGACGACGAGTTCGACGACGGGCCGCCGCCGGGAATGCGCTGAGCTTTTGTCCGGTTCGCGGCTAGAGGGCGTATGCGAGTCGCAGTCGTCACCGTCGGAGACGAACTCCTCTCCGGTGACACCGTCAACACGAACGCCGCGTGGCTCTGTGAGCGGCTGACCGACCGCGGCGTCGACGTCGAGCGCGTCACGACCGTCCCCGACGACGTCGCCGACATCGCCCGCGTCGTCAACGAGTACCGCGCCGAGCACGACGCCGTCGTCGTGACCGGCGGGCTCGGCCCCACGCACGACGACGTGACGATGGCCGGCGTCGCCGCCGCGGTGGGCCGCGAACTCAGCGCGCACGAGGAGGCGCGCGAGTGGCTGACGAGCGAGGGCGGCTACTCCGCGGCCGACCTGGCGGAGCGGACGACGCACCTGCCGGCCCGCGCGCGGATGCTCCCGAACGCGGAGGGGGTCGCCCCCGGGGCCGTCGTCGAGGGGATCTACGTGCTGCCGGGCGTCCCCGCGGAGATGAAGGCGATGTTCGAGACCGTCGACGAGGAGTTCACCGGCGAGACGGCGTTCTCGACCGTCGTCGACGTCGACGAACCCGAGAGCGAACTCGTCGGTCGGTTCGGCGAGCTACGGGAGCGCTTCGACGTCACGGTGGGGAGCTACCCCGGCGAGACGGTGCGGGTGAAGCTTACCGCGACCGACGAGGCGGTCCTCGACGAGGCCCGTCGGTGGCTCGAGTCGCGGGTCACCCTCGTCGACGGCGGAGCGGAGTGACCGCTCACCGGGAGACGTAGTAGAGCCAAGCGGCGGTGACCGCGAGGCTCGCGAGGAGGACGACCGCACTGATTTCTGTGATCGGGACGGACGCGCCGTCGGCGGCGAGCGGAATCATGTTCGTGCGTTGCCGGACGCGGTGCTTAAACGTTCACACTGTCGGCCGATGAATCGATTTTTGCCGGTAAGTCGCTTTTCGCCGGTGAGGAGCTTGTCACCCGTAACTCAACTTTCGCCGACGAGTCGCTTCGGCGTCCGCCCCGAACGCGGACAGTCGGCACCGGCGGGCTTTTCCACGCACCGCGGTTGCACTCACGTATGCGAGTTGGGTTCGTCGTCAATCCGATCGCCGGGATGGGCGGTCGCGTCGGTCTGAAGGGGACCGACGGAAAGGTCGAAGCGGCGCGTCGGCTGGGCGCAGAGCCGCGGGCACCGGATCGCGCTCGGCGGGCGCTCACGGCCCTCCGCGAGCGTGTCGGAACCGACGGAGTGACGCTGCTCACGTGGGGCAGCGGGATGGGCTCGGACGTGGCGCGGGACGTCGGATTCGATCCGGACGTCCTGGGCTCGCCGGCCGCCGATGAGACGTCGGCTCGCGACACCGCCCGCGCGGTCGCGGCGTTTCTCGCCGCCGGCGTCGACCTCGTGCTCTTCGTCGGCGGCGACGGGACCGCGGCGGACGTCGCGGAGGCCGTCGAGGGGACGGACACGCCGATTCTCGGCGTTCCGGCCGGCGTGAAGGTGTACTCGTCGGTGTTCGCCGTCTCGCCGGAGGACGCCGCGCACGTCGTCGACACGTTCGAGCGGACCGAACGCCGCGAGGTGCTGGACATCGACGAGGACGAGTACCGAGAGGGCGAGGTCAACCCGGAGCTGCGGGCGGTCGCCCGCGTCCCCGTCGCCGAGGAGCTCCAGTCCTCGAAACAGCTCGGCGGCGGCAACGTCGAAGCGGTCGCCGCGGGCGTCGCGGACGACATCCGAGCCAGCGACAAGACGTTCGTGCTCGGACCGGGGAGCACCGTCGGCGCGATCAAGGAGGCGCTCGGCTTCGGGGGCTCGCCCCTCGGCGTCGACGTTTACCGTGGCGGCGAGGTGCTCGCGCTCGATGCGACCGAATCGGAGATCCTCGAGGCGCTCGGCCCCGAGGGCGAGAACGTCGTCGTCGTCTCGCCGATCGGCGGGCAGGGGTTCGTCTTCGGCCGCGGCAATCCGCAGCTCTCCCCGGCGGTGATCCGCCGGTGCGACGTCGAGATCGTCGCCTCCCGGTCGAAACTGGACACGATCGGCGAACTCCGCGTCGACACCGACGATCCCGACCTCGACGCCGACCTCCGCGGGTGGACGAAGGTCCGCATCGGCCGCGTCGAGCGGCGAATGATGCGGATCGCCTGAATCGACGCCAGCGACCGGCGCGCAGACGTCCGGTGAGTAGTCCGTTGTCTCTGCCAATCAAATACCCTCCAAGACGAACTAATCCATATAAGGACACTATAGTGAGAATTAAGACCACTGAAATCTACTGAAGAGATATGGAGACGCGAAAGGTACAGCGACTCGGTCCCTCGACGCTGGCGATGACGCTGCCGGCCGAGTGGGCCTCGGATCACAACGTCAAGAAGGGCGACGAGGTCTCCCTCCGGATGGGCGGCAAAGGAACGCTGACGGTGCTGCCGGAGTCCGCCAGCCAAGAGGACTCCTCGGCGACGATCCGGGCGGACAGTCTGGACGCCGACTCCCTCGAGCGGGCGATCGTCGCCCAGTACGTGCTCGGCCGGCGGGTAATCCACATCGAAAAGAGCGACGGCGCGCTCGACTCCGATCACATCAACGCCGTTTACAAAGCGGAGACGCAGCTGATGGGTCTCGGCGTGATCGAGGAGACGCCAGAGCGGATCGCCATTCGGTGCTCGGTCGACCCCGAGGACTTCACGCTCGACAATCTGCTGGAGCGGCTGGAGAACACGGGAAGCACGATGCGCGGCGAGGCGATCAAGGCGCTCGCACACGGGAACACCGACCTCGGACAGCGCGCGTTGAACCGCGAGCGGCAGGCGAACAAGATCTTCGTGCTCCTCCTGCGGTTGATCTTCACCGCCTATCAGAACCCCAACCTCGCACGCGCCGTCGGGCTGGATTCGGGGTTCCCGCTCATCGGCTACCGGTCGGTGGCGAAGAACCTCGAACTGACCGCCGACAACGCCGAGGACATCGCCAACATCGCGATGGACGCCGAGGGCCACACCCTCGACGTCGACGCCGGCACGATGCGTCGGATCCGCGAGTTCACCGATCAGGTCGACGAACTCACGCGGACCGCGGTGCAGTCGGTCGTCGAGCGCGACTACGACAAGACCGTCGAGTGCCGCACGCTGTTCCGACAGCTCCGGGACCGCGAACAGGAGATCCTCGGCGACCTCCCCGAGATGGAGAACAAGGAACTGCTACAGGTCCGCGAGGTGCTCGTCAGTCTCCAGCAGACCGCACAGTACGCGATGCGGAACGCCGAGATCGCGGCGAACCTGGCGCTCGACGAGGAGTCCGAGCACGTCACCATCGGATAGCGATCCGGCCCGGTACCACGTCGGGATCCTCCACACGGCGACCACGCGACAGTTTCTACCCGCCAAGTTACCGGCCATCCACGGCTTATGGATCGGTCACCCGCCGAGTTCGATCAGGCCGCCGTCCGTGGTCTGGGTCGTCTGGGTGTCCTCGTCGGTCGCCACCGGCGTCTGCGTCGCCGTCGGCGCGCTGGACGTCGACTCGGTCGATCCGTCGGTCGACGTCTCTGACGTCGCCGTGGTCTCTCTGTCTGCACCCTCGGACGTCGCGGTGCGGTCTCCGTCGGCGGTGCCCGTAGCGTCGCTCTCGGAACCGTTCTCTGAGGCGTCCGTCGGCTTCGTGCCGAAGATGTCGGTCTCGACCGTCGTCTCGTAGGTTAGCGGATCGAGCGGGACGCGAACCGCCGTCTCCCCGAGGTCGAGTCGAGCCGAGAAGTCGATTCGGAGGTCGGTGACCTGGTTCCGTTCGAGGTGGGTGACCCACCACTCGTCGATGTGTTGGTTCCGGATGTCGACAGTCGCCTCGATCGTCTCCGTCGACTTCGGCGGGACGACGTGCTCGGAATCGGTCGCGCCCTCGCCGACGGCGACCTCGTTCATCGTGACGTCGTACCCGAGTTCGCTGACCGCGATCGGATACGGTTTGGGGTTGTACACGACGAACGTGAGCTCCATCGGCGTCCGCGACTCCGTCACCTCGCCCCACTCCGCGCGCGTCTCGTTGACGTAGAGGACCGGGTCCGAAACGAGCGGTTGCTCGGCGTCGATCGGCCGCGTCTCCGTCGATTCGAACTGCGAGAGCAGGTCGGTCTCCACCTCCCGGGTGACGTTCGGCGGATCGACCGTCCGCCCGAGCGTCGACGAACGGACGGCCGTGTCGACGGTGACGGTGGTCTCCTCGCCGTTTCTGACGTGTGAGATCCACCACGACGGAATCCGCTCGTTGCGGGCGGCGGTCGCGAGGCTCACCGTCGAGTTCCCGCGTTCGACCGCGAGGCCGCGCTTCCCCCCGCTCGCGAGCGGGACGTCGTTCAGCAGCACGTCGTACCGGACGGCGACGCCGCCGAGCGAGACGCCGACGGGGTTCGGATTCGAGATGGTGAGCTCCGTCTCGATCACCGTCGTCGTCTCGTTCACGGGGCCGAACGCGTTTTCGACGCCGGCGACCGACGGCACGCCGACGACGCCCGCCGCGAACGCACCGCCACCGAGGAGTCCCACGGCGAGGGTCGCAGCGAGGACGATACGGAGCCGGCCGCCGATTCCGAGAGACGGGACCATTCTGTTTCCCGAAGGCGGCCGAACGAAAATGAACGTGGCGTTTCCGGATGTGGCGCGTCCGGGCGATCGGCCGGCGGCATCCGTATGAACTAAGAGGAGACCGGGCAACCACCCGGTATGGAAACCGCATCCGCCACCTCTGATAAGGGAGTTGGGCTGACCGTGCTCTTTTCGCTCGTCGCGCTTCTCGGGGTCGTCGGGATGTTCGCCGCGGGCCTGACGGGCGATCAGTTGATCGCCGCCACCGGCTTCGCCGTCGCGATCGTCGCCGGCTGTCTCGCCGTCTCCGCGACGCATCTCTTCAGGTAGCGCGCCCACCAACTCGGCGTGAAAACGACGAGAAGTTTAAGGCCAAACCGTCCGTACATCGGGTAATATGAGCAATTTCACCGAGGAGGAAAAACAGATCGTCGCGTACCTCCGCGAGAGCGTCGCCGCCGGCGAGCGGTACTTCCGGGCGAAGAACATCGCCGACGCCATCGGGCTCTCCGCCAAGCAGGTCGGCGTCCGCCTCCCGCGACTCGCCGAGAAGTCTGACGACGTCGAGATCGAAAAGTGGGGCCGCGCGCGGTCGACCACCTGGCGCGTCACGCGCAGTTGAACGTGTCCGCGTCGTCGTCGAACGCCACTCACCGTCCCCCGTCTCGATTGTAGGTCTTTTTTGTCTCCCCCTCTTACGGGCGCGTATGACCGTACGCGTCCGGCGGGTATTCGAGTTCGACGCCCCGCCAGAGGCCGTCTGGGACTTCATCGCCGATCCCGCCGAGCGAGCGGACGCCATCAGCGTCGTCGAGCGGTACGACGTCGACGACGCGACCGGCGAGGCGACGTGGCACGTCCGACTGCCGATTCCGCTCGTGAAGTCGACGGCGAGAGTCGAGACCAGAGACGTGACGCGTGAGCCGCCGACGTACGTCAAGTTCGTCGGGAAGTCCTCGATGTTTCGCGTCACGGGCGAGCACACGGTCGAGTCCGTCGACGGCGGGACCCGACTCGTCAACGAGTTCGTCGTCGACGGGCGGATTCCGGGTGTCGAGCGCTTCTTCGAGCGCAACCTCGATGCCGAACTGGAGAACCTCGAAGCCGCGCTCAGACGGGCGGTCGAGTCCGCCGACGCGTGACGTCCGAGTGTGGTGTGCGGTCCCGTGGTACGTACCGTCCCGGTGGGTTTATTGACGTGCCCCCACTAGCCTCGGTTGCCGACGACCGACGCTTTTCTCGTCGAAGTCGGCATTAACCGCCGCACTCCGCCGCAGCGTTTCGGGGTCCGCTGCGGCCAACACGCCCCACAGGCGTCCAGCGCCTTCCTCCCGGGGAACGGCGCCGGGCGCTTTCCGCTCCCGTCTCTTCCGTCCGCAATGGACGCTGAAAGCCCGTCCCGTGCCCGTTCCCTACTGTTCAGGCGTCGCTATCGATCGCCTACGGCGACGACGCGCGTTTTTCGATCTCGCCTTTCAGCACCGCGGCGTCGAAGTCGTGGTCCGGCCGGATGTTGACGAAATCGAGAAACCGCGACGCCGAGAGCAGCTCCTCCGGAGAGAACGCCGCCAGCGCGGCGTCGACAGTCTCGGTCCCGCCGATCAGCGGTTCGAGCGCCCCGAGCGCGCAGGCGACGTCGTAGGACTTCGCGTCGGCAGCGCCCTCCTCGCGGACGTTCGTCGCGTCGATGAAGTAGATCTCTCCGTCGAGGATGATGACGTTCTCCGCCCGGAGGTCGCCGTGGAGCAGCCCGTGTTCGTGCATCGTTTTCAGGGCCGAAAAGAGCGCCGGCGCGAGGTCGGCCTCGGCGGCCTCGTCGAGTTCGTCAAGCGTCCGAAAGTCCGGGAGGTACTCGAGCACGAGCACTCCGAGGCCGTCGACCTCGAACGATTCGATCGGTTCGGGCGCGTTGAGACCGATATCTCGCATCCGCCGCGTCGCCTCGAGTTCGTGTTGGGCCATCTCGACCGGCGTCGCGAAGTGCTCGAAGAACCCCTCGGTGCCGGAGGAGAACGCGCCGAGGTTCCGACCGGTCGTAAAGAGCGCGTGGACGACGGAGTTCTGCCGCGAGATGACTTTCACGAACCACTGTTCGTCGACGACCATCGGCGTCGAGAGCCAGTTGTCCGCCTCGAGGAACCGGACGTGCACCTCCTCGCGATCGTACCGATCGCGGATCTCGCGGGCGACGGCCTCCAGCCGTGACCACTCGATTCGCCCTCGAAGGAGACGGCGCAGTTCCATATCCCCGGAGACGGCCTCCGGGCGTATATACTGTCGGCCGCGACGGTCAGTCGGTCTGTCGAACGGTGAGTACCGGGACGTCGGCGCGTCGGACGGTCCGCTCGGTGACGCTTCCGAGCAGGTAGCGTTCGAGTCCGGTCCGGCCGTGGGTCCCCATCACGATGAGGTCGCAGTCGTGCTCGTTCGCGTACTCGACGACGACGTCGTCGGGGATCCCCGGCTCGACGGCGGTGATCACCGAGACGCCAGCCTCCTCGGCGCGGTCCGCGACGTCGCCGATCACCGATTCCGCCCGCTCGCGGAGGGCTTTCTCGACCTGTTCGATGCTGATCGCCGGCGCGCTGTGGCTCATGTCGCGGGCGTCGATCACCGAGAGCACGCGCAGTTCGGCGCCGTACTGGCTGGCGATGTCGATCGCGTGATCGACCGCGCGGTCCGCACACTCGCTGCCGTCCGTCGGGACGAGAATCCGATCGTACATACCCACGGCTACGGCGACTGACAGTTAGTCGTTTGGGATCGCTCTCGCCCGGTGAGAAGCGCCCGGACACAGGCCGGGCGGAGGACACGAGGTGGGCGGGGGAACGAATCCCGCGCACGGGCGCGGGCGCCTCGACTACTCCAGGAGTCGCTCGGCGATCCGACGCGCGCCTTCGGCGGGCGCGAGGTCCGGGCGGTCGGCCGCGATGCACTCGACGTCGCGGCCGAGTTCTGCCGAGAGCCGCTCTTCGAAGACGTCGACGATACCCGGGATGCAGGCCATTCCGCCGGTGAGGACGACCGGCTTCGAGAGCGCGAGCTGGTAGGGCTTCATGTGGTCGTTCGCGAGCTGGGCGAGGAAGTTGTTGGCGACCTCGTCGACCGCGTCGTCGACGTAGTCGTCGAGGGGCTCCATCACCGAGCGCTCGATCGTGAACTCGTGGGCGCCGCCGCCGGGCTGTTGGATGACGTCGGTGAACGGCTCGAAGGCGTCGAAGTCGGCGTGCTCCTCCTTGTACTCACGGGCGGTCGTCAGGTCGACGTTGACGCGTCCCTGCGTCTCCTCCTCGACGGCGTTGGCGATGCGGCGGTCGACCTCGTTGCCGGTGACCGCGCCCGAGACGAACGGCGAGAGCTGTTCGCCGTGGCGGTACGCGGACGCTTCGAGGTTCGTCGAGCCCATGTTCACCGCGACGAACACCTCATCGACCGCCCGGAGGTCGTCGCCGAACGCGGGGATCGCACCGCACAGCGACTCGGGGAAGCTGCGGACCAGCGCGTCGCCGACGGGGCTGTCCTCGATGACGCGGTTGAGGTTCGCGAGGCCGGGCTCGTTGTCGATCGTCGGGATGGCGTAGACCACGGCGCTGTCGCCGTCGAGCCCCTCCGAGGCGACGACTTCCCCGAAGAACTTCGCCGCGAGTTCGGCGCGGTCGTCGTCTTCGGGGAGTCCCGACCGGAGCATATAGACGACCTCGTCGGGGTACTCCTGCGCCGCCTGCTCGCCGAAGAGGACGCGCTCCTCGCCGGTCAGCGCGTCCTCGTACGTCGCGAGACAGGTCAGCGTGCGGACGGTTTGGATCTCGCCCTCGCGCACGTACTGGAGGACCGTTCGCGTGCTTCCGAGTTTGACGCCGACCGGGGTCGGCCCCGAATCGACGGCGTCGGCTGCGCTGTCGCTGTCATCGGTGGAGGAACCTTCGTCGTCTGTCATACCAGAAGCGATACAGAACGAGTAAAAAATCCTGTTGGTGTGCTCGTCGGTTACCGAGGAGTGGCGCTGTCACGCCATCGACGCCAACTGCGCGATGTAGACGAGGCTCAGGTGGTGATCGTCGACGTCGAACTCGCTCGTGTTCGACACCTCGCCCGAGAACCCGACGAGGTAATCCTGCAGTTCGGCCTCGACGCCCTCGGTGAGCCACTCGACGGTGTGATAGTAGCGGAGTGCGTCCATCGTCCGCTTGAACCCGCCCTTGAGAACGAGGAACTCGAGCCAGTCGAAGACGATGCGCTCTGCGGCGTACTCGTCCGGCAGCGCCGCCAGATACGGCTTCGAGAGCCCGTCCCCGGCCGCAGCGGTCTCGCGGACGAGCAACTGTTCGAGTTGGTTCTGCCGGAGCGCCTCGCCGGCGCGGCCGCGGGGCCGCTCGCGGATGTCCGTGTCGAACTGGAAGCGACCGACGTCGTCGACCGAGTCGGTGGGCTCCCGCCGAGCCCGTCTTCGATCCTGTCGTGAGTGTCCTCCGTTTCGTCGTGGAGCGTCCTCGTAGGCGCTCTCCGGCGGTCGCGAGCGGGTGGTACCGCCGAGTTCGGAGCGGGAACCCCCGTTAGAACGTGCGCGGTCGGCCGCTCCGAAGCCCAGATCGCGCGCGATCCGATCGGCGCGGAAGACCTCGTCGTGGGCGCGGGCGTGATCGGAGTCGCCGCGTCTCGGACGGCTGATCTCGTCTCGCGGACGAACCGTCGCGCGGTCCGCGTCGTCGCCCCGTCGGTCGGACTCGGAGGATCGCGCGTGGCCGTCGGCGCGTCCGCTCCGCTCCCGCTCGTCTGCGCGTCCGTTCCGCATTCGGTCATTCGAGCCGCTGTGGTCGTCGCGAGCGGCGTCGTCATCCTCTCTGTCGCCGGTTCGACGACGGGTAGAGCGTCCACGGCGTCGGCCCTCGGAGGCCGCCCGCGGGGGGCGGCGGTCACCGTCGGCACGGGTGTTGCCAGCGCGCCCGTCGCCGGCACGCCTGTCTGTCGAGCGTCGCCCGTCAGCGTGGGAGTCGTCGGTGCCGTCGGGTCGGCGGTCGGCGCCCGGCTCGTCGGCTGTGCGGCGCGCGCCGCGCCGTTCGTCCGCGATGCGCCTGAGTTCTCGGAGGTCGTAGTCGTCTGGATCGATGGTCATAGCCAGGGTCTCGTAGCACGGCGACTGCCGCCGCTTCGCTATGGTCGAGTGTCTGTGGGTGCGTTGATAAACGTGCCCCCGAGATTATCACGCTCGATAATACATCGGCCGCTTGGTCGTGGCGACGAGGCGCATCAAATAGTGTGTGTCTCGCCGTGTGCCCGCTGGATAACCAACTCGCCCGTCGCCGCCTCGAACCGCAGGGATCGACCGTAGTCGCCCCCGACGTCGCGGCCGACGATCCGGATGTCGTGGCCCGCGAGCACCGACTCAGCGGCACCGACGTTCCGCTCGCCGACGCCGCCGTCTCCCGCGGTGAACTCGAACATCGCGCTGCCGCCGGCGATCCGAGCCTCGATGCGCGAGGGGTCCGCTCCGGCGGCCGTCATCGACTCGATCAGCCCCGGAACAGCGGTGTCGACGTACTTCGCCTCCGTACCGTCCCGGCGGGCGTCGTCCGCCCGCTCCGCGTCACCGGCCGAGGGGAGCATCGCGTGTGCGAGTCCGGCGACGCCGGCCTCGGCGTCGACGAGCGCGATCCCGACACAGGATCCGAGCCCGCTGGTCACGAGCGTCGAATCGTTCTCGGCGACGGCGTAGTCGGCGATGCCGACCTTGATTCGCTCCGGAGCGGACGTGTCGGCCGAGCGGTCCGAGGTGTATACTTTCATTGTTCCTTCGACGGCAGTTCGGGTCCTAACGCGTGGGTCAGTGACGGATTCGTGATCGATCGAGACGCTGTCCGTCGTCGACGGCCGAGCGACGCTCGCGGGAACGACAGACAGCGTCCGCCCGTCGGGTTCCGGTCAGTTCGGTTCCGGCGCAAGCTGATCGAAGGCCTCGCGCAGTTCCCGCTCGTCCGGGAGCGCGTAGATGTCGCAGGTGAACGTCTCATCGGGAGTCACGATCGCCGAGTCGATGAGGAACGCGTAATCCTGCGTCCGCGCCAGTTCGGTGACGAGGGGATCGACGATCGCCGAGGCGATGTCGTCGACGTACGTGGGCGGGGAGATCTCGATCGTCGTCTCCAGCGCGTTCGCCCAGCCGTCGAGGAACCCGGAGGTGACGATGTTCCCGATCTCTTGGATCGCGCTCTGTCGCATCGCCGAATCGGCCTCCATACCCGGCATCAGCGCGTCCGCAACGCTCGCTGCGGAGTCCGGATCGAACAGGATGGCGATGTAGCCAGACGGCGTGCCGGAGAACTCGAGGACGACGCCCTGTCTGGCGTCGTTGGTCAGCTCCATCGGCACGCCCTCCACCGGCACGAAACTCAGCCGGCTCACGTCGACGTCGGTGGTGATGCCGGTCATCGCCGTGAGATCCTCGGACGCCTGATCGGCCCCGTCGGAGATCATCCGCGAGAAGGAGGTGAACGTCTCGACGGGGATCGCCTCGTCTCCTTCGCCCGCGGCGTCGACGATCGTCCCGACGGAGTCGTGCGTGGGGAGCATATAGATGTAAAAGCCCGCCTCGGCGTCGATCGTTTCGAGGTGGTTTCGGAACGCGAGGACGTGGTCGGTGTCGAGGCCCGCGCCGAACTCGTCGCCCGGGCTGATGTCGGCCCCGGACCCGTCGCCCGGGTCGAACGACGAGTCGGCCGCGACGTCCTGCAGCGACCGACCGGCGTCGAGCTCGACGTAGGTGGGCGTGGTTATGTCGATCGCCTCCCCGAGGAAGTCCGCCCAGCCGTCGATGAAGCCGCCGAGCATGATGTTCCCCAGTTCCTTCAGCCCGCTCGTCGCCAGCTCGCTGTCGGGATCTGCGTCCTCGCCGGGGACGAGCGCGTCGACGAGCGTGACCGCACGCTCCCGGTCGAACGCGAGGACCGTTCGCCCCTCGATCGCTCCCGAGAAGTCGACGTGAACGGTGACGAGGTCTCGCTCCCGGAACTCCCGTTCGACGTCCGAGCGGGTCGCCATCTCGACTTTCGTGACGGCAACGCGGGCGTCGAACCCGGTCAGCGTCGAAAGCGATCCCGCCGCCTGCTCGGCCCCGGACCTAGCGAGGCGGCTGAACGTCCGCAGCGACTGGACGTCGAGATTCATGCTTCGACGCCCAGCACGTCGTCGATCGCTTGGAGGACGTTCGGCTTCTGGAAGGGTTTCGTGATGTAGCCGTCGGCACCGGCTTCGACCGCTTCGCGCATCTTCTCCTCTTGGCCGACCGACGTGCACATAATCACCGAGGCGTCCGGATCGCCGGATTTGATCTCCGTGGTCGCCTCGATGCCGTCTCTGATCGGCATCACGACGTCCATCGTGACGATGTCGGGATCGTGTTCGCGGTACATCTCCACGGCCTCGACGCCGTTTTCGGCCTCGCCGACCACCTCGTGTTCGTCCTCGAGCAACTGCTTCAGCAGGTTCCGCATAAACGCCGAGTCGTCCACGACCAGTACCGTAGTTGCCATATCTCACCTTCCGGGAACCGTTGTATAAACGCATCGCCCCTATTATCACGGCTGATACGAAGTTTCGACGACGCCGACAGTAGCGTTCGCAACTGATTGCGCATCCGATCGCACGCGGTCGTGCGATCGGGTGCGTAAAGGCGTGCACACGCTACGATATCACTCCTCGGTCGGGAGCGTGATGCCCTCCTTCGAGAGCACCGCGAGGAGATCTCCGATCGAGTCGTCGAGGTCGAGGCCGTGTCTTCGGAGGACGGGCGCGAGCACCTGAGTCGGGTACGAGACGTTTGTCTTCGACGCCAAAAGGAGGATGCCGAGCACTTCCTCGGCGGGGGTATCGGTGTCGATCTGCTCGACGTACCACGTCGCGAGGTCGCCGAACGCCGCCGCGACGTCGTCGGAGAAGTGTTCGTGGTGGCGAATGTCGCCCCCGAATGAGGCGGTGAGCGCGAAGCCGTAGTCGGCGCCGCGCTCGGAGACGTACCGGGCCGTCTGCTGCCGGGCGAGCGTGCCTCGCTCGTCGGTCGAATCGGCCTCGTCGGAGTCGTCGACCGACGGGGCGTCGTCGTTGTCGGTCGCGACGACGTAGCGCCCCTCGGAGAGTTCCGCGACGCGCTCTGAGGCGGTGTAATCGAGCTCGTCGGGTCTGATGACGCCCTCCTCGCCGCGGTCCGCCCGCGGCGTGTCTTTGGGAGGGTCCGACGGAGCCATGTCTCGTGGTGCCCCCGGCGCGATATTAAGCCCATCGCAGGCCGAACCGATCTCGGGAGGCCGATCCCGCGACAGCACACCGACGGGGACGACGGCCAGTGTACCCGCTGTTTTCAGTTCCGATACTGGGAGAGAAGACGACCGTCACATTCACATAATATCGGTTTGAACGTAGCGCTGTCTATGGAGTCTGACAGGACGCTCGCAGCGCTCGGGAACGACTACAACCCGGATATCCTGCGTGCCGCGGACGAGGCGTACTCGGCCCAGGAGTTCAGCGAACAGCTTGATATCCCTATCGCGACGTGTTACCGCCGCATCGAAGAACTCACCGGCGCCGGGCTGCTCGAACTCCACGACCGCGTCCTCTCGGACGAGCACCGGCGGACGAACGTCTACCGGCGCGACGTCGACGAGATCATTATCAGCTTCGACGGCAACGACCTCAACGTCGAGGTGACCGACCGTCCCGAGGTCAAGAACAAACTCGACGACGTCTGGCGACAGATCTCCCGAGAGTGACTCACGCGTGGGTGACAGGACTGTATGCGTGACGCAGCGTGGGTGCGGGTGACGCGAACAGCCGTGTGTGACCGATCGAGCGCGAGCGTCTGATCGTTCTGCGGAGGCGGTGTTTCGGTGGGGAAACGCGTTCTCGTGAGCCGTTGCTCTTCGGTGCGGTGGTGACGCCCGTAAGGAGTGTTTGGCGGCGCTGAGAGCGTCCGAAATCGCCACGCTCCACCGGAGGCGAGATGTTATCAGAGAAGATATCTGGGTCCATACCATTATGTACGGACCCTTGATTTTCCGAAGTGACGGTCCTCACCTCCGCAACGGGGCGGGGGGCCAGACTGGAGACAACACATATGTTCGAAGAAAACGACGCCGACCGTGGTCAGGTCGGTATCGGAACGCTCATCGTGTTCATCGCGATGGTGCTCGTCGCCGCGATCGCGGCGGGCGTCCTCGTGAATACGGCCGGCTTCCTGCAGGCGACTGCGGAAGACGCCGGACAGGAGAGCGTCGACAAGGTGACGAATCGGCTCGACGTCGTGAGTTCTCACGGCCTCGTCAACGACTACGGCAGCGGCAAAGCCGTCGACAGCCTCAACCTCACGGTGCGGTTGGCGGCCGGCTCCGGCAGTGTCTCGCTCGACAGTACCACCATCAAGTACGTCAGCGGGTCCACAGCGGAGAACCTCGTGTTCAAGGACACATCTCCCGATGGCGGGGAGACGCTCGGACCTGTTTATGGATACAACACTTCGGACCCGAACGCAGGAGGCCTGAATAACTCTACTTACGCCACACCGGAGTACACCGCCTACGCGCTCGAAGACGACGGCGACTCCTCGTACCCGGTCCTGAACAGTCAGGCCGACCGCTTCGAGATCGTCATCAACACCACGCTCGTCGAGGACAACGGGCAGGGCCTCTCGACGGGTGACTCCGTCGAACTCGACATCACGAGTCGGGACGGTGGCTCTTCGCAGGTCATCCTCACGATGCCCCAGCAACTCGCCGGCCAGAAAGACGACAATCCGGTACCCCTCTAAGTGATAGCTATGTTTGAACTCAATCTCTTCGACGAAAGCAGAGACGACCGCGGTCAGGTCGGGATCGGTACGCTCATCGTGTTCATCGCGATGGTGCTCGTCGCCGCGATCGCGGCGGGCGTCCTCGTGAACACCGCCGGCTTCCTGCAGGCGACCGCCGAGGAAGCGGGCCAAGAGAGCGTCGACAAGGTCACGAACCGCATCGAGGTCGTCAATCAGCACGGCACCGTCGGCAGCAACGACGACATCGCCAACATCACGATGACTGTCCGCCTCGCGGCGGGGTCCAGCAGCGTGAACATGAACACCACCTCGATAAAGTACCTCAGTGACACCCAAGTCACGACGCTGACCAACAGCACGGACCAGTCAGCCGACGCGGGCAACTTCAGCCTCGCGAAAGTGACCGACGACGACAACTCCTTCGGGGTGCTCAACAGCCGCGACGACCGCTACGAGGTGACGATCAACACCTCCGCCATCGAGGATTCGAACAACGTCGTCGGCCTCGACACGGGCTCGAAGGTCCAACTCGACATCACGAGCCAGACCGGCGGCACCACCCAGGTCATCCTCACGATGCCCCAGCAGCTCGCCGGTAACCAACCGGGCGAGCCGGTCAAGCTCTAAGCTTCGACCACGCTTCCGGATCGCCGAGAACCTGTTTTCATTTCGTGCGCTACTAGCCGACGAGTGCCAACGGTGTCTTCGATCAGTCTCGATCCAGAGAATCACCGTGAAACCGGCTGTACGCGCCGCCACACACCATAATCAAATCTGATATCTGGGTCCATACCATTATGTACAAACCGCTGATTGTTCGACCCAACGGTCCTCATCTCCGAGACGAGGCGGGGGCCAACTGGAGACAACAATATGTTCGAAGAAAACGACGCCGACCGTGGTCAGGTCGGTATCGGAACGCTCATCGTGTTCATCGCGATGGTGCTCGTCGCCGCGATCGCGGCGGGCGTCCTCGTGAATACGGCCGGCTTCCTGCAGGCGACTGCGGAAGACGCCGGACAGGAGAGCGTCGACAAGGTGACGAATCGGCTCGATGTCGTGAGTTCTCACGGCCTCGTCAACGACTACGGCAGCGGCAAAGCCGTCGACAGCCTCAACCTCACGGTGCGGTTGGCGGCCGGCTCCGGCAGTGTCTCGCTCGACAGTACCACCATCAAGTACGTGAGCGACACCACGGCGAAGAACCTCGTGTACAAGAACTCGACGACGAGCGACGGTACGCAGCTACTCAATACCACGCAGTGGGATACCGGATACGAAACGGGTCTTAACGACACCCAGTACACTGCCTACGCACTCAACGACGACGGCGACTCCTCCTCGTTCCCGGTCCTGAACAGTCAGGCCGACCGCTTCGAGATCGTCATCAACACGACCGTCGTCGAGCAGAACGACCAGGGCATCTCGACGGGAGACGCCGTCGAACTGGAGATCACGAGTCGGAGCGGCGGCTCCACGCAGGTCATTATGACGATGCCCCAGCAACTCGCCGGACAGGAGGACGGCAACCCGGTGCCACTCTGAGGTGATCACAATGTTCAACAACATCTTCAACGACGACGACAACGACCGCGGTCAGGTCGGTATCGGTACGCTCATCGTGTTCATCGCGATGGTGCTCGTCGCCGCTATCGCGGCGGGCGTCCTCGTGAACACCGCCGGCTTCCTGCAGGCGACCGCCGAGGAAGCGGGCCAAGAGAGCGTCGACAAGGTCACGAACCGCATCGAGGTGATCAACCAACACGGCACCGTCGGCAGCAACGACGACATCGCCAACATCACGCTGACCGTCCGCCTCGCGGCCGGGTCCAGCAGCGTGAACATGAACACCACCTCGATAAAGTACCTCAGCGACACCCAAGTCACGACGCTGACCAACAGCACGGACCAGTCAGCCGACGCGGGCAACTTCAGCCTCTTCGAGGTACGAGACGACGACAACTCCTTCGGGGTGCTCAACAGCCGCGACGACCGCTACGAGGTGACGATCAACACCTCTGCAATCGAGAGTGACACGACGGGCGGCCTCGACACGGGCTCGAAGGTCCAACTCGACATCACGAGCCAGACCGGCGGCACCACCCAGGTCATCCTCACGATGCCCCAGCAGCTCGCCGGGAACGAAGCGGGCGAACCGGTCAAGCTCTAGGCTCCGGATCCCGCCTCGCTGAGGTGCGAACTTCCATTTCTCTGGACGCCGCGAGAAGAGCGGCTGCGCCGCTCCGGCATCCGAATAGCTCTAGAGAGCCAAAAGCACCGCTAGTCGCTCTGGGTACGGTCGGCGTTACTCCAGTCCGCCGCCGTCTTCTTCGCCGAACATCGGGGCCGAATCGCCCATCATCGAGAATCCCGCGGCCTGCTCGTACACCTTGATCCCCCCGTCGTCGATCTCGAGGGGGAACATCGAGTTCTTGATCGGCTGTTTCCGCATCTTCGCGACCCAGATGTACCGGTTCGAGGTCGACCCGGCCGGCGATTGGATCAGGTAGATGTTCCCGTCGGTCAGGAAGTTCTCGAGTCCGATCTCGGTGTCGGGAAAGACCGCCGACTGCTCCATCGTCAGAATCGAGGTCAGGCCGCTTCCCTTCAGGATGTCGATGAACTTGAGGAGGTACTGCCGCTGTTCTTTCTCTTCTTCGAAGAAGAGTTGAAACATCGTCAGCGAGTCGAGAACGAGGCGATCGTACTGGGTGTCTTGGAGGTCCTCGAGGATCGTATCCAGCGTCGAGGAGAAGTCCCCGCTGCGCAGCAGCGTCCCCTTGTCGTACACCTTGATCCGGCCGGAGTCGACGAACTCGTCCCAGCGTTCGAATCCGATCGACTGCGCGGCTTCGCTGATGTCGCCTGCGGTCTCCTCGAACGTGAGATAGATTCCCCCCTCATCGAACATATCGACGCCGTTGTAGAGATACTGCAGTCCGAGGATGCTCTTGCCAGTCCCCGGATTCCCGCTCACGAGTACTGCGGCGTTCTCGACGATCCCCCCGTTGAGGATCGAGTCGAGACCGTCGATGCCGGTCTTGACGAATTCTGGCATACGTGTTTCCACTCTCCGGGGGATGTTGATACTATCGACTGTGCCTGTCCGTGAGGCCGTACCGCTCGTTGGGAGGCGGAGACCGCCATCAGCGGTAGTGCATTCGGAGGGGCGGACGCGACGGACCCGTGCCGCGGATCGAGCACCTCGCGCGCGTATCACAAACAGCTATCACGAGCGATAATTTGGAGCGAACCTTCTTGTATCGAAGATGGGACGTAAGGGTCAATGATATCTGTTCCACCGAGACCGGCCGACCGGACCGGTCGGACGACGTGTTCGCCACGGTCCAAGGGGGAACGAACTCACAGTCGGCTGCCACACCTGAGAGCCGGCGGCCGGTGTCGAGACAGGGGGGAACGCAGATGGGAATGATGGACTGGATGGACGGCGACGACGACGAGGCGGATACGGTCGCTACCGACGGCCTCGGGTTCGACGAGGACCTCGACGACCTCGACGGTGAGATGGGCGACCTCGACGGCGGGATGGGCGACCTCGACGGCGGGATGGACGACCTCGACGACGAGATGGGGGATCTCGACGGCGAGATGGGCGGTTTCGACGACGGCGACTCCCTCGGCGGCTCCGAGGTCGACGCAGAGCGCATCGCGGAGATCGAAGACCGGCTCTCCGAGATGGAAAACGAGGTCAGCTCGCTCTCCTCGGGGATGAACACGGTCCGTGAGGAGAACAAGCAGATCGGCGATACCGTCGAAGAGCTGGACGATACGATCAGAAAGCTGCTCGACATCTACGAGATGGTGACCCGCGGGATCAACCCGTTCGTCGACGACGCCCGCGAGATGGGCGGTCTCGACGGCGACGGCGCGTTCGGTCTCTTCGAGATGGAAGAGGAGACCGAGGAGGACCTGGACACGGACATCGCGAGCGCAGACGCCGAGGAGTTCTTCGACGAGGACTTCGGCGAGCTGGACGCCGACCCCGACGAGGCCGAGATGGCCGCCGAAGACGAGCTCGCGGAGGCGGAGCGCGACGATCCGGCAGCGGCGCTCGAGGACGCAGAAGAAGGCGATGGGGACAGCTCGGAGACGGACAGCGGAGGCGGCAGCAGCTTCGAGGACCTCAAAGCCGAATACGAGGAGAACGAGGGCTGGGATGGCGAAGGCGCGGAAGCCGAAAGCGAAGGAGACGAAGCCGCTGCAACGACCGAGGAAGCGACCGACGCAGACGCCGTCGCAGCCGACGAGGGCGCCCTCGAGGACGCGTTCGAAGACAACGACGCAGTCGAGGAAATCGAGCCCGACGAGACGCTCTTCGAGCGCGACGAGGCGGTCCAGCCGGCTGGGGAAGTCGAAGCGTCCGAAGAGACTGCTCCGCAGGCGACGGACGAGACGCAGGAGCACGTGAGTAGCGACCCAGCGGAGCAGGCGACGAGTCCGGAGACGGCGCCGACAACGGCGAGCTCGCCGGCGACAGGGACGGAACCGACGTCCGACTCCGATGCGTATCTCACGGCGCTTCCCGCGCGGTACACCGCCGAGTCAGTCGTCTTAGAGTGGACGCGGTTCCTCGTCGACGTCGGCGGGGCGATCGGTGCCGCACGCGCGCTGCGGCAGTACCGCTCGCAGGGCTGGATCACCCGCCAAGTCGAGCGGACGATGAGCGAACACGTCCGCAACGCCGCCACCGCGGGCGAGACGGAACGGCCGCAGGACCTCCGGGTCGAACACCACCGGGAGAGCCTGACGTACGTCAGCCGGCTCGCTGGCGATGTCGACGAGGCTCGACTCCTCGAGGAGTTGTCCGAACTCGGAGGGGGTTCCCGTGGGATTCGGCGTTAGCGGCTCGACGGCGATCATCTTCCTCGGCGTCCTCGTCGCGACGGGGACGCTGTACCCGGCGGTCGCCGGCAGCGCCGAGCAGATCAGCGACGCGCGGGACGGGGACCGCGAGGACCTCCTCGACCGGCGGAACACGGCGCTCTCGGTGACGAGCGTCGTCTACAACGCCAGCGAGAACCTCACCGTCGAGGTCAAAAATACCGGCACGACCACGCTGTCGGTCGGGGAGACGAGTCTCCTCGTCGACAACGAGTACGTGATCCCAGACGCCACCGCAGTCGGCGGCGACACGTCGACCGACGTCTGGGGGGCGGACCAGACGCTCGTGCTCAACGTCACCGACCCGGGGGCCGAGGAACCGGACCGCGTCAAGGTGGTCGCCGAGAACGGCGTCGCGGCGAGTAACGACACTGTCGAGGTGAGCTAAATGGCGGACGTCTCCGTTCCGAGCCTGATCCTGTTCATCGCGAGCATCGTCATCGCGGCGGGCGTCGCGGGCGTGCTCATCGACACGGTCACCGGGATCAGCGGCGCGCTCGACGACCGCGGCGCGGACGTCGCAGAGAACATCCGGACCGACGTGGAGGTGATAAGCGACTCCGAGAGCAGCGTGTACGACGGTCAAAACGTCACGCTGTACGTCAAGAACACCGGACGGCGGACGCTGCCGGCGACCGGTGAGACCTTCGACGTCATCGTCGACGCGGAGTACCGAACGAACGTGTCCGTCACGCTCGTCGACGGCAGCGGCGACGACTGGACGCCGCACGGGGTCGTCGGGGTCACGATCCATGATCTGAATCTGGACCCCGGCGACCACCGGGTGACGCTGACCGTCGACGGTGACGAAGAAACCTTCCGTTTCAACTACAACTGATGAGCTCGAATCAGTACTCACTGGGACTCAAAGACCACGACCGTCTCGAAAAGGAACTGGGCGGCGGCCTCCCGAAGGGGGCGATCGTCCTCATCGAGGGCGACTACGGCGCCGGGAAGAGCGTCCTCTCACAGCGCTTCACCTACGGCTTCCATCAGGAAGAGATCGTGACGACGCTCGTCTCGACGGAACTGGGCGTTCGCGGCTTCCTCGATCAGATGCACTCGCTGACGTACGACGTCGTGAAGCCGCTTCTGGACGAGCAACTGCTCTTCATCCCGGCCGAGATCGACGCGTCGGGGACGCTGACCGGCAGCGGGTCCGACGACGAGCGAAAGCAGCTCTTGAAACGGATGATGGAGGCCGAGACGATGTGGGACGCCGACGCGATAATCGTCGACACCTTCGACGCCATCCTCCGGAACGACCCGCAGTTCGAGGCGCTCGTTCGACAGAACGAGGAGCGGCAAGCCGCCCTCGAGATCATCTCCTTCTTCCGGGAGCTGACGACGAAGGGCAAGACGATCATCCTCACCGTCGATCCCTCGACCGTCGACGAGGAGGCGATCGGCCCCTTCCGCTCGATCGCCGACGTCTACCTCCAACTGGAGATGGTCGAGGTCGGCAACGACGTCCGGCGGAACATCTTCGTCAAGCGCTTTGCGGGAATGGGTGAACAGGTCGGCGACCGCGTCGGGTTCTCGGTCCGCTCGGGAATCGGAATCGTCATCGAATCCCGGAGTGTCGCCTGATGGCAACCGAACACGGCTCCGCGAAGATCGACGAGGAACTGAAGCGACACGCCGGTCGCTGGGGGCACCTCCGCGAGCATCTCAAACGCTTCCGGCAGATCACCGGCGAGTTCCCGATGTTCGTCGACGAGCCCGACGGCTACGAGTCGCGCCGGCCGAACATCATCTACCACCTCGGCGGGCCGATCTACTGTCAGGTGTACGGGAACTTCGGCGAGACGACGAAGTACTACACCATCGAACCGGAGCTCGACGACGGCGAACGGGAGCTCTTCGGACAGGTGAAAGACAAATTGCTCGAACGGTCGGTGACGAAGCCGGCACCGGCCGAAGAGACCGAGTACGAGGACCGGATCCGGGAACTGCTCGAGGAGATCGTCGTCCTCGAAGACGAGCGCAACGGTCGCCTCGCCGAGTTGGTCCAGCGGCTCGAACTCGGCCCGCTTGAGATCACCGAAGAGACCTACGAGAAAGTCCAGTACCGGCTCGTCCGCGACATCGTCGGACTCGGCCCGCTGGAGCCGATTATGCGCGACCCGGCGAACGAGGACATTCACGTCATCGGCCCCCGCCAAGTCGACGTCGACCACGGCGAGTTCGGACTGCTCGAGACCACCGTCGAGTTCGACTCCGCAGAGCAGTACGACAACTGGCTCCGGAACATGGGCGAGCGGATCGGCGATCCGGTCTCGGACGCGCACCCGATCGTCGACTCGACGCTCCCCGACGGATCGCGTATCAACATCATCTACTCCGACGACGTGTCGCTGAAGGGCTCCTCGCTCACGATCCGTCAGGGCGACGACGTCCCGCTGTCGGTGTTTCAGATCGCGAAATGGGGCACGCTCTCGCCGGAGCTGTGTGCGTACCTCTGGATCGCCTTGGAGAACGAGCGGACGGTGTTCGTCGTCGGCGAGACGGCCTCGGGGAAGACGACGACGCTCAACGCCGTCACGTCGTTCATCCCCCGTGACTCGAAGATCTACACCGCCGAGGACACCGCCGAGGTGCTCCCGCCGCACGACACCTGGCAGCAGCTTCTCACCCGGGAGGGACGCGGGGCGGACTCGGAGGTCGACATGTTCGACCTCGTCGCGGCCGCGCTGCGTTCCCGCCCGGACTACATCATCGTCGGGGAGGTCCGCGGCGAGGAGGGGCGAATGGCGTTCCAGGCCGCCCAGACCGGCCACCCGGTGATGCTGACCTTCCACGCCTCGGACATCGTCTCGATGATCCAGCGGTTCACCGGCGACCCGATCAACGTCCCCGAGACGTTCATGTCGAACTGCGACATCGCGCTGTTCCAGAACCGCGTCAAGCGCGGCGATCAGACGCTACGGCGCGTCACTTCCGTCCAAGAGATCGAGGGCTACTCCAAGGAGATGGGCGGCGTCGTCACCCGGGAGGCGTTCTACTGGGATCCCGTCGAGGACGAGATCGTCTTCCAGGGTCGGAACAACTCCTTCATCATGGAGGAGAAGATCGCGACGCTGCTCGGGTACGACGACACCCGGAAGATCTACGAGGACATCGAGTTCCGGACCGAACTCATCCGGCGGGCGATACAGGAGAATATCGTCGGCTACCACGAGGTCAACGAGTTCATCGAGGACTTCCAGCGCGACGGCACCGAGGGGCTCCCGTTCGATATGACGAGGATCGATTGATGTACGAACTCGAGGTGGATCAATGAGCGAAACGCAGGCCGGTCCCGACGTCGGATTGAGCTCGCAAAAGCGGCAGTTCCGGGAGTTCGCCTCATCGACGCTCGAGGCGTACGAGCAGATGCCGATGGACAATCGGAAGTACGCGCTCACCGTGCTCGTGCCGACCGTGTTGCTCTTCGTGCTCGGCGTTGTCGGCGCGGTGTTGCTTCCGCTCCCGGTTCTGGTTCGGATCCCGATCTTCTTGCTCGGGGCGCTGATGCTTCTGGCCGGCGTGCTCTACCCGCGGTTGCTCGTCGAAGAGCAGCGCCGTGGGCTGGAGAACCAACTCCATCTCGTCATCACGCACCTGACGGTGCTGTCGACGACGAACATCGACCGCGTAGCCGTGTTCAGACAGCTCGGTCGCGAGGAGGAGTACGGCGAACTCGCCGTCGAGATGCGTCGGATCACGGAGCTCGTCGACACGTGGAACCAGTCGCTCGACGACGCGCTGCAGCGGCGCGCGCGGGCCGTCCCCTCGAAGGAGCTCAGCGACTTTCTCGACCGACTCGCGTACTCGCTGAACGCCGGACAGAGCCTCGACGACTTCCTGCTCGGCGAACAGCAGACGATGATCGAGAAGTACGTCACCGTCTACGAGGGCGCACTCGGGAACCTCGACGTCCTGAAGGACCTCTATCTCTCGATGATTCTCTCGATGACGTTCGCGATCATCAACGCGATCGTCCTCCCGATTCTCACGGGGACGGACGCGACGATGACGATCGCGGCCGTCATCGTGCTCTTCGTCTTCGTTCAGCTCGGGTTCTACTACGTCATCAGGACGATGTCGCCGTACGATCCGCTGTGGTACCAGCAGGACCAGTACCGCACGAAGATGGACCGACAGGTCGATATCGCCCTCTTCGGGGCGGTGGGCCTGAGCCTCGTCTTCGTCGGGATCCTCGGATTGGGTGTCGCGGGCTGGACCGCGCTCGGCGACGCCGTCCACCGGGTGATGCTCGATACGCCGGTACCGATTCTCATCGCTGCGCCGCTGACGCCGCTGGCCGTTCCGGGCCTCGTCGCGCGCTATCACGAGAACGGGATCAAAGAGCGCGACGAGGAGTACCCCGGGTTCATCCGGGCGCTCGGCGCCTCCGAAAGCGCGAAGCAGTCGACCACTCGCGCGGTGCTGGAGACGCTCCGCGAGAAGGACTTCGGCGTGCTCTCACGCGAGATCGACCGGCTCTACACCCGGCTGAACATGCGGGTCGCCCCCGACCGCTCGTGGTTCTTCTTCACCGCGGAGACGAGCTCGTATCTCATCCAGAAGTTCTCCGAGATGTACCTCGTGGGGCGGCAGATGGGCGGGACGCCGAAACAGCTCGGGGAGCTCATCTCGGAGAACATGAACGAGGTGATCAAGCTCCGGCGACAGCGCGACCAGGCGACCGTGACGCTCATCGGCGTGCTCTACGGCATCACCGCCTCGGCGTCGTTCGCATTCTTCATCGGGCTGGAGGTCGTCGAGATCCTCGCGACGTTCTCCTCGGATCTGAACCTCGCGCAGTTCGAGTTCGGGCAGATCATCTACGCCGGCGTCTACAACATCCCGGTCATCGAGTACCTGCTTTCGATGATCATTCTGTTCAACGCCGTCCTCTCGGCGCTCATGATCCGGATGGTCGACGGCGGCCACAAGGTGAACGCCTATCTCCACTTCGTCGTGCTCGTGTGGATCGGCTCCGGAAGCGCCGTGCTGACGTCGTCGCTCGCGGGAGCGCTGATCAGCGTATGACGGCGCCCGATTCCGACGGAGCGCGAGACGTCGGGACCTCCGAACACGACGAGGTCGCAAAGCAGCGTTCCGAGCTCCTCGAGGCGTACCGGACGCAAAACGGCGACGGGGAACGCCAGAGCGGGAAGAAACGCTCGAACCCGAAATCGGGCTCGACGGCGTCGCAGAAGGACTCGCGTCGCACCTCCGACGGGGAGTCGATCGTGGTCGACTTCGTCGCGAACTTCGTCGCCGGCGGCGACGCCGCCTTCGACCCGGTGAAGGGGCGCGTCCTGATGAGCGATCGCCGACTCGTCCTCGCGACGTCTGAGGCGAAGACCACGATCCCGATCACCGCAATCTTCGATATCGCGGTCGGGCAGGTGCCCCCCGAGGTCGAAGAGTTCTTCGATTACACCGTGATGGTCGGCTACGTCGAGGGCGACTACCGCCGGACGACCGTCATCGGCGGCGACAGAGAGACCATCGAGAAGTTCTCGCTGTTGCTCTTCCGGGCGACGCTGAACGGATCGACAGCGCTCGTCACCCACCCCGCGAAAGTCGGCGGGCGCGTGATGGACACGCCGAAGCGCAAGACCGGCCTCCATCTGGATTACGAGTCGGTCTCGTTCACCGGCGGGGACGTCCCCACCTCCGAGGACGGTCCCTTCTCGATCGACCTCGCCTCGGTCGTCTTCTTCGAGGTGATCGAGCGGACCGACGCCGACGGCGACTCGGTTCTGGTGCTCTCGGTGCAGCACGTCGAGAACGGACAGACGGTCACCTCCGAGATCTCGATGGGGTCGCGGCGGAAGATGAACATCCTAGGCCGGTACCTCCGGCTCATCTACCACTGGATCAAAAGCGACGTCCGCGACGTCGACGTCGAAGAGCACGAACTCGAGGTGCTCGTCGGCTTGTACTCCACGAGCGAGGAGATCGACCTCCCCTCGCTTCTCGACATCGACGACGCCGAACTCGAGGCCAGACTGGAGTCGCTCTACGAGAACGACCTCATCACCGACGAGGAGACGCCGGTCGACCTCACGCCGCAGGGTCGGTTCATCGTCAACGAGGAGTTCGAGGACATCAACGTGTGACCGGTGACGTTCGCCTCGCGACCGCCGTAACGCGCCCTTCGACCGCTTTTCACCGCATCTCTTCGAGCGGGACGAACGCGTCGGCGTCGGCGGAGAGCCACGCGTCGACGCGCTCACAGCAGCGCTCCCGCCGGGGATAGACCGTACAGCGGTCCGGGCGCTCCTCGTATCGGACGACGACGCTCCGCAGTGTGATCTGCGGGTAGCGGGCGCGGCTGTAGTCGTCGCCGTCGGCGACCGACTCCGAAACGGAGTTGTTGTGATTGCGGGGCGAATCGGACATCTCAGTCCACGTCCGACCTATGGGTCCGGGGCTACTAAACCGCTGCCGTTAGCGGGAGAGTTCAGTCGGGGCGACGGAGTCAAGTGAGCGCGGCGACCAAGAACGCGAAGATGGTAGATCCGACTTCCGATCTCGGAACAGACGTCGACGAAGCCGACGCGCCCGAGTGTGCGACCTGCGGTGCGAAGATCGTTCAGTCGCCGACGCACCGCGTCGTCACGTGGATCGAAGACGACCGCGTCGCGCACCGGCACTTCTGCTCGGACGAGTGTAAAGCCGACCACGGGGCCCGCGCTCACGACTCCTCGACCGAGGACCAGAACCGCTCGACGCCGTAGCCGAGCATGTCCGGAGAGACCGGCGCGAACTCTTCGCGCTCGGCGTCGGGGAGGTACTCGCGGACGCTGTCCCACGACCGCCGGGCGTATCTGGCGTCGACGAGCGCGCGGATTCCCACCTCGTCGGGCGAGCGGATGACGCGCCCGATCGCCTGCCGCGCCTTCCGCACCGCGGGGACCGTCAGCGCCGTCTCGAACCCGCTCCGTCCGCCGTTCTCGTCGGACCCGAACCGGCGGTCGTAGGCCGTCTTCACCGCGCGCGTCCGCGGGCTGGAGGTGTCGATGAGGGGAACGCCGCAGACGACTGCGGCCGCGAGGCGGTCGCCGCGGTAGTCGACGCCCTCGGTGAGCGTGCCCCGGAGGCTCGTCACCAACACTTTCGGCTCGCCGTCGAAGAAGTCGGCCTTCAGCGCCTCGGTGGCGTCGTCGCCGGAGGACTCATCGAGGAGGACCGGCCGGTCGAGTCTCGACTCCAGTTCCCCGGCCATCCACGCCGCCTCCGCGTAGTTCGGCATCCCGACGAGCACGTTCCCCGGCGAGCGGGCGATCTCGCAGACGGCGTCGACGTACGCGCGGCGGGCTGGGTTCGACTCGCCCGGCGACCCGCGGTTCTCGTGCGTGAACTTCGGCGCGTCGACCGCGAAGGACGCGCGGTTCTCCGCGGGAAACGAGAGCCCGTACGTCCGCGCTTCGACCGGGCGACCGTCCGCCGCGAGCGCGTCGAGACCGGTCACCTCCCGGAAGACGTCCATCGGTTCGAGCGTCGCAGACATGAGCACGCCGCCCCCGAACTCGCCGAGTCGCTCGGCGATAGCCTCCCCGGGCACGCAGTTGTGCAGCGCGAGGCGAGCGTTGTAGGCGCGCCGCCACGAGCCGTCTCTCTCCGTGTCGTCCCACGTCCGTTCCAGTTCGAGCTCCCGGAAGTACGCGAGGTGGTCGCTTCGGGCCCAGTTCGCGAGCGTGCGACCGACGGCCGGCGCGGCCCGCCGCACGTCGTCGTCCTCGGCCTCGTTCAGGATGCGGGCGACGACGGCCCCCACGGACTCCGCTCGCACCCACGTCGCCTCGTCGTAGCCGGCTTCCGCGGCCCACTCGGTCAGTTCGTCGACGCCCGGCGCTTCGGGGTCGCGGAGGGGGATCTCCTCGTCGTCGAGCCGCGTGAGGTCCGCTCGCCAGTCCGGCAGGGTCTGATCCAAGTGCGCGCGCACCCGTCGGTCGATCTCCGATCGGAGGTCGGCGACGAACTCGCGCGTCTCGCGGACTTCTCGAAGCGTCACGTCGGCGTCAGAGAGTTCTCCGCGGACCAAATCCGCGCTCGTCGCGTCGCCGCCCGAACTCGACTTGCCGGCCTCTTCGAACTCGATCGGCTGGATCACCCGCGTCAGTTCGTTCTGGGCGTCCCGGAGCGTCGACTCGCCGACGCCGTCGCTCACGAGGTCGCGAACGCGCGGTTCGAGCATGTGGGCCTCATCGCAGACCACGAACGTCTCGTCGTCGAGGAGCGCGCCGGTGAACGAGCCGACCGTCGTGGGGTCGAACGCGTGGTAGTAGTTCCCGAGGACGACCTCGACGTGCGGGACGAGCGCGCCCATCACCGAGTGCGGGCAGGTGCCGTAGCCGGCGCTCAGTCCAACGAGCTCGTCGGGGGCGATGTGGCCCCGCTCGGTCGGGTCGAACGGGACCGCCTCGATCGGATCGCCCTCTTCGGGGAGGTCATCGAGGAACGTGGCATAGAAGGGGCAGTACTCGGTGTCGCCGTACGTAGACGTTTCGGGGAGGTACGGCGTCGGCTCGCCCGCGGTAGAAAGGTACTCCGGCCCCTGCGTCGCGCCCGAGTCGAGCAGCCCCGTCTGCGTCGCGCGCGCCTCCGAGACGAGCGTCCCCGTCGAGGTCTCGCCGTCCTCTCCGACGAGGTTCCGCGTCCGCTCGCGCAGCCCCTCACAGCGGTCATACACCGTCCCGTCGTCGACGCCGGCGACGCCCTCTCGGCTGTAGGGACAGACGTCCGCCTTCCCGACGAGCGTCAGCCCCGAAACAGGCGACCAGTCCGCGGGGAGGTTCGCGTTGATCGTCTCGAGGTCCGATTCGAACTGACGCAACTGCTGTTTGACGCTCGTCAGTACGAGCACGCGCTCGTAGTCCGAATCGGGGTCCCGAACGCGGTCGATGCCCGCGGTGAGCGCGAGCATCGTCTTTCCGGTGCCGCAGGCGCCCTCGACGACGAGGAAGCCGCGCTCCTCGGCGTTGCCAGACTGCGTCTGGCTGCTCGCCGAGCTGCGCTCGGCGACGTCGATCGCGGCGTCGATGCCGTCGGCTTGTTCGGGGTACGGCTCGTCGTGGCCGAAGACCGCCTGCCAACTCACGTCTCGGATTCGCCTCGCCGCGCTCATATCGGTGTCGGTGACTGGTCGCGGGTTCGGATATAAAGCTTCGTCGCGAGTCGGTCCGCTCCCCGAGAACGGCGCTACTCGATCGAGCCGTCGACGTCGACCGCCTCGCCCACGCAGACAACGAGGGAGTCCCGCGTCGGCGCGTACACCTTCATCTCCCGCCCCTTGACCGAGTAGCGGGTGCCGGCGACGCGAACGAGGCCGGCGTCGAGGAGGTTCTCGAGGTGGTGGCGCACGTTCTGCAGCGACGTGTCCACGTCCTCGGCGAGTTCGGACGCGGTGGCGGCGTCCCGCTGGAGGGCCGAGAGCGTCGAGCGGGCGGTGTCGGAGGCGAGACACCGGATCAGTCTCGCGGCTTCGTCGTCGTCGAGCGGGATCACGCGGAGGTCGCCGCCGCGGTCGTCCGCGGGACGCCGCTCAGTCGCCGACGGTAGCAACCCCGACATACCCATACTTCGTGGTCCCTTCGACCTAAACGTTTCGTATTTCTGATACAACCCCGATCACGCGTGATCGGTTCGGTCACGGACGGACCCGGTCAGCGGTCGGCGAGGACTCGTATCCACCCCCTTTTACGCCGATCCGTGCCGAACGGCCGGGTATGATCACCAGCGATCGAATGGCCGCGGTGGACCGCAACGCCGAGGCGCTGGGCGTCCCCCGCAAGCAGTTGATGGAGTCGAGCGGTAACGCCGTCGCCCGCGGGGTACGCCGTCTGGCGGATCGGGGTGCGTCCGTCGCCGTCGTGGCCGGTCGCGGCAACAACGGCGGTGACGGGCTGGCGGCCGCGCGCTTTCTGGACGACTTCGAGGTGACCGTTCACCTGCTCGGCCGCCCGGAGACGATCACCACCCGCATCGCCAGCGAGAACTGGGCGGCGCTGCGGGCGGCCGAGTACGACACGACGGTCGTGACCGATTCCGCGGATCTCGATCTCGGCGACCCCGACGTCGTCGTCGACGCGATGCTCGGGACGGGCGTGACCGGCGCGCTGCGCGAACCCGCCGCGACGGCCGCGCGCGCGATCAACGGACTCAACGCGGCGGTCCTCGCGGTCGACGTTCCCTCCGGCGTCGACGCCGACACGGGGAACGCCGCGGGCGTCGCCGTCGAGGCCGACCACGTGGTGACGTTCCACGACGCGAAGCCCGGCCTGTCGGCGCTCGACGCCGACGTGACCGTCGCGGACATCGGGATCCCCGAGGCCGCAGAACGGTTCACCGGACCGGGCGACCTGCTCGCGCTCGGCCGGCCTCGACAGAGCCACAAGGGCGATTTCGGCGAGGTGCTGATCGTCGGCGGCGGCCCCTACACCGGCGCGCCCGCGCTCGCCGCGCAGGCGGCGCTCAGGGCGGGCGCGGACCTCGTTCGCGTCGCCTGTCCCGCGTCGGTCGCGCGGGAAATCCAAGGGTACAGCGAGAACCTCATCCTCCGGCCGTACGACGGCGAGCACCTCGGGCCCGCCCACGTCGAATCGCTCCTGTCGCTCGCCGGCGAGCACGACACGACGGTCCTCGGGCCCGGACTGGGGAGCCACGAGTCGACGCTCGCCGCCGTCGGCGACTTCCTCGAACGCTACGACGGGACGGCCGTCGTCGACGCAGACGCCCTCCAAGTGGTTCCCGGGGTCGACACCGGCGCGACGCTCCTCTGTACGCCCCACCAGGGCGAGTTGCGGAAGATGGGCGGCGAGACCGACGAGGACTGGCGGAACCGCGCGGAGCTCGTTTCCGAGTTCGCCGCGGACCTCGGGCACGTCCTCTTGGTGAAGGGCGCGTACGACGTCGTCTCCGACGGCGAGGAGACGCGGGTGAACCGCACCGGAAACCCCGGAATGACCGTCGGTGGCACCGGCGATGTGCTCGCCGGCGCGGCCGGGGCGCTCTCGTGTGTCCTCCCGCCGCTTCCGGCAGCCGCCGTCGCGGCGTACGCGAACGGACGCGCCGGCGACGCCGCGGTCGAGGCACACGGCTACGGCCTGCTCGCGACGGACCTGATCGACCGACTGCCCGCGGCCCTCCGGAGGGACGCCGAATGACTGCCACCGACGACACTGACGACACAGATAGCACCGACAGCACCGAGAACACCGACGACCGGCGATCGAGTGATCGGCGGCCGGACGACCGACGGCCGGGCGAACAGCGCGGAAGCGACGCCGACGCGGACCTCACGCACGTCGACGAGACGGGAGACGTGCAGATGGTCGACGTCGGCTCGAAGCCGGATACGAACCGCCGCGCCGTCGCGCGGGGGACGATCCACCTGACGGAGTCGACGATCGGCGCGGTCCGCGACGACGAGATCGGCAAGGGCGACGTGCTCGCGACGGCTCGGATCGGCGCGGTCCAGGCCGTCAAACACACGTGGGAGACCATCCCGATGTGCCATCAGATCCCGATCACCAACGTCGACACCGACTTCGACGTCCGGGAGGACCGCGTGACGCTCACCGTCGCCGTCGAGACGACCGGCAAGACCGGCTGCGAGATGGAGGCCTTAGCGGGCGTCACCACCGGATTGAACGTCGTCTGGGACATGGTCAAAGCCGCCGAGAAGACCGAGCGCGGGCAGTACCCCGACACCCGGATCACCGATGTCGAAGTCGTCTCGAAGGAGAAACACCGTGTCGACGCCGAGTGACCCCGACGGGCCCGTCGGCCCGCCTTCCGCTACTGTTCGACGGACTCCGCCCGCCCGGATCCGTCTGCCTGATCGGTTCGTTCGTCGGGGACGGTGACGTCGGCGGCTCTCGCCCGCGCCTTCTCGACGATAGCGGGGCGCGCGGAGAACTCGACGAGGACGTCCTCGTCGGTGTACTCCTCGCGCTCGACGTGGCCGTGGTCGTAGAGCCAGGAGACGAGACTCATCGCGTCGTCGGACAGCGGCAACAGCAGCCGCTCCTCGCGCCACGCGGGCAGGTCGGCCTCGATTCGGGCGGTCAGTTCCTCGACGTTCTCGCCCGTCAGCCCGGACACCGCCACGGGAGTCGGCGCGAGCGCCTCGAGCGCCGAGCGCTTCGCCGCCAACTCCTCGTCGTCGACGCGGTCGATCTTGTTGAGGACGGTGACGATCGGCGCCTCGTTTCGCTCATAGAGCGTGTCGTGACAGGTCAGGAGCTTCTCGCGCATCTCCTCGATCGGCTCGGAGGCGTCGACGACGAGCAACACGAGATCGGCGCGGTAGACCGAATCCAGCGTCGACTCGAAGGACTCGACGAGCCAGTGCGGCAGGTCCGAGATGAACCCGACCGTGTCGGTCAAGAGCACGTCTCGCGTCCCCGTGTCCGCGCGCCGCGTCGTCGTTCCGAGCGTCGTGAACAGCCGGTCTTCGGACTCGGCGGTCGGGTCGAGGTCGGGATGCAGGCCCTCGTTCTCCCCGACGTCGAGGTCGTCGGCGAGCCGCCGCATCAGCGTCGACTTGCCGGCGTTGGTGTAGCCCGCGAGCGCGACGAGGTCGAACCCCGACTCCCGGCGCTGCTCGCGGCGCGTCTCCTCCTTCTCGGCGATGGCGTCGAGTTCCTGTTTGATCCGGGAGATCTGCGCTTTGATGTCGCGCTCGCGGCTCTCGTCGTACTCGCCGAGGCCCATAAAGCCGGGGCGCTCATCGCGCTTCGCCAGCGACGCCTTCGCCTCCGCGCGCGGCAGCTCATAGCGCAGTTCCGCGAGCTCCACCTGCAGCTGCGCCTTCCGGGTGTTCGCGCGCTGGCCGAAGATGTCGAGGATGAGCGTGAAGCGGTCGATCACCTCGACGCCCGCTGGGATCTTCCCGCCGATGTTGTACGTCTGATACGGCCCGAGGCGGTTGTCGACGACGACGGCGGTCGCGTCCGTCTCGCGCACGAGCGCCGCGAGCTCTGTGACCTTCCCCTCGCCGAAGTGGTAGGCGGCGTCCTCCTCGCGCGACTGCGAGAGCCGTCCCGCGACCTCGTAGCCGGCCGCGCGAGCGAGGTCTTCGATCTCGCTCAGGTCGGCTGACTCGCCGCCGTCGACCCGCTTCGCGACGACGACCCGTCCCGCTCCGCTCATGGTCTCACCGCGGACGCGGCGAGTTCGGAATCGTTCACCTGCACTGTCTGATGAGAGGTACGCGGCCGAACCACTTGAACGCTACCCGAACCGATCTCGAATAGATAGCAACGGTTCACGGAATACCTAGCATAAATAGTCAGGACTATACGAATATCGTGGATTGGAAACGATTGATAACTAATTTCTTGTAGTTAAGTTTAAACAGATGCGGCTCCGAGAGAGCACACTCAATGATACGTCGGATTCGTTCCCAATTTCTCCCACCCGACGCGACGTTGTTCGTCGCGCTCGCGACGGTGTGGGGCCTGTCGTTCGTCGCCATCGAAGCCGGACTCGCGTACGTCCCCCCGCTGTACTTCGCGGGCGTCCGCTACGCGCTCGCCGGCGTGCTCGTCCTCGCGTACGCCGCGCTCACGACCGATCGCGTGCGGCCGCGCGGCCGCACCGAGTGGCTGAACGTCGCCGTCGTCGGCGTCTTCCTCGTCGGCGTGTACCACGCGCTCCTGTATCTCGGACAGCTCTCGGTCCCCGGTCCCGTCGCAGCCGTCGTCGTGAGCCTCTCGCCCGTCCTGACCGCGGCGTTCGCGGCGGCACTCTTGGACGACTCGCTGGACTGGCTCGCCGGCGTCGGGTTCCTGTTGGGTCTCGTCGGGGTGGCGGTCGTCGCCGACTTCGACCCCGCGAACCTCCTCGCGAGCGACGTCGTCGGAATCGCGGTCCTCTTCGTCGCCGCCGGGAGCTTCGCGCTCGGCTCGGTGCTGTCGACGCCGCTCCGCACGACGCTCTCGGACGTCTCGATGCAGGGCTGGGCGATGCTCCTCGGCGCGGCCGCGCTGTTCGCCGGATCGCTCGCCCGCGGTGAGGCCGTCGCGACCGTCGAGTGGTCGACGACGGCGCTCGCCGCGCTGGCGTACCTGACGGTGATCTCCGGCGTGATCGGCTTTCTCATCTACTTCGCGCTGCACGAGCGCATCGGTCCGGCCGAGAGCAACCTCGTCACGTACTTCCAGCCGATCGTCGCCGCCCTCGGCGCGTGGGCCCTGTTCGGCCAAACGGTGAGCGCGACGACCGCCCTCGGCTTTTTCGGCATCTTCGCCGGGTTCCTCCTCGTGAAACACGAGGTCGTCCGCGAACGCCTGGCGGTGGTCGGTGTCCGCGCTGAACTGCAGAATCCGATACGGTCGTTCAACTACCGGGCCATCCAACGCGGCCGCGGGCTCACCTTCGAGCGCGACGTCGCCTCCGAGGACCTTTACACTTCGACGACAAGCGGGTTCGGCTCCGACGCCGACTGACGAGGTGTGAACGAACGCTTCACGAGCGGTTGTTTGCAGCGCTGATTCGGTTTTTTCGTCGCGCTCGCGGCGGCGTTCGATGGCGGGCCACGCGAGATCCGTAACGAGGTTCGGACGTTCGCCACCCGAGGGCGGGGATTGGAGCCGGAATGCTATCGAGCGTGGCTCCACGCAAACCGGGCGCGAACGGAGGCGAGGTCACGGAACTGCGGAAACGCCTCATCGGTCTGAATTCGGCGGTCACCGACGAAGGTCCCTGAGGAGAGTCTGTGGTTTCGTCGGCGCTCCACTACTCCCGGCTGGGTGGCCGATAATACGTTTGCAGGCCTTCGCTCACTCGATCGCGCGCCGTATGCGAGCGGAAGAGCGATCAGTTGTGAACGCGACTGTATTACAGCTTGTACCCCCGCGATCTCGAGGAGGCGACCTTGGTCCCGTCGGCCAGTTCTACTGTAACTGTTATCTCGGCCGTCTTTCTGCCCTCCTCGGTGACCTCGGCTCTTCCGATCACGGTATCGGTACGCTCAGCAGCGGAGAGAAACGAGACATTCGCTTCCAGCGCCACACCGGTCTGCTCCGCCCACAGCGAGTTCAGCGCGGCTCCTGCGGTAGCATCCGCCAAGGAAAAAATCGCTCCACCGTGGAGTGTCCCGTTCGCGTTCAAGTGATCCTCCGTAACCTCCATCTTTGCGACTGACTTCCCGTCTGACACGGTCTCGAAGGAGATGCCGATATGTCGGCTAAACGGATCGTTTAGAGGTACGTTCGGATCCCGTCCACTTTCTTCTCCCATACCAATGTGGGCGGTAATAGCTCTTATATATCTTCTTACGCAGGCTCGCTTCCCGTGCTATCCAGCGCTGAGGGCGAAGCCAGCGGGCCCTTCGCGAAAAACAGAGAGTGCGTTACTCGTCGATGAAGTCCGGCTCGATCCGCTTTTGGGCGTACTCGTCTTCGAGGTGCGCCCGGAACGCCTCCACTTCGACGCCGTCGCGCTCGCGCTCTTTGCGGTCGCGGACGGAGATGGTCCCCGCCTCCTCCTCGTCGCCGCCGACAACGAGCATGTACGGGATGCGGTCCTCCTGTGCCTCCCGGATCTTGCGGCCGAGCGTCCACGAGCGGTCCTCGACCGAGGTTCGAAAGTCGCCGAGTTGGTTCTTCACGCGGTGAGCGTAGCCCAGCTGGTCGTCGCTGATCGGGAGGACCCGCACCTGTTCGGGCGCGAGCCAGAGGGGGAACTTCCCGTCGAAGTGCTCGATGAGAACCATGAAGAACCGCTCGTAGGAGCCGTAGAGCGCGCGGTGGATCATCACCGGACGGTGTTCCTCGTTGTCCTCGCCCGTGTATGACAGCTCGAAGCGCTCGGGCATGTTGAAGTCGAGTTGGACCGTCGGACCGTCCCACTTTCGCCCCAACGCGTCCTCGAAGGCGAAGTCGATCTTCGGGCCGTAGAACGCCCCGTCGCCGGGTTCGAGGTCGTAGTCGAGGCCCTGGCTCTCGAGCACCGACCGGAGCTGGGATTCGGCCTGCTCCCAGATCTCGTCGCCGCCGACGGACTTCTCCGGACGCGTCGCCAACGCCACGTGGGCGTCGAGCTCGAAGGTGTCGAGCACCTCGTAGATGGCGTCCATCACCTGATTGACCTCCGCTTCGATCTGTTCGGGCCGGCAGAACAGGTGGCCGTCGTCGATGGTGAACGACCAGACTCGCGAGAGCCCCGAAAGCTCGCCGCGCTGCTCTTTTCTGTACACCTTTCCGTCCTCGAAGTACCGCACGGGCAGGTCGCGGTAGGACCACGACTTCTGATCGAAGATCGTCGCGTGCCCCGGGCAGTTCATCGGTTTCAGCCCGTATTCCTCGTCGTTGACGTCCATCAGGAACATATCGTCGACGTAGTTGTCGTAGTGCCCCGACTTCTTCCACAGCTCCGTCCGGAACAGGTGCGGCGTCTCGACGGGGTCGTAGCCGGCGTCGACGTTGAGATCGCGCGCGTACGAGGCGAGTTCGTCGAGGATCTTCTTGCCGTTCGGGTGATACAGCGGCAGGCCGGGCCCCGTGACCTCCGGAATCGAGAAGAGATCGAGCTCCTGTCCGAGCTTCCGGTGATCGCGCTCTTGGGCCTCCTCGCGGAGCGTGAGGTAGTCTTCGAGATCGGATTCGGACTCGAAGGCCGTCCCGTAGACGCGCGTCAGCGTGTCCTCGTCCTCGTCGCCGCGCCAGTACGCAGAAGAGATGTTCAGCAGTTTCACCGCGCCGATATCGCCGGTCGATTCGACGTGCGGCCCCTGACAGAGGTCCTCGAAGTCGCCCTGGACGTAGAAGGAGACGGGGTCCTCGCCCGCGGCCTCGTCTCCGAGGATCTCGCGCTTATAGCGGTTCTCCTCGTACGTCGAGACGGCGTCCTCGCGGTCGCGCAGTTCGCGTTCGATCGGGAGATCCGCCGCCAGAATGTCCTCCATCTCGTCTTCGATCGCCTCGAGGTCGTCGGCGTCGAGGTCGACGTTCGCGACGTCGTAGTAGAAGCCCTCGTCGGTCGGCGGGCCGATCGCGAGTTTCGCCTCGGGGCGGAGTCGCTGGAGCGCCTGCGCGAAGACGTGCGCGGCGGAGTGTCGCAGGACGCGGAGGTACTCGTCGCTCTGGTCCGTGACGATGACGATCTCTGCGCCGTCGTGGACGGGCGCGGCCTTGTCGACGAGCTCGCCGTCGACGACGCCAGCGACCGTGTCGCGGCCGAGTCCGGGTCCGATCTCGTAGGCGACGTCCTCGACCGTCGCGCCCTCCGAGACGGACAGTTCCGAGCCGTCGGGGAGGCGGACAACGATTTCGCTCATACGCGTTCGGAGTGCGAGCGCACGAATAAGTGTTTTCGAGTCGGTGGACGGCTCGGGTCCGGGGCGGCGTTCCACCGCGGTGTCAGCGGCGTCAACAGATCGCGTAGTAGAGGTACAGCGCGCCGTCGTCCTGAATCTCGACGTATGCGTTCCCATAGCACGCGTTCGTTTCGACCGTCACGCTCTCGGTCGCCCCGCGGGCGGTCGCCGTTACCCGGAAGGACTCGATCCCGTCGGGATCGGCATCAGCGAGGTTGTACACCTCGCGGTCAGCCCCCGACGCGAACGTCTCTGTCTCCTCGTAGACGGTCGCGTTCGTCGCCTCGCGAACGACGCGAATCCGTATCTCGACCGACTGATTCCACCGGTTATCCACGCGGATCGACTTGTCGAGATCCGGCTGCTCGGAGGCCCGTTCGGTCGGGTTCCACTCATCGGTGGGCGTCTCACCCGGCGTCGGGTCGGGCGTGGGCGTCGGCGTTCCGGGCATCGCCGTGGGCGTCTGCGTCGGCGTGGCCGAGTCGGTCCCGGTCCCCGGCGTCCCGCCGAGACAGCCGGCAGTGAGCAACAGCGCGGCGAGGACGACGGCGAGTGACGGTCTGAACGCGGGCATCACACGCCCCTACGGCCGCTCGGGGAAAGTCCCTTGTGGAGACTCAAACAATCGTTGTACGGACGGACCGCCGGGTCCGATCGGTTCACTCCTCGGTCGCCACGTCCCGCTTCACCTCGTCGGCGCGGGCGTCGGCGAGCCGCGTCGGCTCCGGGAGCTTGTAGTCCGCACAGAGCCCTTCGACGAGGTCGGTCGCGGTGTCGACGCTCACGCGGTGGCCCGGGCTGACGTACAGTGGGTTGATGATCGGCCGCGAGTCGTACTGTCGGGACTGGAGCGCGTGGCCGATTCGCTCTCCGGGCTCGGCGTTCTCGACGCTATCGTCCGCGAGGATCGGCGTCCGCCAACCGGCGGGCCGACCGTCGACGTCCGAGGCGGGCGCGCCGCACAGCAGTCGCTTGGCGACGCCGACGCTCGGCACGTCGAGCGTCACGCCGAGGTGGGTGGCGAGCCCCGCCTGCCGGAAGTGGATGCGGCCGCTGCCGTCGAAGACGACGAGATCGGGCTCACAGTCCAACGCGGCGAACGCCGCGAGGATCGGCCCGCCCTCTCGGAAGGCGAGCAGCCCGGGGATGTAGGGGATCTCCAAGTCTGTCACGGCGTGGGCGCGCTCGACGACCGTCTCGCCGCGGCTGACGACCACGGCGCTGACCGCGCGGTCGTCGAGGAACGCCTGATCGACGCCGGCGACGAGCGGGCGGTCGTCGGTCGCAGAGGCCGCTTGGTCGGTCGTAGACGCTGATTGGTCGATAGTGGACGCCGCTTGATCGAGCGTGTACTCACCGAGAAGCGACGCGGCGGTCGGGTCGAAGCCGAGGTCGTCCCGCCACGTCGCCGCGGCGGCGACGTCCAACTGGAGCGCCTCCATCTCCTCGCGGGTCGCCGTCGCGTCCGGGACGAACTCGGGGCGGACGGGGCGCATCGACTCAACGTCGACGGCCGGGACCGCCCGGTCCGCCGGGGCCGCCCATCCCGCCGCCGCCGCGGCCGAACTGCAGGGAGTTCGGCACGCCGACGCGGCCCTTCACCCGCACGCCGTACACCAGTCCGACGACGAGGCCGGCGAGGTGTGCGAGGTGGGCGACGTTGCTGCCGATCCCCGTGCCGGCCGCGACGCCGAAGCCCGCGATGATACTGAAGGCGGCGAAGCCGAACGTCAGCACCCACAGCGGCATCGGGATAATGAAGTACAGATACACCTTCAGGTTCGGGTTCAGGATCGTGAGCACGCCGAGGACGCCCATGATCGCGCCCGAAGCGCCGACGACGCCCGCGCCGAGCTCTCCGACCGTGAGAAGCGTCGAGAGGACCTGCGCCAGCCCCGCGATGATTCCGGCAGCGAAAAAGAGCGCGGTGAAGCGCTTCGTATCGAGGTAGCGCTCGACGACCGGGCCGAAGAAGTACAGCGCGATGCTGTTGAACGCGATGTGCGTGAAGCCGCCGTGGGCGAAGATGGAGGTGACCCACGTCCAGACGTACTCGATGTGACCGGGCGAGAGCACGAAGACGGCCTGCCAGAGCGAGCTCCGGGGAGACGCGTCGAGAAGCAGCGGAAAGACGAAGAACTGCAGCGCGAACGTGATCCACATCGCGCCGAGGAAGACGTAGCTCATATTTCCACGGAAGTAGCCGAGCGGGCCGCCGGCCCCGGTGAGTCGGTCGACGTATCCGCCGCGTGCGGTTCCGCTCCGGTGCTGCACTGAGTCGTCGAAGCCGCTGTCGAAGACGCCGGAGGGATCGTTCCACTCGCCGAGCCCCGGACAGTCGTGGTTCTCCGGGAGCCGGTGTTCAGCACAGAACGTGTTCCCGCACCGGCGGCACTGGTACGGGAGGTTCTCGTGCGTTCCACACTCGTCGCAGGTAGCCATCACGCACCGTAGTTGCGGCGGGAGTAAAAGCGGTTCCCCTTATCGGCCGTCTCGACTCGGGTACGCCACTCGCAGAGCGGCGCACCGTCGCGCGTTTTCAAAACCGCTCGGACACCCTCGATGCGGCCCTCTATGCGCTGGGAGCGGTCGGACCGCGTTCGTCGCCCTCGTCTGTCGGCGTCTCCGCTGCCGGTTCCTCCTCCGCGTCGTCCTCGCGGCGGAAGTCGGTGGGGACGACCGTCGGGTGGTCGACGCCGAGGCGCGGGGTACTTGTGGCCATCACGTCTCACACTTCGCTCTCGACGAGTAAAAGATTACTCATACGCATAACGCATCGGTCGCGACGGCGGTGATTACCGGGAGGTATCGCACCGCGGAACCGCGGCTGACGGGGAACTATCGAAGCGGTACCGAGACGCGACATCAGTCGCCAATGCGACGGTCGCGTCCGGACAGAACGAGTGATTCCGTACGAGAGAGCGGCTTACGCGAAGTTCTCCTCGTAGAGGTCCATCGCGTGCTCGACGGCGTCTTTCGCCGCGGCGGCGTCCTCCCATCCGAGCGTCTCCGTCTGTTTGCCCTCCTCGAGGTTCTTGTACGTCTCGAAGAACTCCGAAATCTCCGCTTTCTGCTGGTCGGTGAGGTCGTCGACGTCCTCGACGGTGTCGTAACGGGGGTCCTCGGCGGGGACGGCGATCACCTTGTCGTCCTTCTCGCCGTCGTCGTCCATCCGCATCAGCGCGACCGGACGGGCCTCGATGATGCACCCCGGGAACGTCTGGTCCTCGACGAGCACGAGGATGTCGAACGGATCGCCGTCGTCGTAGTACGTCTGCGGCAGGAAGCCGTAGTCCGAGGGGTAGTGAACGTTCGAGTGAAGGACGCGGTCGAGGACCACGCCGGGGACGTCCTTGTCGTACTCGTATTTGTTCCGTTCGCCCTTTAGGCACTCGATAACGGCGTATACGACGTCCGGCGCGTCCGGGCCGGTCTCCAGCTCTTCCCAGAGGTTCGTCATACCTGCTCTGTCGCCGAAGAAGCAAAAAGTCCTTTCGCATCGCCGTCACTCGCGGTACACCGGGGCCTGTGTTCACCGTCGCGTCTCGCGACCGAGTCGACGAGGGAGCCAGCGACCGCCGCCGCTCAGTGGATGAGTGATCCGTCTCTGAGAGACTCATCTCCCGCTATCTGATCGAATACTCGAGAAGCGGAGAGTACCCTTTAGGTATGCCTGTGAGAGGGCTCTGAGGAGAAAGGCGCTGGTACGCGCCCGGAAATTCAGCCCCCCGAACGAGCCCTAATCGTCCGATAGCGAGCGTATAGAGTCGTTATTCGAGCATCGAGCCGTGTGAAATAACTTCAGTTGAGAAAGGTTAAATATCCCGGCGACTTTTCATCCAGTATGTCAGAGGCACAAACAGTTACTGACGACACGAGCGTGGTACGCGACCTCACCGCGTTTCAGCAGAACATCCTCGTCATCCTGGCAGAGGAGCCGATGTACGGCCTCGCGATCAAGCGGAATCTCGAGGAGTACTACGGGACGGAAGTGAACCACGGGCGGCTCTACCCCAACCTCGACGATCTCGTCGATATGGGGCTGGTCGAAAAGAGCGAACTCGACAAGCGGACCAACCAGTACGCACTCACAGAGCAGGGCCACGACGCGCTCCTCGATCAGTTCGACTGGATGCTCGCGAAGTTCGTCACCGGCGACGACCGCGCCGGCGAGGTCGTCGACCTCGTCGACGAACACCGGTAACCGACGACCAACCGACTGCGGAGCGCATCAGGTTCCGGGCACGCCGTCGTCGACGACGTCGGTCACGAGATCGACGCTCTCGGCGACGATGGATTCCTGTTCTTTCGACGGCCACACGTTCCGGGGGTAATACTCCGTGAGGAACTCCGCTCTCTCGGCCCGCGTGGCCTCGGCGACGCACTTCAGATAGTGGTTACCCATGAAGTCCGCGAACGCGCGGACGTTCGCGGCGTGGTCCGGTCCGTGGCGGTTCTCGACGGCCTCGACGACCGCCGCGTTCGCCGCCTCGACGTCGTCCCACTCGGCCCCGTGGTCGGGCCCCGAAAGCGACACCTCGACCGCGCGGTCGGTGTCCTCGATGCGATCGAACTGCACGGTACTGCCGTCGACCCATTTCTCGGGGTACAACACGAGCGTGTCGTCGTCCTCGCGGACGCGCGCGGTGAAATCGTGCTCCCCGACGAGATCGTCGCGGTAGTCCCGGTAGGCGTCTTCGGCCTCGGGGTCGACCGCGTCCGCGGCGAGTCGCGTCAGCCGTTCGGCCTCCTCGACGACCTCCGGTGGGACCTCCTCGGCCCCCCCCGACGGCGCCTCGAGATCCCCCGGATCGCCTTCGATCGTCGGTCGGTCGGACTCCGCGCGACGTTTCTCACCCATTGTCGAGTGCCTCGTTCGCGAGTGAGTCCGCGCGGTCGTTTACCTCCCTCGGTACGTGCTCGATCGACCACCGATCGAAGTCCTCGAGCAACTCGAGGGCCCGCACGCGCCGCTCGCGGAGCGCCGGGCTGTTCGTGTCGTACTCGCCGCGGACCTGTCTCGCGATCAACTGCGAGTCGCCGCGGACGTCGACCTCCTCGAAGCCGTACTCGCGCGCGGCCTCCAGCGCGCGGATGAGCGCCTCGTACTCGGCGCGGTTGTTCGTCGTCTCGCCGATCCGCTCGCCGCCCTCGGCGACGATACCCTCGCTCGTCACGAGGACCCAGCCGATCGCGGCCGGCCCGGGGTTCCCGCGGCTCGCGCCGTCGAAGTACGCGTGCGCTCTGCCGCCGCCGGCGGGTCTGAGAAGCGCCAGCAGCTCGGTCGGCCGCGAGCCCTGGACGACCACCGTGTCGTCGTAGGCGACGGCGGTGGCCCCGCCCCGCGTTGCCCGCCACCGCTCGTATTCGGTGTTCCCGTCCGCGACGTCGACGCCCGCATCTTCCAGTCGCTCGCGGGCGACGTCGGGGTCGCACTCGATGCTCGGCATACCCGAGAGACGTGGAGCGGAGGAAAAGAAGCGTTCGGTATCGCGGGCGCGACGTCTGCTCCGCCGACCGCGCATCAGCGTTGCAACGTGAATCACACGCGAAATAGGCCGACACGGCAAAAGCGTCCCACACGCCCAAACCGACACCGCGCAGACTTGTCGGTCGAAACATCTAATATGCCGTTCAGATCACATCGTTCCGTGCCGGAGACTCTCGAATCAGTCGACGAGGCGGTGGGGGAAGCACTACTCGAGGCGCTCGCGTCCCGGCGGGAGGTGGCGGACGACGTCGCCCGCCGCGGGACCGTGCTCGACGAACACACCGAAACGATCGGTATCAAACAACACGAGCGGCTCTTCGTCACGGAGTCGCGCAAGCGACGAAAGATGCCCGCGTCGGCGTACCGCTCGAAGCGGCGCGGCAGAAACACGCTGGCGGACCGCTGGAGCGGCGCCCCGAGCGGGTTCAACTCGATCGACGCCAACTACATCTCCGAGGAGACGCCGACGCCCTGTGAGGGATGCGACGGGTCCGGCCGACGGCCCTGTTCGACGTGCCACGGCGAGAAGACGGAGACGTGCCCGGAGTGCAGCGGCGACAGGATCGTCGACTGTCACCGGTGTGGCGGGGAGGGAGAGAACCCCTGCGACACCTGCGGCGGGGACGGCAGCGTCCAGAAAACACGAGAGCAGAGCCGTCCCTGCGAGCAGTGCGGCGGCAACATGCGGATCAAGTGCCCGGAGTGTCTGGGCGACGACGAGGACTGCTCGAACTGTCGGGGCAAGGGCGTCGTCGACTGTCCGACGTGTGGGGGTCGCGGGACGCAAACCGAGACAGAGGCCTACACCGAGCAGTGCTCGACGTGTTTCGGCGAGGGTGCGACGACGTGTGAGTCCTGTGGCGGCGAGCAGACGGAGACCTGCTCGAACTGCGGCGGCGACGGCTCGATCACCTGCCGCAACTGCGATGGGAAAGGCGACATCCAGTGCAGCACCTGCGAGGGCGATGGAAAGACCGTCACCGCCACCGTCGGAACGCTCTCGTTCGAGCGGTCGACGAATCTGGAGGTCGACGCCGACCACGTTCCCGCGCGAGCGATCCAAAGCGGCGACGGGCGCGTGGTCGAGACGACGCGTCCGGTGAACGACGAGCGCGTGAGCGAGACGGTCTCGGGGATGCATCTGTTCCGCCACGAGATCACGCAGTCGCGGGCGGACTGTGAGACCGCCGAGTACACCTACGACGGCGACCGGTACTGGGTCGCCCGCGTCGACGGTGAGCTCCGATACGAGGACTTCCCGAACGATCCCGAGCACCTCGAGGAGTCGATCGCGCAGGCGAAATCGAACGGCACCTTCGAGCTCCGCCCGCGAACGAGCGCCGTCGGCGCGCTCGCGACGAGCGTGAAGCGGCTGCTCACCGACGCCGGGAAGTTCCTCGTCGCCTCTGGACTCCTGCTCGTGGTGCTGTTCGCGGTGTCGATCGTGTCGGCGATCGTCGGCGTGGTCAGCTCGACGGTTTCATCAGCGCTCTTCGTGCTCCTCGGCGGTGCGGGGAGCATCATCGTCGCCTACGCGTTCTTCGAGTTACTGTGGGGCGACAGGGAGTCGAACCTCGCCGATTTCGGACCGGACCGAACGTACTCTCGGTGGGACCTGCTCCTGCCGGCGCTGCTCGTCGCCGCCGCGGGCGCGACGTTCGCCGCGTCGGTGGGCGACGAGTTCACGCGCCTGCGAGTGTCGACGGTCGCACTCGGACTCTGGGCGGGGCGCGTCGGGACGTGGCTGGACTACGAGGGGCATCGAGTCAGCTACGTCCTCGAGCAGCGGACGAAGCTCATCAGTCGACTCAGCGCCGACGAGGCGACGCTCTCGAAGTTCGGGCTCGAATCGGAGCTTCCGTCCCTGTCTCGAACGCTGAGCCGGAGCACGTACACGCGGCTCGGGGTGGTCGTGTTCACGCTCTGTTGGGGCGGCTGTGCCGCGGTCTTCGCGGCGCTTTTCGTCAGCGGGTTCGCCGGCATATCAGTAGTGGACGCGTCGGCCGCTCTCCGGCCGTTCTTGCTCGCCGTGGGCGCGGTTTCGACGCTGGGCTTTCTCGTCGGGGCACTCCCGCGGCTGCTGGATTGACTCGATCGGCGCCGACGGTCCCCGTCCTGTTTCGAACGGCAGCGCGCGGTTTCGAGGGACTGCGAGCGGTCGCTGCGTCCTCGACGCCCCCGCGAGGCCGCCGTGACCGACCGGATCTTCGGGCCTCGTCGGCCGAGGGTTTAACTGTGTCGAGACAGCGAATATAAAAATGCGATGACACGGCCCACCCGCCAGCGGGAACAGAACGCCGAGAGGACGCGATGGCAGGGCGAGCGCGAAGACGAGGCGGACGAAGCGGAAGACGACATCGACAGAGAGGAGATGGACGAGGAGGACCTCGTCCGGACGGGGGACGGGGAACTCATACACGAGCCGACGGGGATCGTCGTCGAGGAAGAGCAGATCGACCCGGGACCGGAGTGGCGGGCATTCAACCACTCAGAGCGGCAGTCGAAGTCCCGCGTGGGCGCGCCCACGACGCAGACGATGCACGACAAGGGGCTGACGACGACGATCGACTGGAAGGACAAAGACGCCTACGGGCGCTCGATCTCCTCGCGCAAGCGCTCGCAGATGCACCGGCTGCGGAAGTGGCAAGAGCGCATCCGGACGAAGGACGCCGGCGAGCGCAACCTCCAGTTCGCGCTCTCCGAAATCGACCGGATGGCGTCGGCGCTCGGCGTCCCGCGCTCGGTACGCGAGGTCGCGTCCGTGATCTACCGACGCGCGCTCAGCGAGGACCTCATCCGCGGGCGATCGATCGAGGGCGTCGCCACCTCCGCGCTCTACGCCGCCTGCCGAAAGGAGGGCATCCCCCGCTCGCTCGAGGAGATCGCCGAGGTCTCGCGGGTCGACCGCAAGGAGATCGGCCGGACGTACCGCTACATCTCTCAGGAGCTGGGACTGGAGATGCGCCCCGTCGACCCGAAGAAGTACGTCCCGCGCTTTTGCTCGGAGCTCGAGCTCTCGAAGGAAGTCCAGTCGAAGGCCGACGAGATCATCGAGACGACCTCCGAGAAGGGCCTGCTCTCGGGGAAGTCGCCGACGGGCTTCGCGGCCGCGGCGATCTACGCGGCGTCGCTGCTCTGCAACGAGAAGAAGACCCAACGCGAGGTCGCAGACGTCGCGCAGGTGACCGAAGTCACCATCCGCAACCGCTATCAAGAGCAGATCGAAGCGATGGGCATCCACAGTTAGTCGTCGCCCGTCGGGGCCGACGCCGAACGTTCATATCCGTCGCCGGCGGAGTGACACACGATGAAACTGGACGAGTACGTCGACATCGAGCGCAACGAGCGGGCCGAGCGTCGGCGACTCGCCGAGGAGAAGTCCTACGACATCCTCGATCACCTCGAGACGTTTCAGGACCGCTTCGAGGAGACGCTGCAGGGCGACTCGCTGTACGGCGGCGTCTCCCCGTCGATCTTCGTCGGGACGTCGAACTACCCGCGCGTGTCGACGGGGTTGCTGTCGCCGGTCGGCCACGACGACGACGCCGAGCGCTTCGAGACCTCCGGCGCGTGGTACGACGAGCGCGTCTCGATCGACGACGTGTTCGCGCGGCGCACCTCGCTTCTGAACTCGAACCGGTCGACGAAGGTGACGAACGTCGCCGACTCCTGGGACGGCTTCCTCGGCACCCAGCGCGAGGTGGCGATCGCGGACCGCCCCGTCACCGTCGAGATCGGCCTCGACGAGCGCCCCGACGTCGACCTCGACGTCGGCATCGACGACGTGGCGACCCCGGTCGGCCCTCGCGCCCGCGCCCGAACGGCGGACCTCGCGGAGAACCCGCACGTCCCCCGTCCGGTCGAGAAGACGCTCGAAGACGACGACTGGAACGCCGAGGGCGCGATCAACTACCTCTACCGCAGGGGGTTCGACGTCTACGACGTCAACACGATTCTCTCCGCGGGCGCGCTCGGCCAGACCGAGCAGCGGCGACTCGTCCCGACGCGCTGGTCGATCACCGCCGTCGACGACACGGTCGGTCAGTACCTCCGGGGACGCATTCGGGGGAACCCCGGCATCGACGGCGTCGAGATCCACCGCAACGAGTTCATGGGCAACGCGTTCTGGGTGATCCTCGCGCCCGGGCGGTGGGAGTACGAACTCGTAGAGATGAAAGCGCCTGGCAGCGTCTGGAACCCCGACCCCGAGGCGGGGATGTACCTCGCCGCCGACCGGGAGGGCTCGGAGGGACGGACGGGCTACGTCGACGAGACCGCGGGAGCGTATCACGCGGCGCGACTCGGCGTCCTCGAACACTTGGAGGAACGCGGCCGGCAGGCGAAGGCGCTCGTCCTCCGGCACGTCTCCGCGGAGTACTGGGGGCCGGTCGGCGTCTGGCAGGTGCGCGAGGCGGTCCGGAACGCCTTCGAGGACGAGCGCGGCACCGCCGAGACGTTCGCCGGGGCCGTCCGCGGCGTGACAGAGCACCTCCCCGTGTCGCTGCCGACGCTCCGTCGGAAGTCGGCGATGGCCGCCGGGTTGCAGACGACCTTCGGCGACTTCGCATAGCGCGTCGCGTCGGGATTGACTCCCTGCGGCGCAAGCGTGACACAAAATCGCACACGGTGGAAAGCCGCGGACCGAATCGCCCCGCTCCGGCGGCCCTCGCGGCGGTACTACTTTAACGATCCGACGATACGTACCACCGGAGGTCTACACGGTGGAAATCTCAGATAAACTCCTGTGTCTGTTCAACGCGGACGTTCGCGCCGAAGAGGACCGATACGTCGTCGAAGTACCCAAGCGCGAAGTCGAGACCGGATCAATAGAGCCCGGCGAGACGTACCGCGTCGCTCTCATCTCTCGTGCGGTCGAAGCGGCTTCCGAATCGACCGAGACGGAGCGACCGTCCACGGAGCCCCAGCCGCCGGTCGAGCCCGGCGAGCTGCGCTACGTCGAGATTGAGGACATCGGAAAGCAGGGCGACGGGATCGCCCGCGTGGAACGCGGCTACGTGATCATCGTCCCCGACACGGACGTCGGCGACCGGGTGAAGATCGAAGTCACCGAGGTCAAATCGAACTTCGCGGTCGGTGAAGTGATCGAAGAGGAGATCTAACCGCGTTCACACGGTCGTGGGCAACGCTCTGGGCGACGGCGGTCCGGCGGTCAGTCCGCGCGCGGGCGCTCTTCTCTCGGATACTTTCCTGTGAACGTCTCGAAGTCGATCTCGGGGCTCGGAACGGCCGTCACGGAGTCGTAGGGTCGGTTGACCACGATGTCGCCGGCGGTCCGGTCGCCGATCCCCGGGATCGCGGTGAGTTCGTCCATCGTGGCGGCGTTCGGGTCGAGCGGATACGGCACTCCGGTCACGGAACGGTAGCCGTGGTCGACGACCGCGATATCGATCGTCCGTCCCAACTCGCGCTCGCCGGGGAGTCCGACAAGAAGCGGGTACGTCCCCAGTTGGCGGCCGAACGTCCGCCCGTCTTGGTGGTACTCGAGGTGAACGTCCGGCAGGACCGTCCCGACAGGCGCGAGTCGGCGCAGCATCGGGCGATCGATCTCCTCGCGGATCTCGCGTTTGTACTGTTTGAAGCGCTTCTTGTGCTCGCGCGCGATCGCGACGCCCTCGTCGGCCATCTCGGTCCCCTCGAAGGCCATCACCTGCCGGATGTTGATCCGGCGGACCATCAGCCCCGCGTCGTAGACGCGTTCGAGAAAGCGCTTGTTGTGCTCGAACGTCTCCGCGCGCTCGCCCTTGAGTCCGTGCAGGAGATTGATCCCGGGGAGGAGTTTCGGCAGGCGGTTCGCGGCTTCGGCGCCGTGTGTCGGCGCGTCGCCCGGGTCGTCGCCCGGTCGCCAGCCTGCCACCTCGTTGACGATCTTCACGGCCTCGAAGCACTCGTCGGCGGTGACGTTCAGGTGGTTCTCCTCTTGGACGACGGGGTCTGCGGACTCCAAGCCGAACGCGGCCGTGTCGCCGGGGGTGTTGTGCTCGGCGATGATCCGGATGCCCTCCCTCGATCTCTCGGGCCAGTTCACCACCGTGATCGGGTTCATATTGTCGAGATGTAGCGTCCCGAGATCGGGTGCGACCTCGCGGATCCCGCCGTAGAGTCGCCGGAGAGCGTCGGGATTCGGGGCTTCGCCGTCGCCGCCGTACGCGAGGATGTCGGCCTGGCGGCCGATTCGGAGGTGCCGCACACCCCGCTCGTAGAGCGCCTCGACCTCGCCGACGACCGACTCGGGGGTGCGAAACGACGGGTCGCCGTACATCGGCTCCGTGCAGAACGAACACCGGTACGCACAGCCCCGGGAGGTCTCCAGTTCGCAGATGAGGTAGTCGGGGTGGTTCGGGTGCTGTTCGACGACGAACGCGCCCTTCGCCGCCCAGCGGTCCAGTTCGTCGTTGTCGCGGTAGCGGTTCTCGAACCCCTCGAGGCCGCTGTCGACGAGGTCGTAGGCGGCGGCCTCGACGTCGGCCATCGCGAGGTAGTCGTAATCGAGGTCCTGTCGGCGCATCTCTTGGGCCCCGGCGTTCTCCTCGCCGACGCCGAAGCGGATGGGACCGCCGATCACGGAGACGCCCTCGGCGACCCACGCCAGTTCGCGCACCTCGTCGGGCTCGGCGGGCGTCCCCCCGACGTACTTCCCGGGGACGGTCATCCCGCCGAGGTAGACGAAGAGGTCCGCGTCGGCCACGTCGGCCCACTTTCGTCTCTCCTCGCGGAGTTCGTCGATCGTGTGGTAGGTGACGTTTTCCGCTTTGACGCCGGCGTCGACGATCGCACCGGCCGTAACGCGCGGGTACGTCGAGAGATACGGCGGCACGCCGAAGTGCGCCGGCTCGTCGACGTACCCGTCGACGAGCGTCACGGAGAGATCGGCCGGATCGGTCATAGCGGGACACAGGCGGCCGAGCGGTAAAACGCTCACTCTCTGCGGACAAGATAGCGTAAAAATAAATCCTCTTGATGATACGCTGCGATCAAGTCGGTGGATACGTCATCAATGTGCCTGAAGTGGAATCCACTCTCGTTGACGCGAGCGTCCCATATGGACTAGAATCTCACGAGGGTTTGTCTGAAACGTTCCTCGGCTTGCATTCCGGGGTGCAGATTCTGGTGCTTCAACCCCACAAGGGTTCGTCTGAAACCACAGAAGGACTTGCATCCGCGCTTGGCCTGCAGTTGCTTCAACCCCACAAGGGTTCGTCTGAAACACTGATGTCGTCGTGGTCGTCCGAGTCGTGGTCCTCGCTTCAACCCCACAAGGGTTCGTCTGAAACTATCTCCGGCCGTCTGCGTCGCGGGCGGGTGCGTGGTGCTTCAACCCCACAAGGGTTCGTCTGAAACTGTGCGTCGTGCTCGCGGGAGAACTTGATACACGTTGCTTCAACCCCACAAGGGTTCGTCTGAAACCCCGGCATCGGCCACAAGTTGGGAGTTTGAGTAGGGGCTTCAACCCCACAAGGGTTCGTCTGAAACGACGCGGTCGCTCATCAACTCGGACGCGGGCACCGGCTTCAACCCCACAAGGGTTCGTCTGAAACTTCCTCGCGCACGTCGCCCTCCCACTCGCGACCGGAGCTTCAACCCCACAAGGGTTCGTCTGAAACTTGCTCGATGACTTCGAGCGGCGGGCACAGGGACGAGCTTCAACCCCACAAGGGTTCGTCTGAAACACCGAGTGAGACCGCGATCTATCAAGCCCTCCGTGCTTCAACCCCACAAGGGTTCGTCTGAAACAACACTGTTCCAGTGCGGGAGTCGCAAGCGCAGAACGCTTCAACCCCACAAGGGTTCGTCTGAAACCTTCGACGTACTCGGCGAACTCCTCCGAATCGGTGCTTCAACCCCACAAGGGTTCGTCTGAAACCCGCCGTGGGGAGTTCGACCGTCGTGCCGTTGACGCGCTTCAACCCCACAAGGGTTCGTCTGAAACTCGCTGTTCCCCTACCGCCCCGCGAGGTTCGACTGCGCTTCAACCCCACAAGGGTTCGTCTGAAACGGCCGACGCTGCGCTCAAACGAGAGGCCCGCCGTGGCTTCAACCCCACAAGGGTTCGTCTGAAACGGGCTGCCGCTGCCGTCGTAGACGATGACGTTGAGCGCTTCAACCCCACAAGGGTTCGTCTGAAACCGTGCCTGAACAAGACAGCAATGAGCACGCAAGGAGGCTTCAACCCCACAAGGGTTCGTCTGAAACCCCGTATCAGAAGATCCGCTGGACCCAGAGGAAGCTTCAACCCCACAAGGGTTCGTCTGAAACAATCCGTATTGGAGAGGCCAAACACCACTACCGGGCTTCAACCCCACAAGGGTTCGTCTGAAACTGGGAGTTCAATGATAACGAGTATGACCTGCTCGTTGCTTCAACCCCACAAGGGTTCGTCTGAAACAGTGGCGACCTCAAAGATATGTTCCGGGGGGCCGAAGCTTCAACCCCACAAGGGTTCGTCTGAAACAACGTGGACATTCAGGATGCGGATACACAGACTGCTTCAACCCCACAAGGGTTCGTCTGAAACACCGACGATGTGGCGACTGGACGTGTCGCTCTCGTGGCTTCAACCCCACAAGGGTTCGTCTGAAACCATTCCGTTTCATCCGTAGTACCTCGCAAACGTGCTTCAACCCCACAAGGGTTCGTCTGAAACAAGCGCCATACGATAAGTGCTGGATGGAAATCGGCGCTTCAACCCCACAAGGGTTCGTCTGAAACGCCGACGTATCGGGCGCTCGCACTCGACGAGGACGGCTTCAACCCCACAAGGGTTCGTCTGAAACTCTCTGGTTGTCGGAATAGAACCAGAGCAAAGCCTGCTTCAACCCCACAAGGGTTCGTCTGAAACTGATGCGGCTGATGGGTGCGTACCCCTCACCAGACGAGCTTCAACCCCACAAGGGTTCGTCTGAAACATGGCACGCGAGATAGTGACGTTATCGTTAGAGCCGGCTTCAACCCCACAAGGGTTCGTCTGAAACCCGGCAATCGGCAACCTCCCGTTACATTTCGAGGTTGCTTCAACCCCACAAGGGTTCGTCTGAAACCCTCAACCTGAACCGCCCTCGCGAAGAGGACTCGCTTCAACCCCACAAGGGTTCGTCTGAAACCGCCTTCGACTTCTCCCAGCCTGAGTTCTCCGAGAAGCTTCAACCCCACAAGGGTTCGTCTGAAACACGCTTCGTCGTCGACGAGCGCTTGATAGAGCTCGCTTCAACCCCACAAGGGTTCGTCTGAAACCGTCCAAAGTGTCGGCCAACTTCTCGTCGACGGGGGCTTCAACCCCACAAGGGTTCGTCTGAAACCATAGATTGATGTCCTCCTGGCGGCAGGGCACTCGAAGCTTCAACCCCACAAGGGTTCGTCTGAAACTATCTCTGTGTCTTGATCGTAGACCGTAACATTTTGCTTCAACCCCACAAGGGTTCGTCTGAAACTTCGGGCGTCTCGGGTTCCTGGGTTTCAGGCTGCTGGCTTCAACCCCACAAGGGTTCGTCTGAAACTTGGTTTTGAATACTTAACCCCGAATGTAAGACAAGCTTCAACCCCACAAGGGTTCGTCTGAAACGCTACGTAGTCCAAATCAGGGTGACTATCCGGCTTTGCTTCAACCCCACAAGGGTTCGTCTGAAACTTCTTGCTGCGTGACGATATGGCTTTGTTTATCCAGCTTCAACCCCACAAGGGTTCGTCTGAAACGACGACCGTTAGCACATTCCCAACCGACGCAAACGGCGCTTCAACCCCACAAGGGTTCGTCTGAAACAACACGCTCACAATAGATACAAGCGCACTTGACGAAGCTTCAACCCCACAAGGGTTCGTCTGAAACGATATGGAAACCTTAGAATCAACGAGATATGAGGTTGCTTCAACCCCACAAGGGTTCGTCTGAAACTCGGCGTTCTTAACGGTCACGTCGTTATCAGGGAACGCTTCAACCCCACAAGGGTTCGTCTGAAACCGGGGGATTGACACCCGCGTTGACGCGCTTGAGGCTGCTTCAACCCCACAAGGGTTCGTCTGAAACTTAAGGTTCGCGGTTCACGACCTGTTCTCGTGGGGCGCTTCAACCCCACAAGGGTTCGTCTGAAACTTTGTTGGGCTGATATTGGCCCTTGGTTTTTCGGGACGCTTCAACCCCACAAGGGTTCGTCTGAAACCTTTGGATCGGATCTTTCGGTTTCAGACGACGGGGATGCTTCAACCCCACAAGGGTTCGTCTGAAACGCTGAAACTAACCATTATTGAAACGCTCGCTTTCGTGCTTCAACCCCACAAGGGTTCGTCTGAAACGTTAGCGACGATCGCGGTCGTGACTCGCGGATCGGCTTCAACCCCACAAGGGTTCGTCTGAAACTAGTCTCGGATGAATAACTTACAGCCGTCTTTATGAGCTTCAACCCCACAAGGGTTCGTCTGAAACCGCGCCCCAAGACATTAGCTCGAATTAGGCGAAGTCGCTTCAACCCCACAAGGGTTCGTCTGAAACGCTGGGGTTGGATCTTGAACTCTAAGCCCTCGGTCGCTTCAACCCCACAAGGGTTCGTCTGAAACCAACCAGAGGATATGACCCAAAAGGAGTGGTTCGGTGCTTCAACCCCACAAGGGTTCGTCTGAAACTCTCTGACATAATTAGCGCCCGCCAGTGCGTCCGCGCTTCAACCCCACAAGGGTTCGTCTGAAACGAGCCTACGACCGAGATAGAAGAGACACAGACACAGGCTTCAACCCCACAAGGGTTCGTCTGAAACTATAGTGACGTAGCGTAATATCTAATCTGTGTCGGCTTCAACCCCACAAGGGTTCGTCTGAAACATGACGCCTATCCCGTCCGGCGTATCCACGACTTCCGCTTCAACCCCACAAGGGTTCGTCTGAAACTGGGTCTCGGTTCGAGGTTCGGACTTCCCGTGAGTGGCTTCAACCCCACAAGGGTTCGTCTGAAACCGTCGTCGGCACAGGTGGGCGTCCCGCTCGCCACCAAGCTTCAACCCCACAAGGGTTCGTCTGAAACCTCCCAATAGAGGAGGTTGACGCCTGGCCGTGGGGGCTTCAACCCCACAAGGGTTCGTCTGAAACTGTTTGATCCGTTCAATAATCTCTTCAACGTCGATTGCTTCAACCCCACAAGGGTTCGTCTGAAACCGGTCGCCTGACAAGCCCTCGACGGCGTCGGTGAAGCTTCAACCCCACAAGGGTTCGTCTGAAACCACGGCGATTACATCCCAGACGGCGAGCAGCACTGCGCTTCAACCCCACAAGGGTTCGTCTGAAACGAGTGGTCGGATACTTCGTCCCCAGTGAGAACGTGCTTCAACCCCACAAGGGTTCGTCTGAAACGAACTCGGATCTGAGGCAACCGACAAAGCGATTGCTGCTTCAACCCCACAAGGGTTCGTCTGAAACTCTTTACCTCATCACCGGGCATAGTTCCTCTACCGTGCTTCAACCCCACAAGGGTTCGTCTGAAACTGGGAGAGTGGCCTTGCCGCAGCCCCGTTCGGCGCTTCAACCCCACAAGGGTTCGTCTGAAACCGGGGGCGCACAGTCCCAAGTCAACTCGATACTGGCGCTTCAACCCCACAAGGGTTCGTCTGAAACCCCTCTTTGTCGTAGTTGGCCGTGATGCCTTCGTACTGCTTCAACCCCACAAGGGTTCGTCTGAAACGCGGTTGTCGCTATCGCATAGAGTCGCAAACAAAGAGCTTCAACCCCACAAGGGTTCGTCTGAAACTGGTTGCAACTCATCAAAGCGTTCCTTATCACTCTTGCTTCAACCCCACAAGGGTTCGTCTGAAACTTGATTTGCTCAGTCCGTCGCTTTTGATTGGCGGCGCTTCAACCCCACAAGGGTTCGTCTGAAACTACGGAACGCTATCGAACCCGTGGCGACCACTCGACGGCTTCAACCCCACAAGGGTTCGTCTGAAACAGTCCGGGCGCGCGGTTCGAACTCGTCTATACGCTCGCTTCAACCCCACAAGGGTTCGTCTGAAACTACGGCGGGAAAGCGATCTGCCCAAGCTGTGATGGGGCTTCAACCCCACAAGGGTTCGTCTGAAACCCTGATCGGTATTAGGTGTGGTGTCGTCCTGAGCCGGCTTCAACCCCACAAGGGTTCGTCTGAAACTACACCACGGACGACGGCACCGAATACACGATTGATGCTTCAACCCCACAAGGGTTCGTCTGAAACGCCGGTTGGGACCGTATCCGGTCGTACCAGTCCTCGCTTCAACCCCACAAGGGTTCGTCTGAAACGGCGCGAAAGACTACCACCACGGTCAGTCTGACGTGCTTCAACCCCACAAGGGTTCGTCTGAAACAACAGAAAGAAGAACTTGGCGGACTTGCAGACGACGCTTCAACCCCACAAGGGTTCGTCTGAAACGCACTAGGGCATTTGTCCGTAGGTCTTCAATCGTGCTTCAACCCCACAAGGGTTCGTCTGAAACATCTTAGCCTTCGGGAAAGAGCGAGCCGAACAGACGCTTCAACCCCACAAGGGTTCGTCTGAAACGGCGGTATCGACTCGTATGGAGTTGCCGAAGGCACGGCTTCAACCCCACAAGGGTTCGTCTGAAACTTTCTATCGTTTACAAGTGTCACTGTCATTATTGCTTCAACCCCACAAGGGTTCGTCTGAAACGAAGCTCAATTGAGTGTCACGGGCGACTTTTCGTATGCTTCAACCCCACAAGGGTTCGTCTGAAACTAGGTTCGGAGTTGAGCCGCTGGATGACCCTCCTTCGGCTTCAACCCCACAAGGGTTCGTCTGAAACCACCTCCCCCCAGAATTTGACATAATCGCCTTGGATGCTTCAACCCCACAAGGGTTCGTCTGAAACACGGCTGGGGGCTCGACATCGACGGTACCACGATCTCGCTTCAACCCCACAAGGGTTCGTCTGAAACCACGTCGGGCACCACGTCGCGTCGTCGTGGTCACGCTTCAACCCCACAAGGGTTCGTCTGAAACCGTGACTGCGATTTGGCGTGGTGCTTATAACCGAGGCTTCAACCCCACAAGGGTTCGTCTGAAACCAGTGAGGTGGACACAATGACCGAACCAGAACAAGCTTCAACCCCACAAGGGTTCGTCTGAAACGGGATCATGTCACGGCGTCGGGGTATCAGGCCGCCAGCTTCAACCCCACAAGGGTTCGTCTGAAACCACGACGAAACCCGGTGGCGAACACGGCTCGGACGCGCTTCAACCCCACAAGGGTTCGTCTGAAACTTGCTGTGACGAGTGTGCCGGGTCCGTCCGGTCTTGCTTCAACCCCACAAGGGTTCGTCTGAAACTTATCAGACCCATCGCCAGTGTACTCCCAAACGTAGCTTCAACCCCACAAGGGTTCGTCTGAAACTCGTGTCTGCATCATCTGTAGACACTATCTGAAGTGCTTCAACCCCACAAGGGTTCGTCTGAAACGCGGACCTCGGTATCAATCCCGTAGGCGGGCAACTGCTTCAACCCCACAAGGGTTCGTCTGAAACTCTTTTTGTCCTGCCAGTTGACCCACTCCTCGGTGCTTCAACCCCACAAGGGTTCGTCTGAAACGCCCTCTACCACCCGAAACTAGAGGTTTCGTTTCAGACGCTTCAACCCCACAAGGGTTCGTCTGAAACCCGGTTAGTACCTCGTCGTACGCTTGGGGCTCCGTGCTTCAACCCCACAAGGGTTCGTCTGAAACCCACCACCTTCCACCAAATCGTTCGGTCGTCAGGCGCTTCAACCCCACAAGGGTTCGTCTGAAACCAGTTGGGCGTCGATATTTCGCTCACTACTACAGTTCTGCTTCAACCCCACAAGGGTTCGTCTGAAACCGCCGGAATTAGACAGTGCAACGATCACGGTACCCGCTTCAACCCCACAAGGGTTCGTCTGAAACACGGACCTGCTGGCGGCAGACGGGTACGAGAAGCTGCTTCAACCCCACAAGGGTTCGTCTGAAACTATGCCCAATACACGGGCTATAGACTCCGTACATTGCACACTGACACAAATGTTTCCATCGACCACCAATACTCGCTATGGCCAAGGGGGTCGATGGTCGAAAATCGTTACTAAATAAATCTACTCTCTTCCGCAGGATCGTCACCATACACCGTTCGATTGAGCAGTGTGTCCGAGGAGAGTTCGTAGACGATTACACTCTCACCGGGGAGGAGTAGATCTTCGATCGCGTTCTCCAGCGCGGTCAAATCACCTTCAGTAATCTGCCCTTCGAGGACGGAATTTTGGACGTGAGTGAGATAGCGACGGCCGAGTTTGAGCATTTTCTGCGTGCGGTCGGCCTCCATATCGTACACGAGAACGACGTACATTACCACCACCTCCGGAAGGCCTCATACGGTTCACCGGCCAAGAGGTGCTTTTTGAGTTTATACGCTTCGAGGCGCAAGAGATACTGATAGCTCACCTTCCGGTCGAGTTCCGGATGCTCGATAGTCTCTTCGAGCGTTTCCTCGAAGGCCTTCGTGTACGTTTTGCGTCCGCGTTCGGTGAGGAGACAAGAGCCCACTTCCGATCTGAAATCCTCAGCGGAGAGCTGCCGGCGGTTCAGTAACCGGAACATAACCCGATCGGCCAACAACGGCTTGAACAGATCGGCGACGTCCAATGACAACGAGTATCGCCGCTCTCCCGGTTCGTGGAGATAGCTCACTGAGGGGTCGAGCGCAGTCGCGCGGATCGCTGAAACACAGTTTGCATAGACGAGCGCGTTGCCGAAAGAGATGACACTGTTCACCTCGTTCGGCGGCGGGTTGAACCGACGAGTGCCAAACGCGAAGTCATTCGGGAGAATGGGCTCGAACGTCGCGTAATACGCCTTCCGAGCAGTCGCCTCAACGCCCATCAACTCGGACACGGACTCCGTGGCAGAAACACGTTCAGCAGCGACATCTAACTCGCCAAGCGCGTCCTCGAGATCGCGATCGCGGCTATCGTAGTACCGAACGTTCGCCCGCATATTATGAATGCTCCCCGCGACGAACTCACGAGCGATCTCAAGTCGGTGAATCTCATCTTCATACGCATTCACCTGTGCAACCACAGTACGTCCGGATGTCTGTCCCTTCTTCGGCATTACTGACCCAGAGTAGTAGTCGTTCCATCCGAAAACGTGTGCAGCGATCCCGTGGTCGTTGAGAAACGAAATAAGTCGGGTGTTGAAATCGATCTGACCGTGAAGGAATACGGCCTCGGCGTGTTCGACGGGGAGATGGTTCTTTTCGCCGCTCTCAGTGACGACGCGCAGGGTGTCGTCCCGGCGTTCGATGCGTCCGTCAGAGAAGACGTGATAGTTGCGGTCCATTGTTAGCACCAACAAAAGTCGTGGTAGGCACACGACGAGCAGAACGGCTTCTCACTCGCAGGCGGCGGTTGCTCGCACGTCACGACGGCGTATATCCCTCGTATCGCGTCCTCGACTTTCTCTCGCCGTTCGGTCGTCAGTTCGATCGGTTCGCGTTTCCGTTCGGTCGGATGCGCGAGGACGCCGTCACGTTCGACGCCTGCGATTTCCGCGAGATACCAGAGATAGTACGACAGCTGCATTCGTGCCGGCTCCTCCAGCGTCGAAGACGGTTTGACTTCGACGACGCGCCCGTCCTGTAAGAGATCGAGCGAGATCATTCCCAACGAGAGGTTCTCGCGTTCGGACTCGTACGCTGTCTCGTCAACGCGAGTACCGCGGACGACTGCCGTGTTCTCGCGGTCGATTTCGAGATAGCGACTTGCGAACCAGAGTTCCCGTTCACAGACGTGGAAATACTGCATCATCACCCCAGTCACGCGGAACGGATCGTCCACCGGCTCGCCAGTTGCAGTTCGTTTCAACTGTTCAATCGGGTACTCTCCCCGGGAGCCGAGCTCTGACGTGTCTGTCCCGGTTACGTCCGAGGAACCAGTCACAACAACCGCGCCTCCGCAGACGTGTCAGGGACACGGACTCCCTCGGTCGCGTTGAAATAGGATGTGTGTCGGCCGTGTCGGGTGTCAAGTTGTACCCGTTCGGCATCGGCATAGAGTCGTTCGAGGTGGGCCAGCGGCCCAGTCGCGTCCGCGGCGCTGTAGACGGGGATCGACACCTGTAGCGGCGAGAACTGGTCGACGAGGGCGTCTAATCGGTCCCACTCGAAGGCGGCGACGGCCTCACGAACCTCCGTAAGCTGTTCAGACTCGCGGGCAGTCCGTGCCACCACGACGTCGACAGCACGGCGCTCGTCGATCAGCGAGAGCCTTCCGAGCGTTTCGGCGTCAGCCCGGTCGACGTAATCGACGTATTCTCCTCTCCCGACGTTACGCGTATCGAGCATCCCGAAGTATGCTTCGACCGCGTCGCGAGTGACGACCGGCTCGGGGATCGGGGCCCCGTCGTAAACCTGATTGAGCGCGAGGGCCGTCAGTTTCGTCAGGCTATCGCCCTGGCGGTCGTAGACTGCCGTGGACGGCGTCTCTTCGCGGTCCTGTGGCGGGGCAAGCGTCCACACGGTGACGCGACCGCGGTCGCGATCGAACGATCGGTTGCACCGTCCAGCCGCTTGGACGAGGCTGTCGAGCGGTGCGAAATCTCGAACGACTTCGTCGAAGCTGACGTCGACGCCGGCTTCGACGAGCTGTGTCGACACGAACGCAATGGGAACACCGCGTTCGGTGAGCGTACTCGCCACCTCGATGAGATGGGCCCTGTCGACAGGGCGATGCCGCGTCGTCAGGTGAACGACGAGTGGAACCCCGTCTTCACGGCGGTCGAGCACCGTTTGGATCGTCCCGCCCGCATCTAACTCCGCGGTGACACCCTGATGGCTGCGGAGCCGTTCGTCGTACACCTCGTTGACGTTGATCGCATCACACCGATGAAGGAGAGTGGTAGCGAGTTCCCGAGCGCTGTCGATCGTGTTGCAGATGGAGAGGACCGACGAACCGCCATCCAGTCGTTCTGTCAGAACCCGTGCCGCATCCTCGTACGACACCGGCTCGGTGCGGCCATCGAGCGTTGCTTCGGCCGAGTGATGAAGCTCGAAGACGAGCCGGTCGAGCGGCTCGAAGTACGGGTCCGGATCTCCGATAAGTTCGAGTGGCGTCCCGTCCGCGGTGAACAGTTTCGGTTGCGTTGCCGTCATCGAGATGACTGTCGCGCCGTATCTCTCGGTGAGCGTCTCCGCGAGGCGTTCGACGAGCGGCCACCAGTCGAGTGGGAGTGCCTGCGGTTCATCGAGAACCACGACCGAACCGTACAACGACGGCAACTTCATCGAACGGCCGTTCGAGGGTCCAGCGAGACTCTCGAACAGCTGGACGAACGTCGTCACGACGAGCCCGCTCCGCCAACTCTCACCGAGCATCGCGGCGAGCGTTTCCCTCTCATCGCTAGGGACCGTTTCCGGATCGTCCGGGAGGTCAACGACTGTTTCTGCCAAGTGGTGGTCGACGGTAAGAAGGTCGCCACCGTCCTCGGTGGGGAAGACGTCCCGGCTGACTTCGGCGACTTGGTCGATGATCGACGTAAACGGGAGCGCGTAGACGACGCGACCGTCCCCCTCCTGTTGGCGAAGGACGGTGAGCGCCGCGTCGAGCCCCGAGAGCGTTTTTCCGAGGCCCGTCGGGAGCGTGAGCGTCGCGATCGACTCCGCAGAGCGGGCGAATTTCTCCGCCCGACCCCGGATGCGACGGCGCGCGCGTTCGCGGTCTTGGTTCAGCTGTCGCGTCGTCTCGTCGAGGTCGTCCGCGGCCGCGTCCAGCAGAAGCCCCTCGACGTGTGCGTCGATGGCAGAACGGGACGGGACTGTGGCATCGAACGCGTCGGCCCCCATTTCGATACCGGTACTTAGCGACGCTGCGCTCGTCTTGTCCGCGAAGACGAGTGCGCTCCACACCTGCAGGACTGCATCGTAAAACCGGTCCGAGAGTCGGTCCGGTTCCCGTGCGGTGAGCGCTCGACCGCTGAGAACGTGCGCTGCAACGGCGCGGTGAACTCCGTTCTCACGGGCGGTGTCCATCCGTTCACGGAACTCGGCCCACGACCCCTCGCCGTCGGTCGCACGCCGGATTAGCTCGTCCGCGAGATCCGGAACCGTCTCGTCGATGTTGTCGACCTGCGCGAATACGTCGGATCTGAACAACTGCTTCGCACGACTCCCGGTCATACTCGCTGTCGACCGTTCGACGTACTCCGCCGTGTCCGGAAGCCGTCCGTGGTGCCGGGCGACCGCGAGGAACCCGACGAGGGGATCATCGCCGTCGAAGCCGGACACGGAGAGCACGTAGTGGGCGACGAGCGCCCCAACGGGTGCGTGGTGTGTCGGCTCTGTGGGGTCGTCCCCATCGAAGTGAGCTTGGAACCACGAGGAGAGCTTCCCGAAGTCGTGAACGAACGCGACTCGACGCGCCAGTTCTCGCACCGAGTTCCCGTCGGGCGTCGCCCCATGTCCCGGGACGAGTCCCGCAACGCTGTTGGCGACGTCTTCCAAGTGGCAATCGAGCGGGATCGGTTCGCGGTTCGGACCGCGATGCGACGGCCGGTCTCGGAAGTCGCTCATTCGAAGATCACTCGTCGACCGTCCACTTCGACGGCCTCGACGTCGGTCACCGACAGTGACTCCCCCGCCGGGGAGTACGCGACCGTGAGGAACTCTGTCGTCGTTCGACCCCCGCTGTCAGCCGCCATATACCCGGGGGAACGCTCCACGCGCACCTGCGTTTCCGGCTCCATCACGACGTCGTCGACCGCGTTGATGATCACGGAGTCGACGCGGACATCCGCCGACTCGACTGATGTAACGTCGAACTCGCCGAGATAATCCACCTCAGCCAAGTGTTCCGAGAGGCCGAGACTCGGCGGGTAGTAACTCGTTCCCGCCGCAAGCCGGTCGCGTAACCGCTCGTAGAGCCCGTCGTCGCCGAGTCGGAGGTCGACGCGATACGCCGGCTCGACGAGCAATTCGTAGTTGTGCTGTTGTCGGAGTTCGGTCGGGTCGGGAAGAGAGACTCGCGCGTGGCCCCTCGACGGGACCGTCTTGAGGTGTTCCTTCGCCGTCGAGAGCGTATTCTGCGGGACGTTCATCGTCCGCAGTTCGGCGAGCGGCTCGATGGCCATCGCCGAGACGGCGGGGCCGAACGCCTCGTAGTACTGATCGCGACCGATTCCGAGGATGGCGGCGACAATCCCCGCCACTGTCGTCCGCGGCGGGATGCGGTACGTCTGCTTGACGATGTTTCCCTCGACGCGACGGAAGTGCGCCCACGGACCCCGAATCTCGAAGGAGAGACACGTCTGCGGGAGCGCCGTACCCTCCTTCGAGCCACGTGAGGTGTCCTCCGTTCCACCATCGGCGTCGCCCCAGTTCTCCAGCGAGCGTTGACTCATCAGTCCTCTGCCGCGGTCGGCATCGTTTCGGGAGCCTCCTCGTACACGTCGACGACGTCGACCCTTGCGGTCCCGAGTCGGTCGCGAAGCGCTTCGTAGACCCCGTGAGACCCACGGTCGTCGCCGGGCGTGAGGAGCTCGCCGTCCGCACTCGCTTCGAACACGTCGCTGGCTGCGACTCGAACGCCCTCGATCCGGTCGGCGTTGCGTTCGAGACGGGACAGGAGGTCGCTCAGATCGACAGTCAGATCGCGAATAGTGCGGACCTGCTCGATCGGCTCCGAATGCCCCGCGTCGACGCCGAGGTCGCGGGTCAGTCCGCCGAGGTGGTAGCCCTCATCGGCGTATTCGACGCGCAGGTACAGACGCGGCTCCTGTCCCACCTTGCTGCGACTGATCGTCTGATTCTTCAGCGCGCGCCAACAGAGCGTATCGAGTCGCTTCACGTCAGCCGGCGAGAGTTTCGTATCCGCCGCCCCGTGTTCGTCGACGAGGCCGTGAAACGCCACGAACCCGTACTGGATACGGTGGTCGTCGAGGTCGAACCCGCCCTGCTCTTTGTCCGCGCCGGTCGCGATAACGCTCGTGAGACTGTTGTACTCCTCGTTCTCCTGAACGGGGTGGATGGTCTTTCCCGGAGAGAACTGAACGGGACCGGTGAAGTGATCTGGGAGGTAGTCCTCGAACCCCTCGTATTTCCCTTGGAGGTCGAGGCTCATCGTCGCTCCGAAGTATCGGACGTCGGCGGCGTCGTCGAGGAACGCGCCGAAGATATCCTCACGCAGTTTCGCCTCCCCCTCCTCGTTGAGATCACCGAGGTCCCACTCGTCGGGGTCCAGCCCCTTGAGCCGGTCACGGAGGAGTTCCCACCGCTCGGACTGGTTTCCTTTTTCGTTTTTCACGTTCCGGACGTAGACGCCGTGGCCGTCCGCGTCGAGTTGGTCACGGAGGTAGCGCTTCAGACGGACGTCCGTGACGACTGCCTGCTGCGTCTGCGGATCGATCCGTGGCCGGTTCGCTCCGCTGAGAGGGTTCCCGTTCGGATTGGCGTCGACGGCGTCATAGCAGAAAACGATCTCTGAGCGGTGCTGTACGGGGTCGTAGCTGTCGTCGGCGTAGGCGTGTTCAGTCATCTGAGATCTCCGTGGCAGTCGCGTCTTCTTCGGTGGCCGATTCTCCCTCGGAGCCGTCGGTAGTCCAGTTGTTCATCCCGTAGGAAACACCTAGTGCGTAGTAGTAGCGGAGGTCGGTCGTATCGATCTCCCACGCCCCGTCCTCGCCGACTCGCGGCAGGATCTCGACGAGTTCGGTGACGACCTCCCCGTACATCGTCGAGGCGAGACCGTTTTCGCGGGAGTAGACGACGTTCTTGTCGAGGACGTCGCTCGCGAGGCGCTTGACTTTCGTCCCCGTGATCGCCTTGATCGGGTACTGATCGACGAGCGTCGTCGAACGGTTTTCGCTCACCTGCTGATAGCCGGTGACTTGGCCGACGAGGACGCCGAGCAAGAACCCCCCGCGCCGCTCCGGGCTCTCCGGAGAGAGCGCGGGAGTCTGATCGAGGAACTGTTCGAGCTTCGCTTCGCGCTTTTCGCGGGGCGATCCCCCGTCGGCGCGGGCGCGTGTGTCTGTCGCGTGTGTCATATCGGTGTTCGTATACGCGGTCGGTTTCGTCAGCGATTCGTCGTCACCAGTCAGTGCGCCAGCGGTCGCAAGGGCACACAGTTGTGCGTACTGCGTCGCCACCCGAAAGGTCGGAAAGCTTTCTGCCCCCTCGTCGATCAATCGGTCGACGTACTCCTCGAGTAGGGTCTCGACGGGGATCTGATCGCCAGACAGCGCGCTCACGAGCGATTGGATCCGGAAGTCGTCCGCGGACGCCGACTGATCGTCGTCTGGTTTCGAGTACGTCGATTCGAAGTACCAGCCGCTCGCGATGGCTCCGAGTAGATACCGCTCGGTCCCATCGAGGAGGTCCCAACTCTCGTGTGTCGGAAGCGCGGGGCGCACGTCCGGATGAGGAAGCGTCGCCGTCGCGTCGAACACCCACGAGCTCGTGATCGCCTCGTGCGCGCCCGCGAGCTCGACAGGGTGGAGCAGTGAACAGCCCAACGAATCGCCGAAGACGTCGAACCGCTTCGTCTGGTGTTTCAACACCGCCGCGACGTAGAAGCGCATCCGTTCGGCGAGATCCGCGGTGGAGGGGCTTCGATGGTACGCGTTGTACGTCTCCTGTACGGGAGTCATATTTTCTGAATCGACCGCTCCGTATAGTATTTTGTACAACTCGCGTGCGTCTTCGGACGTCAGTCGGCCGAAGAAGTACGGGAGGTAGTAGACGTTCGATTCGAGCGTGTAGTAGCTACACGCGTCGACGAACGTCGAGGCGTTCATCAGCGTCACCGCGACGTCTTCGGAGACGGGATGCGTTCGCCACGCCTCGTCCGGGTCGAACCCGGGGAACTTCTCCAGCTGTTTGCCGAGGAAGTAGTTGAGCGGATCCTCCGCGGTGCCGACCGTCCGTCCGTACGCACCGGTCACGAGGTCCGTCGCGTCGCCCGCGGAGTTCGTCGCCTCGCCCTTCGAGACGAGTTTCGAGCGCTTGCGCTCCCGCATCGCGACGTTGAACACGTCGGTGCCGCAGGCGCCAGGGAGCTTGTAGTCGCCGTCCGCGTCGAGCTTCACGGCGACGGTCGTCAGTGATGTCGTCGGTCCGTTGATCCGTTCTGTGACCGCCTGGGTGATGTCATCGGCGATCCCATCACGCTCACCGAGCGCCGCGAGTGCCTCGACGATCCAACCGTCATCGTGGGCGGCGACTGCGTCCTGAATCACCTCGTCGGACGCCCACGCAGTGAGTCGTTCGGTCAGGTACTCGGCGATCTTCTCGGGCTCTTTTCCCTTCCCTGTTCGATGGGTGATGCTGTGGTCGAAGCCTCGAGCCGCGTTGAACCACGAGTGAGCGACGGGTTCGACGAGGTCGCGCGAATACGTCCGGAACCGAACGGGCTCGTCGGGATCGAGTCGCGGCTCGTTCCCGGTCAGATCGACTTGGAGTATGGCCAAGCTCTCGGACTCGCCGAACAGGTCGGTCGATTTCTCCGGCGTCAGGTACGGTGCGAACTCCCCGCCGCCCGCGGTCGCGAGCGTGTACAGCCTGCCGTACAGGTACTGCAAGTCACGAAGCGACGTGATTGGTCGATCGGGAAGCTCGGCGGCGAGTTCCTCGTCGTCGTACTCGTCGTCGAACTCGGAGGGACTGGGGAGGAGGCTCACTCGCCGTGCACCTCCTCGGCGAGGGCTCCGTACGGACCGCGCTTCTCGGAGACGTTGATAAAGCCGAGTCCGAGCCCGTTTCGCTCGCCGAGGCCACAGTCGAGGGCGAGGTTCAGGTGCCGTCGATGGTGGTCGTCCCGGACGGTGTACTGGAGCCGCCACTTGCTGAGGACGTACGTCATCGTCTGCCCCTGTGTCACCTCGACCGGGACGGCGAACGTTTTGATCAGTTCGTATCCGTCGAACAGTTCTCCCGGCCGGTCACTCGGTCCGGGAAGGTGTTCTAGTGCGTGGCGGGCGTGTTTCTGATCGAGATTCGAGGCCAATTGCTTTCGCAGCGGCTTTGTCCCATGCTCAGGCTGCCAGTAGACAGCAGTATCTTCACCGGGATGGGCGATGCCGTAGTCGTCACAACGCCACGGCGGGATCCGCACGAGCAGTCCGGTCCCGGTTTCGAGCACGCCCGAACTCCCGGGTTCCCCGACGTCAGGAGAAAGGACGGATAGATCCTCGACGGTGAACGGCATCTCCCCGACGTTGAGCTCCGGATATTCCTTGAGGTTCTCTGCGACGTGTGCGAGCAGCTCTTCGTCGGGAGACGCGACGAGCAGCGTGCGCTCATCGCCCTCGCGCATATTCCCCGGCGGAAAGGGGTTCGAGAAGACGAACCCCGGCGGCTCGTTCGTATCGTGAACGTCTTCGAAGGCCGTTCCCTCGAGCGCCCGCCACATCCGACCGCGTAGTTTGTGGTGATACGCGTTGTCGTACGCCGCGTCCGCCCGCGCCGAGAGGCGGGCTAAAACCCGCATACAGCGGAGCTCCGGCGCGTTTTATGTCGATTGGTATTCATTTATCGGTGATTGTTGATCTTATGTCGAGGTAATAAATATTTGCACCAGCCCACTCTGGGTTCATCTGAAACGTGGTGCGCCCAAGTTATTGCCTCCCGGACATTTTCTTCAACCCTAGATTGGTTCAGCGGAACCGATTTACGTACTAACAGACAATGCTAGTACGCTGGGAGACAGTTCCCGAAAGGGCTCTTTGCTAGCGTGCCCGGATACCGTGGATACACTTTCACTGTATCCACCGGGCGGTTCATTATCTTGGCATATATCTACCTTAACAGAGACACTGTGTGCCAGCCACTTAATATTTTATCTCGTTGCCTCCCGGTACATTTGAATTACTCATACATTGCCCGCACAACAATATTCAGATAACCTCCCATTCAAAGCGTAAGACCAGTTATCGGCGGTCCCAACCCGACGAGTATGCCCGATGACGCTATCGATATTCGATTACGACCCGTTCGGCCCGACGACGCCACGGCCGTCCGCGACATCTACGCGCCGTTCGTCCGCGACTCGCCGGCGACGTTCCGCACCGAGGTCCCGTCGGTCGCGAGCGTCGAAGCCGACATCCGCGAGACGCTGGCGGCCGAGGAGTACCCGTGGTACGTGGCGGTTCAGGGCGTCGGCGGCGACGGCCACGACCGCCGTGGCGACGAGGCCGACGACGTCGTCGGCTACGCCTACGGCAGCCAACTCCGCAAGCGGCCGGCCTACCGCTGGGCCGTCGAGACGTCCATCTACGTCGATCCCGACGCACACCGCGCCGGCATCGGGAGTCGACTCTACGATCGGCTGTTAGAGACGCTCCGTGAGCAGGGCTACTGCGCGGTGTTCGCCGCGCTGGGGATGCCGAACCCCGAGAGCGAGGCGTTCCACGAGCGTCGCGGCTTCGAGCGCGTCGGTCGCTTTCCCGCGGCGGGCTTCAAGCTGGGTGAGTGGCACGACGTCGTCTGGTATCACCGCCGCCTCCGCGAGCCGGCGGGCGAGCCGGCCGAACCGCGGCCGGTCTCGGCCGTCGACGGAGCGTTCGGGGAGTGTGACTGACCGCATAGTGATTCTCGCGAGCCCTCATAGAGTTCTCGTCGGACGGGGCAGCGAGAATTTCTGAACCGGTGAAAGAATCACTACCACTTTCCACAGCAGAACCGTCGCTATAGTAGCGTTTGCAAGTCTTCACTCAGCCGATCGCACGACTGCGTGCGTCGAATGCGCAATCAGTTGCAAACGCTACTATAGAATCAGTACGTCTCGACGGAAACGCCATCGAACAGCTCGAAATCGTCCACGTTCCGTGTGACCACCGTCGCGTTCGCCTCTTTAGCGACGGCGGCGATGAGGACGTCGGCAGCGAGGGAGTTGATCTTATCGCCGTTTATCTCCGGGTCACGGTGAAGTTCCGCTTCCAGTTCACCGGCGACGAACGCGTGGTCGACATCGAAGGGAACGGTCCGCACCCAATCGAACGTCGACCGGATCTCGTGTCTGTCGAGTTCCCCTTGGAGCGCCCGTCCGACGGCGATCTCCTCGAGGTTGAGCGTTGTCGTCACGAACTCGTGCTCCTCGTGTTCGTCGAGGTAGTCCGCTACCGCGTCGACGCCGCCCCAGTAGTGGATGAGAACGGTCGTATCAAGCAGCTTCATCAGGGTCCTCGTCGATAGTTGCTAGCTCCTCGAGGACCGTCCGCTGACGTGTTGTGAGTCCCTCGCTCGTCCGAGTACGGGAGCGTTCGACCGCTCGTTCCAAGTCACCCATCTCCTCGGAGTCCAGCGTCCCGAACCCCTCACGCCAGTCGACAGTCGCCTCGTCCAGCAATCGATCCACGAGGTCGGTAAAGCTCTCGTCGTCCCGCTTGCGGGCCTTCAACCGCTCGTACGCGTCGTCGCGCAGGCCGATCGTCTTCGTCCCCATATATTGTGTTTGTGTGTATACACACAAAAGGGTTGCCGCGTCCGCGCTCGACGGCGACTCCGACGGCAATCCTCCGGAGAGTCGCCACGTTCAAGCGCGCCGGCCGAGTTGAGCCGACAACGATGACACGAAGCGTCTGGCTCAAGGCCGACGACAGCGTCGGCGACTGGGAGACACGGAAGCGACGGATCACGACCGGGCTCGAAGCCGGCGTCGACTGGGTACTCGTCGACGAGGCCGACGTCGAGCGCGTCCGAGCGCTGGGCGAGATTTCCGTCGCGGCGTTCCGAACCGACTCGGGGACCGCGCTCATCGACGACGTCGAGACGAGCGGAGGCGCCGAAGGCGGCGACGAAGACGGTGACGGCGGCGAGGATACCGTGAGCGCCGCGGAGTTCGGCGACGACGCGCAGACGGCGGACGCACCGACGGCCGCCGAGGCCACGGCGGACGCCTACATCGTCGGCAAAGACGGCGAGGGCGACGGGAGCGTCGACCTCCCCGCGGACTTCTCGGGCTCTGCGGACCTCACGACACTGCGCCGCGAGGACGACCGCGCGCAGGGCGCGTACGTCCGAATCCTCTCGAAGGAGTACGAGGCGCTCGCGGAGGAAGCGGCCGCGGAGGCCGAGTACACGATCGTCGTCGGCGAGGACTGGACGATCATCCCGCTCGAGAACCTCATCGCGCGCATCGGCGAGGAGACGGACCTGATCGCCGGCGTCACCAGCGCCGAGGAGGCCAAGACCGCCTTCGAGACGCTGGAAATCGGATCCGACGGCGTGCTGCTCGACTCCGACGACCCCGACGAGATCAGGCGGACCGTCGAGATCCGCGACGAGGTCGAACGCGAGACGCTCGATCTCCAGTGGGCCACCGTCACGGCCGTCGAGCGGACCGGCATCGCTGACCGCGTCTGCGTCGACACGGGCAACCTGATGGAGCACGACGAGGGGATGCTGGTCGGCAGTATGAGCCGCGGGCTCTTCTTCGTCCACGCGGAGACCGCCGAGTCGCCGTACGTCGCCTCGCGGCCGTTCCGCGTCAACGCCGGCGCGGTCCACGCCTACGTCCGGACGCCGGACGGCGGCACGAAGTACCTCTCTGAGCTCAAAAGCGGCGACGAGGTGCAGGTCGTCGACGCCGAGGGGAAGACCCGCGAGGCCGTCGTCGGCCGCGTGAAGATCGAGAAGCGGCCGATGTTCCGCGTCCAGGCGGAGGTCGACGGCGACCGCGTCGAGACGCTGCTGCAGAACGCCGAGACAATCAAGGTCCACACGCGCGAGGGGCGGACCGCCGTGACGGATCTGGACGCCGGCGACGAGATCCTGCTGTACTACGAGCAGACCGCCCGGCACTTCGGCGAGGCCGTCGAAGAGAGCATCATCGAGAAATAGGTTCGAGGCGCGTCGTTCGAGTTCCCGCCGTCACTCGCCGCGTTCGGCGCCCGTCTTCTCGCCGGGGCGTTCCCACTCCAGTTCGATCGTACACCACGGACAGAAGTCGATCTCGGGGTCGAGCTCGCCGCCGCAGTTCGGACACTGCGGCTCGTCGGTCGTCCGCACGCCAACCGAGGCGAGCCGGTAGGCGTCGAACGTGCTCAAAAGCAGCAGCCCGAAGAGCGGCGCGGTGACAGTCGCCGGCAGCGCCGACGGTTCGAGCGCCGCGACGGACGCGGGGTCGGTGAGAGAGACCGTCGACGGGTCGGCGAACAGCCACAGGAGCACGAGCGCCGCGCCGACGACGAAGGAGAACCACGCGACGGCCCGCCGCCACCGTCGGAGATAGAGGTGTCCCGCGCCGGCGACGCCGAGGCTCGCGCCGAGGACGGCGACGAGTGCCGCAATCATCGCACGACGGGTCCGGGTCATATCCGTGGTCGACGACGCCGGGGTTCTTAAACGTCCGGGAAAAGCAGCAGTCGAAACGCCGTTCGATCAGGCGAGGCCGATCGAATCTTCGGCTTCGAGCAGTTCGTGATAGCGGTTTCGGATCGTGACCTCGGAGATGTCGGCGACGTCGCTGACGGCGGCCTGCGTCGTCTTCTCGTTGGTGAGGAGCGCGGCGGCGTACACCGCAGCGGCAGCGAGGCCGACCGGCGACTTCCCGGAGTGAACGCCCTTCTCCTTGGCGTTCTTCAGCAGCTGGCGCGCGCGCAGTTTCGCCTCGTCTGACAGTCCGAGTTCGGAGGCGAAGCGGGGCACGTACTGCTCGGGGTCGGCGGGCTTGACCTCGAGCGAGAGCTCGCGGGCGATGTATCGGTAGGTGCGCGCGACCTCGCTCTTCGGGACACGGGAGACCTCAGAAATCTCATCGAGCGAGCGGGGAACGCCGGCCATCCGCGCGGCGGCGTAGACACAAGAGGTGGCGACGCCCTCGATGGAGCGGCCGGGTAGGAGGTCCTCGTCGAGCGCGCGGCGGTAGATGACTGAGGCGGTCTCGCGGACGTTCTCGGGGAGGCCGAGCGCGGAGGCCATCCGGTCGATCTCGCCGAGCGCCTGCTTGAGGTTGCGCTCCTTCGAGTCTCGGGTCCGGAAGCGCTCGTTCCACTTGCGGAGCCGCTGCATCTTCTGGCGCTGATTCGACGACAGGGAGTTGCCGTAGGCGTCGCGGTCGCGCCAGTCGATGTTGGTCGACAGCCCCTTGTCGTGCATCGTGTTCGTCGTGGGCGCGCCCACGCGGGACTTCTGGTCCTTCTCCTTGGCGTCGAACGCGCGCCACTCGGGGCCGCGGTCGACGGAGTCCTCGGTGATGACCAGCCCGCAGTCGTCACAGATCGTCTCGCCGTGCTCGTCGTCGACGACGACGTTGCCACCGCACTCGGGACAGGCCAGCTCCTCGTCGGTCGAAGTCGACTCGGTCTCTTCTTCTTCCTCGCCAGGGCGAACCCACCGCTGGCCGGCCGAGTCGCCGCCTCGGCCCTCGTTCGTTCGCGACTCGTCTCTCGTTCTCGCGTTCACGCGAGTGTAGGTACTCTTCTCGCTCATCGGGATAGCGACGAATGCCCCGAGCCACAGATACGCGTGAGAGAGGCCCGAAGCGGTCCGTACCCACTCAACCGCCGGATTGTATAAAAGCGGTTCGGAATCGATTGCCCGAACCGCGTACACAGCCCTGAGCCGAGGGATCCGTTGATAACGACCATTACAATTTATATATGCGGTTTGCTCGGACGGGGCACCACCACAACGTACTTGTCAGTCGCCGCACCGGCATCGGGTATGGACGCTTCCGGGAGTGATACCGCGGAAAGACGCGCCGGGGACGGCGGGACGGCAGTCGACCACCCCGAGCGCGTCGTCTCGCTCGCGCCCAGCGCCACCGCGACGCTGTCGGCGATGGGCGCGGGCGACGCGCTCGTTGGCGTGACCGGCCACTGCCCGCTCGATCGACCGGTCGTCGGCGGCTGGCTGAACCCGGACTTCGACCGACTGGCGTCTCTCGACCCGGATCTGGTCTGCACCGCCGACGCCCTCCAGTCGGACATTCGGTCCGACCTCCTCGACCGCGGCTACGACGTCTGCCACGTCGAACCGGACTCCCTCGACGCCGTCGTCGACACGTTCGCGACGCTCGGCCGAGCGGTGGGACGCGCGGACGCCGGCGAACGACTCGCGGCGGAGGCCCGTTCCCGACTCGACGCCGTCCGAGCGCGAGTGACCGCGCGACTCGACGACGCCGCGTCCGATGGCGGTTCCCGACCGGTCGTCTACTGCGAGGAGTGGGGCGACCCCCCGATGGCCGCCGGAAACTGGGTCCCCGAGGCCGTCGAAACGGCCGGCGCGCGGTATCCCTTTTGCGCTCCCGGTGATCGCTCACAGGAGGTGTCCGGCGAACGCGTCGAACGCGCAGACCCGGACCACGTCGTCGTACACCACTGCGGGCACGGGGACCGCGCCGACCCGGGCCTCATCGCAGAACGGGGTTGGGACCTCGACGCGTCGGTGCACGTCCTCGACGACGACCTCCTGAACCAACCGAGCCCGCGGCTCATCGACGGCGTCGAGACGCTGGCTGAGCTGTTCTACGGCGAGTCCGAGTAGGTCGCGTCTCCGTTGCCGATGGCCACCGGCTCCGAGCGTTTATCTAACAAGACCGGACCAGCGGGCGTATGATATGAGCGACGCCCCGCGTCGGGAAGCGGTTGCCTGGCACGTCGACGCGGGGTAGCGTGGCGGTTGCAACTCCCTATGCACTCGATCACACGCCGGCGTGCAGTCGGTCGTCGGCGTGCGCTCAGTCATCGGCGTGCAGTCGGACGACGTTGCAAGCGCGATGATCGACCCCGGCGGTCCCTCGTCGGGGGTGCCAGCTGTTCGCCACAGAGGAGACCGACACACGTAACGTCCGGCCGCGTTCACTCGCGAGTATGCGAATCGCTGTCGGCAGCGGGAACCCCGTGAAGCGGGAGGCGACGGCCCGCGTCTTTGCGGACGCGGCGGTCGTCGCGGAACCGGTTCCGTCGGGCGTCGCCGAGCAACCGATCGGCCACGACGAGACGCGAACGGGCGCGCGAAACAGGGCGGCGGCGACGCTCCGGGCCGGCGAGTACGACCTCGGCGTCGGCATCGAGGGCGGCGTCGCGACGTTCGGAGCCGAGGCGCGTGAGGACGGACGAAAAGCGACCGATTCCGAAGCGCCGTATCTCGTGATGTGGGCGGCCGTCACCGACGGCGACCGCTGGGGAGTCGGCGCCGGGCCGAGCCTTCCCCTCCCGCCGTCAATCGGTGCGCGGATTCGCGGCGGCGAGGAGTTGGGGCCGGTGATGGACGACGTCCTCGACGAGTCGAACGTCGCTCGAAATCGGGGCGCCGCGGGCGCGTTCTCCGAGGGGAAGCTGACGCGGACGGACGCGCTCGCCGCCGCGGTCACCGCGGCGGCGGCGCCGTTTCTGAGCGATCTGTACTGAGTCAGGATCCGTTCAAACGCGGGTTTCGGACGCCGGACTAATCGAGGTTCACCGGCTCCTCGGCCGACTCGCGAACCTCGCGTGACTCCTCGACCGCGGTCGTCAGCGAGACGTTGAGACCGAGCATCGAGGCGTAACCGCCCACGACGGTGATGAGGTTCTTCACGGCGTGATCGAGGACGGCCGCTCCGAGCGCGAGTTCGGCGCCGAGCGGCGTCAGTCCGACCACGAGGAGCGTGAACGCGCCCTCATAGAGGCCCACCCCGCCGGGTGACAGCGGGAGCACCTTCGCGAGGTTGCCGACGCTCACCGCGAAAAAGCTCACCGCGACGAGTTCGACGACCGGCAGGCCCGGTGCGAACGCCGCCAGCACGAGGATCGCGGTCGCGACGTCGAGCGTCCAGATGGCGACGCTCGACGCGCCGACGCGGGCGAAGCCGCCGCGCGTGCCGGCGACCGTCTGGAGGTCGGTGACGAACCGCGCGATGACGCCCGCGACGAAGTCGGCGTAGGAGTCCGTGCTCACGCGGTGAACGAGCGCGGTGACGAGGTCTCGATCGCTCCGCGCCGAGAGGGCAATCCCGCCGACGGCGGCGATCGCGACGAGGCCGACGCCCACCGCCACAGCGACGGCCACGCGTCCCGCTCCCTCCGCCCCGACGACGGTTCGGGCCAGTTCGGCCGTCTGTCCAGTCGCGGTGTACCCGATGAGGACTATCCCGGCCATCGACGCGATGGTCAGGAGGTCGAACACCCGTTCGGCCGCCAGCGACGCGAACCCGGTCGGGTACGGAATGCCGCGGCGCGCCTTCACCACGTACGCACGGATGAAATCGCCGGCTCTGGCGGGAAAGACGAGATTCCCGGTCTGGCTGATAAACACCGCACCCATCAGAAAGTCGACCCGCTCGTGGTAGCCGAGTTCCGCGAGGATGTCGCGGTAGCGGAGCCCCCGAAGCGGCCACGAGAGGACGTACACGAGCGCGGCCGCGCCGACGAGCGCGGGGTCCGCTTCGCGCATCTCCGCGAGCACCGCCCCGAAGTCGATGTACTGCGTCATCAAGGAGAGCGCGAGGACGGCGAGCATCGCCCCGACGGCGAGGTTCACCCGCCGAGAGAGCCGCGGACTGACCGACAGCTGCCACCACGTCCGGAGGATCTGACTCCCCATCCCGAGGACGTCGCGGACGAGGTCGACCTTCGTGTCGCCTTTGGGCGTCCACTCGACGGGGAACTCCGACACCTCGTAGCCGGCGCGCTGGGCCCGGACGAGCATCTCGGTGTCCCAGAACCAGTGTTCGTCCTCGACGTCGGTTCTGAGGTCCTCGAACGCCTCCCGGCTGAACGCCTTGAAGCCGCACTGGTGATCGCGGAGGTTCGATCCGAGGAGCGCCCGGACGAGGCCGTTGTAGATTCGGCTCGGTACGCCGCGTTTCGCCGGCCTGTCTGCGACGTTCTGTGGCATCCACCGCGACCCGGTCGCGACGTCGGCGGATCCGGATCGAACGCGTTCGATGAGCGCCTCGAGGTGCCGCATATCGGTCGCGAGATCCGTGTCGAAGTAGACGAGGACGTCGCCGCGGGCGGCCTCGAACGCGCGTTCGAGCGCGCCGCCGCGGCCAAGTCGCTCCTCGCTGTGGAAGTGACGGACCCGGTTGTCCTCGGCTGCGAGACGGTCTGCGATCTCCGGCGTCCGGTCGTCGCAACCGTCTTCGGCGACGATCACCTCGAATGTCCCGGCGTCGAGAAACGACGCGAGCGTCCGGAGCGTGGTCGCCACTGTCGACTCGATCGTCCGCTCCTCGTTGTACGCCGGAAGGACGACACTCACCGACACACCGGCCGCGACGTCGCCGTTTCCGAGCGGGGAGGCGGCCGTTTCCCTGCCGTCGCGGGGACCATCCATTGGTAGACTGTGCCCGTGCAGCGCGTATGAACTTTCTGCCTCAGTACGCAAGGTCCGACGTTAGGCGACCGTACCTCTCGATCGGGCATAGGTCCCGGATAGCCCCCGCCGAACGCACGAAACCGCAGCACTGCGCGGCGTTAACCGTCCGTACCAAACCCCTCATACGGGAAGCGGCCGTTGTCCTCGTGTATGAGCGCGACCGCCTCCACGACGACCGCACCGGACCTCAGCGAGAAACAACGCCGGATCCTCCGGTACCTCCGCTCGAACGTCGATCAGCGGACCTACTTCAAATCGCGACTGATCGCCGAGGACCTCGGCCTCTCGGCGAAGGAAGTCGGAGCCAATATGCGCGCGCTGCTCGACGGAGAGGTCGGTCTCACCGTCGAGAAGTGGGGGTACTCCTCGGGAACGACGTGGAAAGTGACGCAGTAGCGCTCGGAGGACCTCCGACGGTCTCCGACGACCCAGATGCGACGCAGTCGGCGGTACGGGACAGCTGAGACGTTGGTAAGCGGGTGTGGCGCTCGCCATCGCTCCCCGGCACCCCGCGGAGATACCAGCCGTTATCCGTCCGCGGCGACAACCGGCGGGAGTATGGACGACTCGATTCTGCAGGACCGTCGGCGCTTCCTCGGGGGCCTCGGCGTCGGTGGCGGACTCCTACTGGCGGGGTGTACCGAACAGCTCTCCCCAAGCGACGAGGCGCGTGAACAGGTAGACGAAGGCGGCGACGAGACGGCCAGCGGCGTCGCGGCTATCGCCGCCGTCGATCAAGAGGGGATGCAAGAAGAGCAGGCCCGGTTACGCGAAGAACTGCAGAGCGGGAACCTCTCCCGAGAGGAGGCACAGGAGGAACTCGTTTCTCTGCAGGAGTCGTATCTGAACGAGGCGATGGATGCGCTCAGCGGAACGCTCGAAGCCCAAGAGGGCGTGACCGTCGACGAGGAGTACCGCTCTCTCGGCGCGGTGACCGTCAGCGGCGACGCCGGCGCGATTCTGAGCGTGCTGGACTCCGAGGACGTGAGCGCGTTCGTCGCGAAGGCGGACGTGGAGTCGCGAGTACAGACGCAAGAAACACCGGAGTAGCGCTCGACTGCGGGGGTCGGCGCTTTTTCACGGATCGTATCTGACGAGCGAGTCGGCCTCGTCCGCCAGCGCGACCGCCTCGGGACCGAACGACTCGGCGTACCTGACGACGAGCGTGAGGAGCGTCTCGGGCCGTTCGACCGCGTATCCGCCCTCTCGGGACAGTACCCCCGCCTCGTCGAGTTCGCGGGCGTACCCGCTGACCGTCGCCCGAGAGACGTCGAGCCGTGCGGCGAGATCCGCGCCGCTCGTCCCCGGCGCCCGGAGGAGTTCGACGAGCATCCCGCGCGGCGTCCGTCGGCGCAGATAGCCGAGCGCGGTCTGCTCGAACGTCGAGAACCGACCCGCGGGGAAAAAGCGCTTGTAGTCGCCGTCGCGGCGGAACACGAGCACCTCGTCGTCGACGAGTCTCCCGAGGTGATGCTGTGTCTCGCCCGTCCCGAGACCGAGATCGTCGCGGATCTTCGAGAAGTGCGCGCCCGGCGTCGAGGAGACGTACCCGACGATCGCGTCGCGGGCGTCGCTCGTCGTCTCCGACGCCGCTTCGGCCCCCTCGCTCGCGCCGAGTCCGACGAGCGGCGACGCCGCTCCGAGCGCTGCGAAGCGTCGGAGCGTGGCCCGCTTCTCCTCGTCGATATCTCGATCCGGCATCCTTCGTACCAGTATCGAGGCGGGATTCGGACAAAAGCGCTTCGTTCGCCGGGGTTTACTCTCGCTCGGTCTCGACTTCCGGGTCGCCGTCAGCCTCGGCGGCGGGGTGCTCGCCGTCCGCCTCCGCCCCCGACGGCGGCTGATCGTCCGCATCGGCGACGACATCGTCGGGATCTTTGATGGACGCGGCGTCGGCGGCGTCGGCCTCGTTGACGACCGCGTCGGCGTCCCGGATGTCGGTTCCCGCGCCGCGTTTGATCGCCTCGGCCTCCTGTTCGAGCTCCTCGACGTCCATCTCGGTCGCCTGATCGATCTGGCCGAGAATCTCCTCGATGTCGTCGAGGCCGATGAGTTCGCGCGTCTCCGCGTCGAAGTCGAGGCTCTCCAGACCCGCGGACTCCTGCACGTCGGAGTCCGTCAGCTGCCGGCCGTAGCGCCCGAGGAGGCTCGTGAGCTCCTGCGGGAGCACGAACGTCGTCGACTCGCCCTGCCCGATCGTCTCGAGCGTCTCCATCCCCTTCTCGATGACGGCGCGCTCGCCCATCGATTCGGCGGACTTCGCACGCAGCACCGTCGAGATAGCGTCACCCTGCGCTTCGAGGATCTGACTCTGCTTTTCGCCCTGCGCGCGGATGATGTTCGACTGCTTTTCACCCTCGGCCTGCTCGACGGCGGAGCGCCGTTCCCCCTGCGCCTCGAGGATCATCGCCCGGCGGCGACGCTCCGCTGAGGTCTGTTGCTCCATCGCCTGCTGGACGTCTTGGGAGGGGTTGACCTCGCGGACCTCGACGCTCTCGACGCGCACGCCCCACTCGTCGGTGGGTTCGTCGAGTTCCCGACGGATTCGACCGTTGATCTCCTGACGCTTGTTGAGCGTGTCGTCGAGTTCCATGTCGCCGATGACGGCCCGAAGCGTCGTCTGCGCGAGATTCGAGACGGCGCGCTTGTAGTCGTCGACCTCGAGGAACGCCTTCTTCGCGTCCATCACCTTGATGTAGACGACGGCGTCGGCGGTCACCGGCGAGTTGTCTCGCGTGATCGCCTCCTGGCGGGGCACGTCGAGCGTCTGCGTCCGCATATCGAACGCGTACGTCCGAGAGACGAACGGCGGGATGAAGTTGATCCCCGGTTCCAGCAGTTTCCGGTACTCGCCGAAGACCGTCAGCGCCTTCTTCTCGTAGGCGTCGACGATCTCGACCATCTGATAGACGGTGACGATCGCGAGGAGGAGGACGAGGATCCCGACGGTCGGGATCCCGATTCCTGTCTGTAGCAAGACGGGACCAAGTACCATACAGGGACTTGGCGTGTCGGTCTGATAAGCGTTGGCCTGCGGCGCTGTCGACCGAAGTCGGCGGTGGGCGGCGGCCGGAGTCGGCGGTGGGGGCCCCGCGATCAGGCCGGCTCTGTCCGTCAGGCTCGCTCCGTCTCCGTCTCGCTATCGGGGTCGCCCTCTTGCTCGGTGGTGTCGGCGGAGTCAGCGTCGGCATCGGCGTCGATTCGCCGTTCGGCATTCGTCCCGGTCACCGAATCGTCTTCGGCACGACCCCGTGCGAGTTCCCGGTCGATGTCGTCGTAGGCGGCCGACAGCGACTCCACAGTCACGACGTTGCCGCCGCCGGGGTCGACGACGACGACTTCGCTGCCCTCCGGGATCTCACCGTCGACCGACCGCGCGGCGTAGTAGGGATTGAAGCCGCCCTCGTCGAGTTTGACCTCGCCCTCCGTCGGCGTGACGCGCTCTGTGACGTGTCCCGTGCGCCCGCGGAGGCTCTGTGAATCGCTGGTCCGACCGGAGCCTTTCCCGCCGTACACGTCGAACTCGCGGTAGCCGTAGAGCGCCAGTCCGCCGAAGGCGAGGACGAGCACGCCGAGGAGGACCGGTGAGGCGAGGGGGCCGAGAACGAGCCCGACGAGCCCCGCGGCCAGCAGCGCGACGCCGAGGACGATGAAGTGCGCGCCCGGCGCGAACGCCTCGAGGACGCTGATCCCGAGCCCGGCGGCGACGAGCAAGAGCGGCAGCGTCTCCGGCGGGATCGAGAGCTGTAAGGCGACGACGAGCGCTCGGTCGAGCATACCCGCCGTAGGCGCGGTGGACGATTAAGCGTTGTCACGCGTTCGCAGCGCCGGTCATCGCTCCGCGGGGCCGCCGTGACCGCGGGCCTCCCACCGTCGGGTACCGTCGCCGCGGATCACTCGCGGTCGTGGGCTCTCGCCGCGGATCACTCGCGGTCGGGGACCGTCGCCTCGGGCGTCACCGCGCCGTCTCGGACGAACCGCACCCGAATATCGCCCTCCATCAGAAGCGTCGCACTCTCGGCGTCGCCCGGGACGGTGAAGACGGTCCACACCTCGCGCGTTTCCTCGGGCTCGAACAGCCCGGCGCTCGGGAACCCCGTCACGCCGTCCAGCGGCTGGTGAGCGTAGCGCTCGCCCGCGACCTCGACCGCCAGCGCGGACTGATCGAGCTGCGTCGGGCTCGCCTCAGTGTTCGTCACGTTCATCCTGACGAGGAGGAACGTCTGGCCGTCGGGGGCGTCGTAGGTGGTCCCGTTCACCGTCAGCGACTCGGTCGTTCTCGCGTTCCAGCGGACGTCGAGCGTCGCGTTCGATCCGGCCGTCGACGCCGCCGAGACGTCGGGAGCGTCACCCGCCGTGGACGGGCCGACACCCAGTCCGACCGCCGGCCCGAACGTCGCCCCGAGCACGAACGCGACGACGAGGACGACCGGAACGACCGCGGCCGGCAAGGACCGCGAGGCCACCGACCGAGCGCCAGCCAGTCGGCCGCCCCCGGCGGTCGAGTCGGCCCCGCCGCCCGCCGCGTCGCTGCCGCCGCTGCCGGTCGCTGTGTCACCGCTTCCGCCGCCGTCCGCGCCGGGACCGCCGGCGCTACCACCGCGGCCGAGTTTCGCTCCGACGGCCGCGATCGGACCCGCAATGACCGCGGACACCGACGACGCGGCGCCCGAGAACCGCTCCGGGACCGGATCCTCCGGGATCGGAACGCCGAGGTCCCGAAGCCGCTCGAACGCCGCATCGAGGCGGCTCGTGTTCGTGTACGCGGCCAGTAGGTCCTCGAACCCGCCCTTTTCGACCGTCGTAGCCAGCGTCGATCGGTCAAGGAGGTGAACGCTTCGCTGGGCGGCGATCCGCTGTGCCCCCTCGGCGAACGCGCCCTGCGTCGCCGCGACTGCGACGTCGATTCCGCGCTTTCGGCAGAAGCCGACGAACTGCTTGAGGTGCCGCTCGGTGACCGTCGAGGAGGTCGTCGGGAAGACGTAGATGATGCCGCGCTTCCCGTCGCCGCGCTTGCCGACGACGAAGTGCGTCTCGTCGGCGCGCTCCTTGACGGTGACCTCCCAGCCGCGCTCGCGCCACAGGTCGGCGAGGAACGAGACGAACTCGTCGGGTTCGAGCTCGGGGATCACGCGGAATCACCCCGCCGCGCGAGAAGCGCGCTCGCGCCGAGGAGCGCCGCCACCGCGACCCCCGGCGACAGCGGGAGGCTCGATTGCGAGGCGCCGGCGGGGGCGAGCGGGGTCCGCGTCACCACCGGATACGACGTCGCCGTCGGCGTCGACGTCGCCGTCGACGTCTGCGTGGCCGTGCTCGTCTCGGTGGGTGCCGGCGGGAACTCGATCACCGCGCTGTCGACGACGACGCTGCCGTTCGCGACGTACGACGACGAGTCGGGATCGTAGGGGGGAGTACCGTCGTCTGCGGCGCCCTCATCGTCCGACGCCTGTCCGGGGCGGACCAGTTCGGCCCTGAGCGGCTGCGTCTCGAACACCGGCGTTTCGAGCTCCGCGCTCACGGCCTCGTGCTGCCCCGGCGGGAGGTAGTCACTCCGCCCGACGGGGTCGCCGGCGGCGTCTTCGAGTCGGACGAACCCGCCCTCGGGGATCTCGGCGCTCGCGATCTCGACGGTCGTTCCGTTCACCGTCTGGTTCTCGATCCGGACGCTCGGGTCCGGCGCGACGAGATACACCGTCTGGACGGTCTGGTCGCGGTGGTTTCGGACCCACAGCGTGGCGTTCGTGCCGCGGGAGACCGACGAGAGGTCGAACGACGCCTCGAAGTCGCCATCGTCGCCGACGGTCGTCTCGCGTAACTGGAGGAACGCGTTCGGGTCCGGCGAGCGGAGCCGGACCTCAAGGTCCGTGTTGGGGGCGCGGTTCGTCGACCCCGCCACGGCGAACGCGCCGTCGTCCCACGGGTAGTGGACGGAGTCGTTGACCGTCGACAGCGACACGGACTGCCGTTCCAGTTGGAACGTCGTCGTCGCGACCGTCTCCGAGGACTCCGAGAGGCCGCTCTCGTCGGTGAGCGTCAGCGACGCGCGGTACCGGTTCCGCTCGGAGCGGGACTCCAGACCGACGCCCGTGGTGTTCCAGACGACGTAGAGCTCGTCGTTCTCGAAGTTCGGCAGTACCGTGACGTTCGCCGTGTCGGTCGCGACGTACTCGCTGGGTTCGTGATTCGGCCCGGGGTCCGTCTGCGTGAAGTTGACTTTGAGGCCGTTGGCGGCGGCGCTCCCAGTGAGGTCGCTCGCGTTCAGCGCCGTCTCCAGACCGCTCTCTTCGATGTGGACAACGGCGTAATCTCCCCGGGCGACGGTCGACCCGGCGGTCATCGACTCCTCCAGCGGGCCGACGCTTGCATCGCCCTCCTCGCCCCCGCCGACGTGTTCCTCCGGCTCGAACGCGCCGGGGGCGCGGGAGGAGTCCGCGGCGAAGTCTCCGCGCGGTTCGACGGTGAGCGTCCCGATGTCGCGCTCGACGTCGTCGATGTCGACCCGGAGCAGGTAGTCTTCGGGCTCCATCGGCTCCTCGAGCGGCGCGGAGTGCAGCGTGGCGGAACCACCCTCGATGAATTCGTTCGGGTCCGCCGCGGTCGTCGCCCGGGTGTCGAGGACGACCTCGGTGGAGCCGCTGCCGCCAAGGGAGACGGTGACGTGGAAGCCGTATTCGGGGCCGCCGATCGTCAGCGTCGCGGGGTCGGAGTGCGAGACGGTGATCGTCACCTCGTCGCCCCGCTCGACGCTCACGTTCGCTTCGCCGAACGACGCCGACGCGTCGTCGACCTGCGGGAGGGCGTCGTCGTCGAGTTCGCCGCCGTCGAGCGCCCGGGCGTGACCGTCCGGCGCGGCGCCGAGCCCCGCGGCGGGAGTCGCACCGCTGAGGAGGAGGGCGAGAACCGACGCGAGGGCGAGGAAGGTAGACACGTTGGACATCGGCGAGACGGTTGTCTCTCTCCGCTACCCGCCGTCTCACATAAAACGCTGCGGTCAAAGCATCAGAACTGATAACCGACGGACGGGAGGACGCGCTCTCCGTCGGGCTCGTCGAACCGGGCCACGACCGGCTGGGCGGGTCCCAGTCAGCGAACCGCCGGCAGGATCGAGGCCGCGAGGAGCGCGATGGTTCCGAGCGCGCCGAGCAGGACGAACAGGGCGTTCTCCAGCGAGGGCGACTCGGGCTCGATCGGCGCTCGCGGCAGGCGGAACCGCTCGTCCTCGGCCACGGCCGCAGCCCCGTCTCGGTCGTCGACGGCGGTGGCGGCCGCCACGTCGGATTGCCCCGTACCGGCGGCTGTGTCGTCGGGTCCACGATCTTCCCAACTGTCTGTGGGACGCTCGTCCGCGCCGTCGGCGGGCGCGTCTCCCCGTGCATCGGCGGGCGGATCGGTCATTGGGAACCGTACGCGCGCCGAGGAAAAAGGCTTGCCGCTCGCGGGGCCGGCGCCCGTGGGCCGCTACTGGCTCTCGACGTCGCGGCGGCGGTGGCTGAGGAGATTCCCCTCGTAGACGACGCCGCGTTCGGCGTGTAGCGTCAGCGTCGTGCCGGGCGAGAGCCGGCGGGGGAGCGGCGCGCCGGAGATCATCGGGATCCCGAGCTCGCGGGCGACCAGCGCGGGGTAGCCGGTCATCCCCGGCCGCGCGTCGACGATCCCCGCCAGCTTGGCCGCCTCGCCGTCGAACTCCCCCTCGAAGCCCGCCGGCAGCGACAGGATCGCGCCGTCGGGGACCGCCGAGAGGTCGCCGTCGTCGCTGATCGCGAGCGGGCCGGCGACGCGACCGCCGACGACCTTCCGGCCGGTCGCGACCGCCTCCGCGGCGACGTGGAGTTTCAGCATGTTCGTCGTGTTCGTCCCCTCGAGTTCGGTCATCATCCCCGAGAGGACGACGAGCGTGTCGCCCGAACTGGCGACGTCGGCGTCGAGAGCGGCGTCGACGGCGTCTTCCATCATCTCGTCGATCCCCTCGCGGTACGACGAGAACTTCGGGATGACGCCCCACGAGAGCGCGAGCTGGCGGCGGACGCGGTCGGTCGGCGTCGTCGCGACGACCGGGACGCCGGGGCGGAACTTCGCGGTCTTGCGCGCGGTGTAGCCCGACTCCGAGGCGGCGACGATGGCGCTCGCACCGACGTCGCGGGCGAGGTACCGCGCCGAGCGGGCGAGCGCCTCCGTCCGGGAGTCCTCGTCGGGCGTCGGGATCCGCTGCTCTCGCACCTCGGCGTACTCGGCGCTGGCCTCGATCTGCCTGACGATCCGGTCCATCGTCCGGACGACGCGCACGGGGTCGTCACCGACTGCCGTCTCGCCCGAGAGCATCACGGCGTCGGTGCCGTCGAGGACGGCGTTCGCGACGTCCGAGGCCTCCGCGCGGGTCGGGCGGCGGGCGTGGACCATCGAATCGAGCATCTCGGTCGCCGTGATGACCGGCGTCCCCGTCGCGTGGCACTTGCGGATCGTGCGCTTCTGGATGATCGGAACGTCCTCGAGCGGCATCTCGACGCCGAGGTCGCCGCGGGCGACCATCACCCCGTAGGCGGCGTCGATGATCTCGTCGAGGTTCTCGACCGCGCCGGCCCGCTCGATCTTCGCGACGACCGGGAGGTCCGCGCCGAGTTCGTCGAGCGCGTCGCTGATGGTGTAGACGTCCTCCGCCGAGCGGACGAACGAGGCCGCGACGAAGTCCGCCTCGGTCTCGGCGGCGACGGCCAGCTCCGTCCGATCGCTCTCGGTGATGAGGTCGATGTCGAGGTCGACGCCGGGGAGGTTCACCCCCTTTCGGCCCCCCAACGTCCCGCCGGAGTCGACGCGCGCGACGACGGCGTCGCCCTCGATCCGGTCCACGGTGGCTTCGATCCGCCCGTCGTCGAGGAGGATCGTGTCCCCGGGTTCGGCCGCCGCGATCGAATAGGAGAGACCGACGGTCTCGGCGGTCGCCGCATCGCCCTCGACGAACCGGACCTCGCTGTCGGTCGGAAGGTGGATCGGCTCCTCCAGCGGCGCGGTCCTGACCTCCGGGCCCTGAAGGTCGACCATCGCCGCCAGCGGTTGTTCTACCGTCTCGTCGACCCGACGAATCCGCTCGATTACCTCGCGTCGTCCCGCCGGCGTCCCGTGGCTCGCGTTGAGCCGCGCGACGCTCATCCCCGCCTCGGCGAGGTCCCGAATCGTCGACTCCTCGTCCGACGCGGGCCCGAGCGTACAGACGATCTTGGCCTTTCGCATACCACTGACTACAGGCGAACGGGGTAAAAAATACCCGACGGCGGACTACAACCGTGGTAAAAATTCCGGGCGATACGACGCTCGGCGGCGCCTCGTGGTCCGGGTATCGCCGTGGGCCGGTCCGCACGGGAGCGTTCGGACAACCGCCGGACGCGTCGGGGTGGCGGCGCGCTCGCGGGCGCTACCGGATTTTCGTTCCGGGCTTGGCGTCGCCGTGCGTGGTGAGGAGATCGGCCTCCTCGCCCGCCGCGAGCAGCATCCCGTTGGACTCGACGCCGAACAGTTCCGCTTTCTCGAGGTTGGCGACGACGACGATCTTCGTTCCCGGCAGCGACTCGACGTCGTGGAGCTGTTTGATGCCGGCGACGATCTGCCGCTCTTCGAGGCCGATGTCGACGGTCAGCTTCGCGAGTTTGTCCGCGCCCTCGACGCCCTCGGCGGCGACGACCTCGCCGACGCGGATGTCGAGGTCTTGGAAGTCATCGAAGCCGATGCGCTCGTCGGCGAGCGGTTCGAGGTCCGCGGCCGGTCCCGCGTCCGACGAGTCGCCGTCGGCGCCTGCGCCGGCGTCCTCGCTCTCGTCTGCGCCGTCGTCAGCAGTCGCCTCGGCGACGCGCGCTTCGAGCTTCTCGTTCAGCTCCTCGACGCGCTCTTCGGGGATCTTCTCGAACAGTTCGGTCGGCTCGTCGAAGGACCCCGCTGGGGCCTCGAGCGCCGCTTCGACGCCGACAGCGTGGACGTCACCGTCCTCCCCGAGGTCGTCCCAGATGTTCTCGGCCGCCTCGGGCGTGACCGGCTCGAAGAGCACGGCGACCGCCTTCGCGATCTGGACGCAGTCGCGGATGACCCGCGCCTTCGCCGGGTCGTCGTCGTCGAGCTTCCACGGCTCGTTGCGCTGGATGTACTCGTTGCCGAACTGCGCGAGTCGGACCGCGCTCTCGCCGACCTCGCGGACGGAGTACTCGTTGACCCCGGCCTCGAACGCCTCGATCGCCTCGTCGATCCGGTCGCCGACGTCCTCGGAGAGATCGACGTCGGGCGCGCCCCCGAACTCCCGGGCGGCGAAGAGCAGCGAGCGGTAGACGAAGTTGCCGACGGTCCCGACGAGCTCGTTGTTCACGCGCTCGCGGAAGCGCCCCCACGAGAAGTCGACGTCCTGTTGGAAGCCGCCGTTCGTCGCGAGATAGTACCGCAGGAGGTCCGGCCGGAAGCCCTCCTCGAGGTACTCGTCGGCCCAGACCGCCCGGTCCCGCGAGGTCGAAAAGCCCTTGCCCTCGAGCGTGATGAACCCCGAGGCCATCACCGCGCGCGGCTCGGCGTAGCCGGCGGCGCGAAGCATCGCCGGCCAGAAGACGGTGTGGTGCTGGATGATGTCGCGACCGATGATGTGGACGATCTCGCCGCCCGATCCGGCGTCGCGCTCGTCGTCCTCGTCGCTCCCGTCGATCGCCCGCCAGGCCTCCTCCCAGTCGAAGACGTCGGCCCCGACGCGGTCTGTGTACTGCTTCGTCGAGGAGATGTACTCGATCGGCGCGTCGACCCAGACGTAGAGGACGAGGTCGTCGTCGCCGGGGTAATCGACCCCCCAGTCCATATCGCGGGTGATACACCAGTCCTGCAGTTCTCCCTCGATCCACTCGCGGGGCTGATTCTGCGCGTTCGAGGTCCCCTCGAGCCGATCGATGAACGCCGCGAGGTACTCCTGCAGGTCCGAGACGGCGAAGAACTTGTGCTCGCGCTCGCGGTACTCGGCGGGGTTGCCCGTGATCGTCGAGACGGGGTCTTCGATCTCGCCGGGTTCGAGGTGGCGGCCACAGCCCTCGTCACACTCGTCCCCGCGGGCGTGCTCGCCGCAGTACGGGCAGGTCCCCTCGACGAACCGGTCGGGGAGCCACTGGTCGGCGTCGGGGTCGTAGGCGACGGGGATCTCCTTCTCGTAGACGTACCCCTCCGCCTCGAGAGTCCGAACGATCTCCTGTGTCGTCTCGACGTTGGTCTCGTCGTCGGTGTGGCCGTAGTTGTCGAAGTCGACGTCGAACTTCGGGAACGTCTCCTCGTACTGCTCGTGGTGTCGAAGCGCGAACTCCTCGGGGGTGACGCCCTCCTCGGCCGCGTTGACCGCGACGGGCGTCCCGTGCATGTCCGACCCGGAGACGAACGCGGTCCGCTGTCCGAGTCGCTTCAGCGCGCGGCTGTAGATGTCGCCGCCGACGTACGTCCGGAGGTGACCGATGTGCAGGTCGCCGTTGGCGTACGGCAGCCCGCAGGTCACCACCGCCGGCCGTTCGGTGGGGAAGTCCTCGTGGCTCATAGGGGGTAGTCTCGGCGGCGGCACCAAAATCCCGCTGATTCGGCGCCGGCGCCGGGGCGGTATCGCCGCGGTCGCTCACGCCCCCCGAGCAGTCCTCAGACGATGGACAACAGCGTCCCCACGCCGACGACGGTGACGACCAGTCGACCGATGCTGCCGAGGAACGTCGCGGCCGCGAACTTCACGTAGTCCTCCTCGAGGACGGCGAAGGCGTAAATAGAGATCGTGTCGGGGAAGAACGGGACCGAGAGCGCGGCGGCGAGCCCCGCGTAGCCCCACTTCTGTGCGACGTCGACGGTGCGCCGCTCGGACCACTCGATCACGTCGAACCGGGAGTTCCGAAGCAACCGAACGACGGGTCCGGCCTCCTTGGCCTCCTGACCGATGTGGAATGCAAAGACGCTCCCGGCGGCTTTGCCGACTCCGCTCACGAGCATAATGATCGCCAGGCGGCCGGTCTCCGAGAGGCCGAGGTTCAGCGGTGCGAGGAGGACGACCTCGCTCACGCCGGGGAGCGCGAAGGCGATGAGAAACGAGTAGACGAAGATGATCGACAGCCCGGCCCAGCCGGTGGCCGTCTCCACCGCCCGCGAGAGCCAGCCGAAGTCGGGGAGGAGGTCGCCGGCGACGGCGGGGCCGACGGTCCCGGCCGCCTGTGCGATCGGATCGAGAGCGAGCCATCCCCCCGCGGCTGCGAGTGACACGTCTACAAGCGAGTCCGTCGCACGGGAAAGTAAGTCTTGAGTTTGGGGATGCGCTCGAACGACGCAGTGCGAGCCCGACCCGGAACCGGCTATCCGCCGGAGTTCCCGATCTCGTCCAAGTCGCTCAGAAACGCCCGGAGCACCTCTCGCGTGACGTGCGGCATCGCGACGACGCGGGCCAGTCCCGACCCCGTGCGGGAGAGACGCCAGTCGCGGTCCCGCAGCGCCTCGAACGTCGACGCGTCGAGGTCGGCGACGACGATCGGCAGTTCGACGTCGGCGACGTCGTAGCCGCGCGCGCGGAGCTCGCCGGCGAGCCACCGCGCCAGACGGTCCGCGCGCTCGTACTCGCGGCGGTACCCGTCGGGCCACAGCGCGTCCATCGCGGCGACGGCGCTCGCGACGCCTGCCCCGCTTCGCGTGCCGGTCAGAGACGCCTGCGAGGTGGACTCGAGATACGGCGTATCGACCGCGAGCGCGTCCACGCCGGCGCGCTCGCCGAAGAGCAGTCCGCCGGCGGGGATGACCGCCCGCCCGCACTTGTGCGGGTCGATCGTCAGCGAGTCGATCGGCGCGTGGGCGAAGCTCCACTCGTGGTCGGTGAACGGGAGGAGAAACCCGCCCCACGCGGCGTCGACGTGGCAGTAGGCACCAGCGTCGTGGGCGATCGAGGCGAGTTCGGGAATCGGGTCCACGCGGCCGTACTCGGTGGTGCCCGCGACGCCGACGACGAGGGCCGTCTGTTCGTCGACCGCGGCCGCGACCGCCTCGACGTCCGCCCGGTGGTCGTCGTCGGTCGGGACCGTCCGCAGTTCCACGCCGAGCACGTCGGCGGCCTTGGTGAACGAGAAGTGCGCGCTCTCGGGGGCGACGACGTTCGGTTCGGCCACGTCCCGGCGGTTCCGCGCGGATCGGACCGCCTGGATGTTCGCCTCGGTCCCCCCGCTGGTGACGTACCCGTGGGGCGCGCGGTCGGAGCCGGCCGCCGCGTCCGAAGGCGTGACGTCGAGGCCGGCCAGCCGTCCGAGACCCGCGACCGCTCGCGTTTCGAGCGCCGCGATCTCGGCGTAGGTGGCCGGATCGCCGGGGTTCGTGGCGAGAAATCGCTCGGCGGCCTCGCGCGCGGCGGGATGCGGCTCCGTGCACATCGAGGAGAGAACGCGGTCGAATTCCTGCGGGGCCGCCCGCTGCATAGAGCGCGGTAGGGACCGACCGTGTTTAGTCATTCTGTTCTGTGCATCGCGGCGCGCGGAGGCGGCTCACCGGACTGAATCGAGCACGAGTCGCTGTTCGGTGCGCTTTACCTCGTGTTGGACGTCGCGGACGGCGTCGATGTTGGCCGAGATCGACGAGATCCCCCGCTCGACGAGGAACTGGACCATCCGCGGCTTCGAGCCGGCCTGCCCGCAGATGCTCGTCTTGACGCCGAGCTCGCGGCACGTCTCGATGGTGTCGCCCATGAGCTTCAGGACCGCTGGGTGGAGTTCGTCGAACCGGTCTGCGACGCGCTCGTTGTTCCGATCGACGGCGAGCGTGTATTGGGTGAGGTCGTTCGTCCCGAAGGAGACGAAGTCGATTCCGGCTTCGGCCATCGATTCGACGGCGAGCGCGGCCGCGGGCGTCTCGACCATCACGCCCCACTCGCGCTTTTCGGGATCGACGCCGGCCTGCTCCAATAGGGTCCGAGCCCGGAAGACGTCCTCGGCGTCGTTGACGAGCGGGAACATCACCTCGACGTTGTCGTACCCCATATCGAAGATCCGGCGGAACGCTTCCAGCTCGTGTTTGAAGAGGTCCGGGTTGTCGAGCGAGCGCCGGATGCCGCGGTAGCCGAGCATGGGGTTGTGCTCGAGCGGTTCGTCCTCGCCGCCCTCCAGCTGGCGGAACTCGTCTGTCGGCGCATCGAGCGTCCGGACGCGGACCGGTCGTGGGTAAAACTCCTCGGCGGCGGTCCGAATGCCGTCGACGAGCTCGTCGACGTACGCGCGCTCGCCGTTGTCGGCGATGAACTTCGATGGCGTCTTCCCGAGCGAGAGCACCATGTGTTCGATTCGGAGGAGCCCGACGCCGTCCGCGCCGGTCGCCGCGGCGCGCTCTGCCGCCTCCGGAATCGAGACGTTGACCTTCACCTCCGTCGCCGTCATCGGCTTCACGGGCGTCTTCGGGCGGGCCTCCTCGATCGGTTCGTACTGCTCTTCTTCGGCCTGAATGCCCTCTCGAATCGTCCCCTTGTCGCCGTCGATCGTGATCGGCTGGCCGTCTTCGAGTTCCCGGGTCGCAGAGCCCACGCCGACGACCGCCGGGACGCCGAGTTCGCGGGAGACGATGGCCGCGTGCGACGTCATCCCGCCCTCGTCGGTGACGATGCCCGACGCGCGCTTCATCGCCGGCACCATATCGGGCATCGTCATCTCGGTGACGATGATGTCGCCCTCGCTCACCTGGTCGAGGTGATCGAGCTTCGTGACGATCCTGACCTCTCCGGAGGCGATTCCGGGGCTCGATCCGAGCCCGCGGAGGATGACGTCTCCCGCCTGCGAGGATCCGACGTCGGCGTTGTCTCCCGACTCGTTCGCAGCCTCCCCCGACTCGTCGGCCGAAGACGAGGCGTCCTCGGAGATCGTCGTGATCGGGCGCGACTGCAGCATATACACCTCGCCATCGAGGATGGCCCACTCGACGTCCTGCGGCGTCCCGTAGTGCTCCTCGACGCGCGTGCCGAGTTCGACCAGCGCTTCGATCTCCGCCTCGGAGAGAACGCGCGCGCTCCGCTTGTCGTCCGGGACCTCCCGCTCGACGGTCTCGCCGGTCTCCTCGTCTTTGAGCATCATCACCTTCTTGTCGGCAACGGTGATCGTCTCCACCTCGGCGGTCTCGCGGTTGATGACGTAGTTGTCGGGGGAGACCGTTCCCGAGACGACCGCCTCGCCGAGCCCCCACGCGGCCTCGATGATTATCTGGGGCTCGCCGGTGGAGGGATGGGAGGTGAAGAGCACGCCCGACTTCTCGGCGTCGACCATCTCTTGGACGACGACGGCGATGTCGACTTCCTCGTGCGGGAACCCCTGCCGGTTGCGGTAGTAGATGGCTCGCTGGGAGAACAGTGACGCCCAGCACTCTTTGACGCGGTCGACCAGCGCGTCGCCCTGCACGTTCAGGAACGTCTCCTGCTGGCCGGCGAAGGACGCATCGGGGAGGTCCTCGGCGGTCGCAGACGAGCGGACGGCGACGAACCGCTCGCCGTCTCCGAGGTCGCCGTACGCCGAGAGGATCCCCGCTCGGACGTCTTCGGGGACGGGCGTCTCCATAATGAGTTCGTGTGCGCGCTCGTGCGCCTCTCGGAGCGCTTCGGTGTCCTCGTGGTCGACGTCGACGACCGCGAACAGTTCCTCATCGATGCCCGCGTCTTCGATGAACTCGCGGTAGGTCGCGGCGGTCACGACGAAGCCCGACGGCACCGGTAGCCCTGCAGCGGTGAGCTCGCCGAGCGAGGCCGCCTTCCCGCCGACGGTTTCGATGTCGGCGGACCGCACGTCGTCCAGCCAAGCTACAGCCATTAGTGTGTGTAACTCCGAATATATCCCTAAAGTACTTTCCGAAGCGCGCAACCGTGAATAAAAAGTACTCTAATCCGAGTTTTTAATTATCGATACCGTCAGGCTCGCCTGACCGGCGATCGGCGACGCTGGATCGGTTGGGCGAGACGTTCTTTAGTTCCGAACGCCTTCGTTCACACGTGCTTCCCGAGTGGCTCTCGCTCCTGCCGTCGTGGCTGATTTTCGGTCTCCTCGGCGGTGGAATCGCGTCTGTTCTCGTCGCGGGGGCGTTCCTCGTCGGCGGGCGCCTGTTCCCGGGGGAGCCGACACCCTCGGGGTACCGCATCGACGGCCCGGGGCGTCGCCGCGCGGAGATCCGCGACTTCTTCGGGACGGTTTCAGAGCCGTTTCTCGAGGACTACTCGATCGGCGACGAGACGGTGGCGTTCTATCTCCCGAACCGGGACGTCGCACTCACGTTCGACGCGCAGGCGTACTTCAGACTCGAGCGCGCCGGGACGGCCACCGTGCTCTGCGAGCACGAGATGCCGGTCCACGCGCTCGGGCGTCGGCTCCCGTTCGACGTCCCGAACGTCGGCGTCGATCCCCGGTTCGGCTCCGACCCCGTTTCGGCCGCGTTCGACCACCTCGATCTCCCCCGCAGCGCGACACCGGAGGACGTGAAAGACGCCTATCGCGAGCGCGTGAAGTCCGCCCACCCCGACCACGGCGGGTCGCAAACGGAGTTCAAACGGCTGCAGGAGGCGTACGCCACCGCGCGGGAACACGCGGCTGACGCCGAGTAGCGGGCGATGGTTCTTATATCAGAACGGGGCCACACCGCGCGTGACCTGATCGAAGCCGCGGCGCGTCTGCGGGTGCGTGGCACACCGCGCCGCGGTCGGGAGTCGCATCCGGAGTCGACCGCGCGTGCCACCTGTTCGCCCCTGCAACGGAAGCGTCAGTCCGTGAGTGACTTCGGTGCCGCGGTCGTAGAGCACCCGTGGACTGGATACGGTTCCAACCGCGGTGCGCGTTCCTGCCGCGAGCGGACGCGCTCGTCGTCGCCGACCTCCACGTCGGGCGCGCCGAGGCGTCCGCCGTCGCGTTTCCCCTCGACGAGCGCGGGGACCTCCGCTCGCGACTTCGGAAGCGTCTCGCGGCGTCGGACCCCTCGACGGTCGTCTTCGCCGGCGACGTCCTCCACCGCTTCGACTCGGTCACCGAGCGCGCTCGCGAGACGGTCGAGGAACTCGCCGACCTCTGTGTAGACGCCGGCTCCCACCCCGTGTTCGTACGGGGCAACCACGACACCGCTCTCGACTCGGTCCGAACCGACGTGCGGGACGCGTACGTCGCCGTCGACGAACCGCGCACGGTCGTCTGTCACGGCCACGAGGAGCCGTCGGTCGATGCGGACCGGTACGTGATCGGACACGACCACCCCGCGATCACGATCGAGGGGCGACGCCGTCCGTGCTTTCTCTACGCCGCCGAGGCGTGCCGCGGGGCCGACGTCCTGATGCTCCCGTCGTTCTCGCGGCTGCCGCCGGGCGTCGAGGTCAACGACGCCCGCGGCGGGGACCTCCAGTCGCCGCTCGTCCGCCGACTCGGCGACGCTCGTCCGGTCGTCTTCGACGAGGAGCGGGGAGAAGCGCTCACCTTCCCGCCGCTCCGCTCGTTCCGGGATCTCCTCTAGCGGTATCGCCGTTTGCGAGCGCTCAGAGATCCCGTTCGACGGCCCGCGCGGTCTCGCGGCCGCTCCGCACCGCTCCCTGTATCGAGGACCACGCGGTGTAGTCTCCGGCGAGGTACGTCCGCCCACCCGGCGCGCGATGGTCCGGAAGCGTCTCGTGGATCCCGGGCGGCTGCGCGAACTGCGCGAACTCGATCCGGTGGGTCTCGATTGGTTCGATTCCCGAGAAGTTTCGTCCGGGATACCACGCCTCCAACGTCAGACGCGTCTCCTCTGCCAGTGCTGACGCGTCGCGCTCGAGCGCGCCGGCACCGAGGAACGTGGCGTTCAGGAGCGCCGCACCGCGCGGCGCGTACTCCGGTGCGACCTCCGAGAGGTTGACGACGGTGTTCGGCGAGGCGTCCTTCGCGTTGAGCAGCAGCTTCCGGCCGGTCGTCGGCGCCTTCCCCTCGGGGAGCCGGTAGTACTGCGTCACACAGCTGCGAGCGTCCGTTGGGATCGAGTCGACGGCGGTCAGGCGCTTCGCCTCGCGGGGGTCGGCGGCGACGACGACCGCGTCCGCCTCGATCGGCCCGGACGCCGTCTCGACGGTGACCGCGTCGCCGTAGTCCGTGACCGCCTCCACTCGCTCCGACAGGGAGATCGACGCCCCGGCGTCCCGGGCCCGCTCGGCCAACTGCTCGGAGATCGAGCCCATCCCGGCGGCCGGGACCGCGATCCGTCCCTCCGAGAGGGCCTTGAACGTGTACTCGAAGACGCGCTTCGACGACGAGAGCGAGCGGTCCAGCGTGATCCCGCCGTAGAACGGCGCGGCGAAGTGCTCGATGTACGCCTCGGAGAACCCCCACTCGCGGAGGTACGACCGGGCCGATCGATCGGCGCTTCTGAACACTTCGGCTTCCGTTACCGTTCCGACGTGCTGCCGGAGGAGCAGCGTCCTGAGCTTGTCCGAGAGCGTCACCTCGTCGTTTCGGAGCGACGCCAGCGCGGACCGCGCGTCCCGGAACGGGTCCGAGAGGACCGACCGGGAGCCGGGCCGGGCGATGATCGCACCCGGCGAGAAGTGCCTGAGGTCGAGCGCGCGTAGGTCCAGTTCCCGGCGGACAGCGGGGTAGGCGGTGAAAAGTACCTGAAACCCTCGATCGATCGTGAATTCGTCTCGGGTCTCCGTACGCACGCGCCCACCGACGGACGGTCGGCGCTCCAGAACCGTGACGTCGGCGCCGGCGGCGGCGAGGCGACGGGCCGCGACGAGTCCGGACAGTCCAGCGCCGACGACCGCGACTGAGTCTCCGTCCATACGCAGACTTCGGCCGGTGGACACAAAGAGACTGCGTGTGCCGCGGTCGTCCGCGGTAGACGATCGGTCGAGGGCGGTGCCCGCGATGAATAGGGATTTGTCCGTCCGAGCGCAACGCCGGGTATGACCACGACTGAGACGTTCCGCGGCTTGCGGTGTACAGCCACGGACGAGCGCTACGACGCGACGGCGACGGGACCGAGCGACGCCGACGCGCGACTCGAAGCGGCGTACGACTACGACGCCGTCGACTGGGAAGACGGGTCGCTCGCGGACGCGCCGCGATCGATGTGGCGGTACGCGGAGCTGCTCGCGTTCGAGGCGCCCGTTTCGGCCGCCGAGGGCGGGACGCCGCTCGTATCGACGCCGGCGCTCGCAGACGAGATCGGCGTCGACGCGCTCTCGGTCAAAGACGAGGGCCGGAACCCGACTGGGACGGTTCTCGACCGCGGCCTCTCGCAGGCAGTGACCGCTGCCCGCGAGGCCGACGCGGACCTCGTCGCGCTCGCGACCCCGGGCAACGCCGGCCAGTCGGCCGCGTCGTACGCCGGGGTGGCGGGCCTCCGGTCGTACGCGTTCGTCCCCTCGCGCGCGCCGTTCTCGAACAAGGCGATGGTGAACGTCCACGGCGGCGAAATGCGCGTCGCCGGGGGGCGTTACCCCGACGCGGAGGCCGCCCTCCACGAGCAACTGCAGTCGGAGTGGTACACGCTCCAAGAGTTCGACAACCCGTTCCGCCACGACGGGATCAAGACCGCCGCGTTCGAGATCGCGGAGTCGCTGTCGTGGTCGACACCCGACGCCGTCGTCGTCCCGGCCGGGACGGGCGAGGTCGTCGCGGGCGTCGCGAAGGGGTTCCGGGAACTCCGCAACGTCGGCGTGACCGACGCGTCGCCGACGATATACGCCGCGCAGCCGTCCGGGTGCGCTCCCATCGCGGCCGCCCACGAGCGCGGCGCCGCCGTGATCGAGCCTTGGGAGTCGCCGGACACGATCGTCGGCGAACTGGAGATCCCCGAGCCGAACGGCGGCGTCGCGGCGCTCGATTCGGTCGCGGAGACCGGCGGCGACGTCGTGGCTGTCGACGACGCTGACAGCCTCGAAAGCGCGGTCGTCGCCGCGCAAAACACCGGCCTCGAAGTCGGCCTCGGCGGCGGAGTCGCGCTGGCGGCCGCGAGTGAACTCGCCGCCGCCGACGCGTTCGGCGACGACGACCACGTTGTCGTCCTCAACACCGAGTCCGGAACGAAGACCGCTGATATCCTCCGAAGCCACCTGATGGGCAAGGGAATCTAATCGGGGGGCGAAGCAGGTTTCGATTCGGAACAGTGATCAATTTCCACCGTTAGACTATTACTTTCGATCCGTCTAAACCATCGTATGTTGAGCGACGTGATGGAGGATTATCTCAAATCGATCTACCAGATTCAGGCCCGCAGCGGGCCGCCCGTTTCCACGTCCGCGATCGCGGAGAGCCTCGATAAGACGCCGGCGACAGTCACCAGTATGCTCGGCACCCTCGAAGAGCGCGGGCTGGTGACACGAGAGAAGTACAAGGGCGCAGAGCTCACCCCCGAGGGCGAGACCGTCGCGCTGGAAGTGCTGCGTCATCACCGCCTCATCGAGGCGTACCTCGCGGAACACCTGAACTACTCGTGGAGCGAGGTCCACGACGAGGCGGACGCGCTCGAACACCACATCAGCGAGGAGTTCGAACGGCGCGTCGCGGCGGCGCTCGACGACCCCGCGGTGGATCCGCACGGCGATCCGATCCCGTCTGCGGACCTCGCGCCGCTCGAGGACGACGAGACGGCGCCACTGACGGAACACGGCGTGGGCGACCGCGTCGTCGTCGCCCGGGTCAGCGACCGCGACCGCGAGGAGCTCGAATACCTCGCCGACGCGGGGATCACCCCGGGAACCACACTCGAGATCGTGGACGTCGCCCCGTTCGGGATGCTCACCGTCCGGGTGGCCCCCGAGTCCGAACAGAGCCTCCCGGAAGCGGTCGCCGGGGCGATCTTCGTCCGGCACTCGGTTGATGCCTCCGAGCCGGGAGAGCAAGCCGAGGGGGGCGAGACGTGAGTACGTACCTCGAGATTCTGTTCGTCGCGTTCGTCGCGCAGCTGGCGGTCCTGCCCGGCGAGAAAGTGCAGTTCATCATCGCCGGGCTGTCGACCAGATACGACCCGAAAGTGGTCGTCGCCGCCGCGGGCTCGGCCTTCGCGGGGTGGACCGCGATCGAGATTCTCCTCGGGCGGGCGCTGCAGTCCGCGCTGCCGCCGATCGCGCTCGATCTCGTGACGGCGGCGCTCTTTCTCGGTTTCGCCGTGCTCCTGTATCGATCCGCTCCGTCCGGACCGGTGTCGGGCGCGGAGCTGTCGACTAAGACCGACGGCGGGGTCACAGCGCTCGCCGACTTCGAGCTTCCGGGACCACTGAGCCGGTTCTCAGACTCCTTTGGCGGGTTCCTGCCGATCTTCGCGCTGATGGTCACCGGCGAGTTCGGCGATAAGACGCAACTGGTCACGATCGGACTGGCCGTCCAGTACGGCGCGACCTCGGCGATCTGGGCCGGCGAGATGCTGGCGATCGTTCCGGTCAGCCTCGCGAACGCGTATCTGTTTCACACGTTCGCCCACCGGTTCAATATGCGGAGAGCCCACCTCGGATCGGCGGCGCTGTTCGCGTTCTTCGGCGCGGATACGCTCCTGTCGATCCTGACGGGCTTCTCGCTGTGGGAGGCGTTCATCGGGGCGGTCAGCGCCGTCGCGACCGGGTTCGTCTAGGCGGGCGCACGCGGACGTTCCGGTACGGCAGGCGTCCTTCGTGTCATTTTTCTCATTCCCGCCCCTGAGTGACAACGATGACGAGCGTTCTCGTGACCTTCTCTGCGGGTGTTGTCTTCGGTGTCGCGCTGGCCGCTCCCCCCGGACCGATGAACGCGATCATCGCCGAAGAGAGCGTCGTCAGAGGGTGGCTCGCCGGGTTCAAAGCCGGGCTCGGCGCGACGAGCGCCGACGCCATATTCTTCGTGCTCGCGGCGCTCGGCGTCGTCACGTTCGTCGAGCGGTTTCCCCTCCTCCGCGCGGTGATGATCGGGGTCGGGGGCGCGTTGATGCTGTATTTCGCCTACGGCGCGGCCACCGACGTTCGGTCGTCGTTCCGCGTCGGCGGTGGGGCCGCCGACGAGAGCGATCCACGCGTCGGCACGGGTTTCCGCAAGGCGTTCGTGCTGGCGCTCACAAACCCCTACCAGATCCTCTTTTGGCTCACGATCGGCGTCGGACTCCTCCAGCCGGGACAGCTCGACGTCCTCGCGCAGACGCCGTACGCCGGTGAGGCGCTCGCGGGAATCGTCGTCATCGACACCGGCTCGCCCGCGCTGGTCGCGGGCTTCTTCGGCGGTGTCACCCTGTGGGCCGCGGGCTTTCCCGCCGCGCTCGTCGGGGCGGAGCGTCGCGTCGACGCGTTCGCGCCGGCGGTCGCCGGGCTCAGCGCCGTCGTCCTCGCCGGGTTCGGCGTCGTCTTCCTGGCGCAGAGCGCCGGGACGTTCCTCGGGTGAGTCGCGGGCGCGCGCTCCGGCAACCCACAAAAAACGGGAAACCCTTTCGTGCACCCACCGCGACAGGAGAGTATGTTCGAGAAGACGACGTGGATCAAGCTCCCGCGGAGCGTCCTCGTCGGTCACGGCGTTCTCGAGGACCTCTCTGAGGCGTTAGCGGAGCTCTATCTCTCCGGGCGTCCGCTCGTGGTCACGAGTCCGACGCCGGAGCGACTGGCTGGCGATCGGGTCCGCGCACAGTTCGACGATCCGGCGACCGTCACGATCGAGACGGCGGGGTTCGACGCCGTCGAGCGCGTCGTCGCCGCCGCCGAGGCGTCAGACGCGGGCTATCTGGTCGCCCTCGGCGGCGGGAAGCCGATCGACACGGCGAAGATGGCCTCGGACCGGCTCGGGTGCGGCTTCGTGTCGGTGCCGACGGCCGCGAGCCACGACGGCATCGTCTCGGGGCGGTCGTCGATCCCGGAGGGCGACACCCGCCACTCGGTCGCCGCCGACCCGCCGCTCGCCGTCGTCGCCGACACGGAGCTCCTCGCGGACGCGCCCTGGGAGCTCACCACCGCAGGCTGTGCGGACATCATCTCTAACTACACGGCGGTGAAAGACTGGCAGCTCGCCCACCGGCTGAAGAACGTCGAGTACAGCGAATACGCGGGCGCGCTCTCGCAGATGACCGCGGAGATGCTCGTCGAGTCCTCCGACGCGATCAAACCCGGCTTCGAGGAGTCGGCGTGGCTGGTCGCGAAGGCGCTCGTCTCCTCCGGCGTCGCGATGTCGATCGCGGGTTCCTCGAGACCCGCGTCGGGCGCAGAACACCTCATCTCTCACCAACTCGATCGACTCGTCCCCGGCCGCGCCCTGCACGGCCATCAGGTCGGCGTCGCGGCCGTCGTGACGGAGTACCTCCACTCGGGCGAACGCGGCGAGTGGATGGACATCCGCGACGCCCTCGACGACGTCGGCGCGGCGACGACGGCCGCCGAACTCGACATCGGCGACGAGACGTTCCTCGAGGCGTTGACGACCGCGCACACGATTCGCGACCGGTACACGATCCTCGGTGACGGCGTCAGCGAGGCGGCCGCGCGCGAGGCCGCGACGTTCACCGGCGTGATCTGAGCGCCGCCAGTCCGAGCCCGGGAACGGGCCACTGGCGGTCTGAGCTTGCGACCCGAGTGCGTGCGATCCGAGCGTTACTGACCCGAGTGCGTCCGACCCGAGCGCCACTGTGCGATCGGACGTCCCCGGCCTCGATCCGAAGACGGAATACGTCGGGTTCCCAACCGGCCGGTATGGCTCTATCGAGCGCCGACAACGCCGTCAAGCGGCACCCGCTGGCGGTCACGGCCGTCCTCTCAGCCGTCGGCTACGCCGCCGTCATCGGCACGTTCCTCGGTGTCGTTCCCGGGAGCGTGTTCCCGGAGCTGTCGCTGCGGGCCGTGAACCGACTCGCCGACGCCATCGCCCTCGTCAACGCGGTGAACGTCCTCGTCATCGCCACCGGCTGGCGGTGGATCCGACGCGAGGAGGTCCGCAAACACGCCGCCGCGATGGTGACGTCGTTCGTCCTCATCCTCGTGTTTCTCGTGCTGTATCTCACGAAGATCGGCGGCGGCGGCACGAAGGAGTTCGTCGGTCCGACGCTGGCGTACTACCCGTATCTGGCGATGCTCGCCGTCCACATCGTGCTCTCGATCGTCTCGGTTCCGGTGGTCCTCTACGCGCTCGTGCTCGGTCTCAGCCACACGCCCGCAGAGCTTCGGAACGAGACGCCGCACCGACGGATCGGCCGGATCGCCGCCGCCGCGTGGCTCCTGTCGCTCGCGCTCGGCGTCGTCACGTACCTGCTGTTGAACCACGCCTTCGACTGGGAGTACGTCGAATCGGCCGCGGCGGCGGTCGTCGCGGCGCCGCCGCCGGTCTGAGCGGGCGACGCGGACCGACCGCGAGCAGACCGGTAGAATGTCGAGGATTTTTATCGACCGGCCGAAACTCTCGGGTATGCGTGTCGCGTTCGTCTCGCTGTATCCCGATCAACGCCGCTCCGACGGCGCGACGAGGCGAGCGCGACGAGTCGCCGAACGGCTCGCGGCGCGCGGCCACGAGGTCACGTTCCTCTGCTCGCAGTGGTGGGAGGGCCCGCTCGACGCCTTCGAGCAGGCCGGCGTCCGGTACGTCGCCGTCACGGAGACGCCGTCGGCGCGGCCGTTCGCCTCGAAGCTCCCCTTCGCGCTTCGGCGGGCCGCCCCCGACGTGATCCACGCCACCAACAGCCCACCCTCCCAAGTCGTCGCCGCGAAGACCGCGGCGCGGGCCCTCCGAGTTCCCGTCGTCGTTGACTGGTGGGCCGCCCGGGAGAGCGACACCACGCGGATGCTCCGGCGGGCGGCGACGCGCACCAACCGCGTCCTCGCCCCCTCGAGACTGGTCAAAAGCGACGTCTGCGAGTGGGGCGCGCCCGCCGACGCGGTCACGGTCGTCCCGGAGTCGATCGACGTCGACCTCGTCCGCGAGGCCGCCGTCGACGCGCGGGCGGACCTCGTCTACGCCCGCCGGCTGGACGAACACGCGAACGCCGAGTCGTTCCTCCTCGCGCTCGCGGAGCTCAGAGACCGCGAGTGGCGCGCGGCGGTCGTCGGCGACGGCCCCGAGCGCGCCGCCGTCGAGCAGACCGCCGCGGACCTCCGTATCGACGACCGCGTGGAGTTCCTCGGGGAACTCCCGCCGGAGGAGTTCGTGCCGATCCTGAAGGGCGCGCACGTGTTCGCACAGACCGCGACCGTCGAGCCGTTCGCGCGCGAACTGCTCTGGGCGCTGGCCTGTGGCTGCGTCGGGATCGTCGAGTACCAAGCGCACTCGAGCGCGCACGAACTGGTCGAAAACTGCGACCGCGGCGTGCGCGTGACGAACCCGCAGGAACTGACCTCCGAGGTCGTCGCCGCCGCCGAACGCGAGCGGTCGTCGTTCAACGAGGCGTTCGCGGAGTACGATCACGCGGCCGTGATGCAGCGGTACGAGCGGGTCTACGAGGCCGAGCGCGACGACTACGGGTTCTTCTGAGCGGCAGTCGGGTGAAGCGGTGACGCGGACTACTCGTCGTCGAGGTCGTAGTCGCCGCCGTACTTCAGGAAGAAGAAGGCGAGCCCGAGCGTCGCGACCATCGCGAAGGTGGTGGCGACGCCGAGCGTTTTCGCCGAATCCGGGACCGACGGTACGCTCGCGGGCTCGGGCGTCGAGATCTCCTCGACGACTTCGATGGTGGCCTCCATCCCGGCGCTGAGGTGGGGGTCGCAGTGGTACTCGTAGGTGCCGAGCACCTCGAAGGTGTACTCGTACGTGAATCCCGTGTTCTCGATCGGCTCGTGGCCCCCCCAGTTCGCGTCCTCCGGTTGGCTGTCGACGACGATGTTGTGGTTGTCCGAATCCCAGACGAACTCCACGGTCGTCCCCGGTAGGATCTGGAGCGGTTCGTCAGTCCCCGGCGTGTACACGAGCGATCCGTCCGGGCCGACGACGACCTCCTCGGTGCCGCCGCCCTCCTGGGCCGCGGCGGTTCCGACCGCACCGGCGGCCGCGGCGGTTCCGGCAGCCGTCGTGAGGAAGGCGCGACGGGACATCTCCGCGTTGCCGTCAGTCATACTCGGGCGTTGGAATGCCGCTGTAGTGAATACTTTGGTTTGTCTCTTCGGGGTCGCGTTCGCGGGCCGCGAGTGGACGCGCCGCTGGGGATCGGGTGTACCTTTCGGTGCGGGGCAGTGCGGGGCGGTAGCGGAGGCGGTGCGGGGCGGTAACGGAAGCGGTGCAGGGCGGTAGCGGAGGCGGTGCGGTCGCAGTAGGCAAGCGATCGGACCGCGAGGCGAGCCGGGCGGGACCGGCTCGCCTCGCGGACATTTTTCCCTCCAGGTTTTTGCGCGGAGGGGTCCGTGGACCCCTCCGCAGTAAAAAGGTGGATTCGCAACGCTTTTGCGGATCGTCTCGCACGTCACGGCTATGGCAGACGTAGAGGCGGAGCTCCGCCAGCAGTTCATCGACGCGTTCAGTGGTGCCGACTTCCCGGTCAGCAGCCAAATGGACCTCGTGCCCGCGCTCCCGGACGGCCCGGGAACGAAGTTCGAGGCCGGCGACGTCACGCTCACCGCGATGGAGATGGCCGCGAAGCTCGGCTCCCATCAGGAGTTCCCCTACGACGACGTCGAATCCCTCGTCGACGACGTCATCGAGGGACTCAAGGCCGAAGGGCTGATCTGAGCGGCGGTCGGTCGGGTCGTGCGCGAGACCAAACGGCGGCTGTGGGAGTCGTGGCTCGATCGCTACGTCGACAGCGACGACCCCACGCCGCTTTTCGCGACGACCGACGACGCGGGGGTGACCGTCGAGCTGACCGAGTACGGCGGGCGGCAGCGTCGTCCAGTGCTCCGGCGGAGTGACGCGATGAACGCGCGGCTCGGGGAAGCCGTCGAAACTGTCGTCGAAGACCACGAGACTCGTCGCGGGGAGTACGACGGGATCGTGTATCTGATGTACGCCATCGACGAGTCACGAGTGATCCCGTACTACGTGGGAAAAGCGGGGATGTATCGCCGGTCCGACGACGGGCTGAGCGCGAACCTCCGAAACGTCTCCGAGACGGGGGGAAAGTTCGCCCGCTGGGGGTACGGGAACGCGTACCACCTCGGCGATCTGAGCGCGGCCGTGCTCGACGCTTGTGACGGTATCGACACCACCAATCACGACGATCCGAAGGAGAAGTATCAAACGTGGGCAGCGCAGCTCTTTAAGCCCGGCACGCGCCGCCTCCGTCGCCCCGTCTACTTCTGGGTCCGCGCGTGGGACCGCAGCATAGGTCCGTATCCGGACACGAATCCCTACCTCGCCGAGTTGGAGTACCAGCTGGTCGGCATCGCCTACGAACTGTTCCCGGAGACGCTCCTAAACACCGAGGGCGTTCCGAACAACCCGACAGCCTACGCGAAGGCGCGAGGTTGGATCGCGGACGGTCGGACCCGTCTCGGGGACTTCGCGGACGCTGATCGGTAGCCCGCTAGGGCTGCCGAGCTCACCCACCCGAACGCTTTCGTCCGCCGCCGCGGAATCTGAGGTATGTCCCACGACATCGAGCGCTATCTCAACATCCGGAGCGCCTACGGCGCGTCCGTCGGTCCCGACGACGAACGGATCGCGTTCCTGATGGACACCACTGGCGTCCCGCAGGTGTGGACGGTCGCGGCCCCGGGCGAGTGGCCCGAGCAGCGCACGTTCTTCGATGAGCGCGTGACGTTCGTCTCGTGGTCGCCCGAGCGCCCGGAGTTCGCCTTCGGAATGGACGAGGGCGGCAACGAGCGCCAGCAGCTGTTCCGCTACGACCTCCCGACGGGCGAGATCACGAACCTCACGCAGGCCTCGGAGGCGAAGCATCGATGGGGCGGCTTCACCCACGACGGCGAGCGCTTCGCGTTCGCGTCGAACCGCCGCGACGAGTCCGTCTTCGACGTCTACGTACAGGACCGCGACGCGACCGGCGAGGACGCCGAACTACTCGTCGAGGGCGACGGCTGGCTGACGCTCGGCGGCTTCTCGCCCGACGACTCGCGACTCATCGTCTCGGAGGCGTACTCGAACGTCGATCAGGACGTCTCGGTCCTCGACGTCGACACCGGCGAGCTGACGCATCTGACGCCGCACGAGGGGACGGTACGGTTTCAGAGCGCCGAGTGGGGTCCCGACGGCGAGTCCGTCTACCTCGTCTCCGATCGCGAGAGCGACACGCTGGATCTCTGGCGGGTCGACGTCGAGACCGGCGCGTTCTCGCTCGCCGCGTCGGACCCCGACTGGGAGATCGACGGCGTCGCCGTCGACGACGAACACGGCCGGTTGGTCTACTCGAAGAACGTCGACGGCCACACCGAACTGACGGCGGGGGAGCTCGCGGACGACGGTGACCTGCGAGACGTTACGGCGCCGGGGATCCCCGAGGGCGTCGCGGGAGGCGTCGCCTACGACGCCGCCGGCGAGCGGTTCGCCGTCACCGTGACCCGACGCGGCGACCCGGCAAACGTCTACGTCGTCGACGGCGACACCGGTGATGCGGAGCGCTGGACGCGCGCGGCGACCGCGGGGATCCCGCGCGACTCCCTCGTCGAACCCGAGTTGGTCCACTACCCGACGTTCGACGGGCGGGACATCCCCGCGTTCTTCTCGCTGCCGGAGTCGGACACCGGCGAAGGCGAGACGCCGGTGATCGTCGACATCCACGGCGGCCCTGAATCCCAGCGGCGACCCTCTTTCAGCGCGGTCACGCAGTACTTCCTGGCGAACGGCTTCGCCGTCTTCGAGCCGAACGTCCGCGGGTCGGCCGGGTACGGGAAGGCCTACGGCCATCTCGACGACGTCGAACGTCGGATGGACGCGGTCGCAGACATCGAGGCGGCCGTCGAGTGGCTCTCCGATCACCCGGCGGTCGACGACGACCGAGTCGTCGCGATGGGCGGGTCCTACGGCGGCTTTATGGTCCTCGCGGCGATGACGGAGTACCCCGACCTGTGGGCCGCCGGGATCGATATCGTCGGGATCGCGAACTTCGTTACGTTCCTCGAGAACACCGGTGAGTGGCGAAGAGAACTCCGTGAAGCCGAGTACGGCTCCCTCGAGGACGACCGGGAGTTCCTCGAGTCGATCTCCCCGCTCAACACCATCGAAGCGATCCGTGCGCCGCTTTTCGTCCTCCACGGCGCGAACGATCCGCGAGTCCCCGTCTCGGAGGCGCACCAACTGGTCGAGGCCGCGAGCGAGCACGTTCCCGTCCGCGAACTCGTCTTCGACGACGAGGGACACGGCGTTACGAAACTGGAGAATCGGATCGAAGCCTACGAGGCGATCGTCACGTTTCTGAACGACGTGCTGGAGTAGAAGAGTCAGAATAGTTTAATACCAGACGGTGTTGCAGTATGTGAGCGAATGTGAGTATCCACTCACTGTCCCGCCGTTTCCCCGACGATGTGGTGGCTGCCTGCGTGCCGGGACCACGTATTCGTCAGGGAAGCGAACGTCTTAATGTGTTGACGTACGAGTTGTGGGGTATGACGGGAGAGTCCGCCGGGGGGCGCGTTCTCGTCGTCGGGTCGTCGTCGTCCGTCGCCGACGACGGTGGTGGGGACCTCGAGTCCGGCCGAAACGATGGGACCGACGAAAAGGACGATCCGGCGAGTGAGGGGCCCGGGACGGGACCGGACCGCGGTTTCAGCGGTGGCTTCGTTCGGGGCAACGCACCCGCCTGTGAAGGGGGGCAGGGCGGCGACCACCCGGGTAGCGGCGGCGAACGGTCCGAGGGAGAGATCGACGTATCGTCGATCGTCTCGAGACTGGAACACCAACTCGACACCGACGTCGTCGTTCGCTACGGAGAGACCGCAAGCGAGTACGTGGCGGAACTCGGGCCGACGATCGATTGCGTTGTCATCCTCGGCGGGGGGAGGGGTCTGGTCCGTGACGTCGTCAAGAGCGACGAAGTCCCGATCGTCGTCTACGACCCGCCAGCTATCGCCGTGGTCGAGGGAACGACCGTCGAGGAGGGCGCTGTCGACGAACTCAATGCGCACGTGCGCTCGGTGATCCGCGAGAACAAAACCAAGGACAAACTGCGCGAATCCAACGCTCGGTTGACCGCGCTGAGCCATTACGCCGAGGACATCACCGCCTGCGAGACCGTCGACGCGGTGATACAGCGGACCGTTGAGGCGACGACTGACGCGCTGGCGTTCGAGTTCTGCGTCGTCTTACTCGCCGAGGGCGACCGGCTCGTCTCCCGTGGATCTACGCTCCCCGACTCGCAGTTGAGCCCGGTTCACATCGAGGAGGGAATCGCCGGACGCACGCATCGGACGGGCGAGTCAGAGATCATCGACGACATCCAAGCGGACCCCGACGCGATCATCGAACACGACGGGTTCCACGCGCTATTGAGCGTGCCGATCGACGAGCGCGGCGTGATTCAGGTTGCCTCCGACTGCCGCGGGGCGTTCGACGAGCGCGATCGGGAGTTCCTCGAGACGCTCGCGGGCTACACGCGCGAGGCACTCGAGCGAATCGAGCGGGAGGTGACGCTCCGCGAGGAGCGCGACCGCCTCCACGCCTTCTTCGACGTCCTCCCCGCCCCCGCGGTCTGCGTCGAGCGCCCCGACGGCGTCGCGAGGGTCGCCGACGTGAACGGAGCGTACATCGACCGGTTCGGCGACGTCGAGGGCGGCAGTGCGCTGACAGAGGAGATCCCCACCGACGACGAGATCGAACTGTATCTGCGGGCGCTGCAAACCGGCGAGGCGTCGACGGCCACCATCGAGCGGCCGGCCGCCGACGGCTCCGCTCGGGAGTTCACGCTGAGTCTCGTGCCGGCGTCACCGCCGGGCTCCCTCCAGTGTATCTACGGGATCTACCACGAGTGGTCCGGGTAAGCCGAGTGGGGTCGAAGCAGCCGATTGCTGGACCGTGCCGGTAGAACCAAACGGCCGGCCGTCGAACCGACGCGTATGAGCGCCGACGCAGAGCGAACGGGAGTGCAGCGACCGATCCGGTGTCTCATCGCGAAGGTCGGTCTCGACGGCCACGACCGGGGGGCCCACGTCATCGCCCGCGCCTTCCGCGACGCCGGCTTCGAGGTGGTCTACTCCGGTCTCCACCGCTCGCCCGACGAGATCGTGCAGGCGGCGGTCCAGGAGGACGTCGACGTCCTCGGGATCTCGATCCTCTCGGGTGCGCACAACACGCTCGTCCCGAAGATCGTCGACGGGCTGCAGGCGTACGACGCCTTCGAGGACACGCTGTTCATCGTCGGCGGGATCATTCCCGAGGGCGACCGCGCCGGGCTCCGCGAGATGGGCGTCGCGGCGATTTTCGGTCCCGGAACGCCGATGGAAGAGACCGTCGAGTTCGTCCGCGAGAACGCCCCCCGGCGCGACTGATGGACGGGGACCGAAGCGGTCCGGGGGCTGACCGGGACGACACCGCGGCGGGGCAACGAGACGCCGTGACCGGCGAGGCTGGCGAAACCGGCGACGCAGCGACGGGCCGAGCCGACGCGGAGAGGGCGGCGCGGAACGAGCGTCTCGTCGACGCGCTGCTCGACGGGGACCACCGCGCGCTGGCGAGGGTCATCACCCGGATCGAGAACCGCGCGCCGGGCCACCGCGACCTCGTCTCGCGTCTGTATCCCCACACGGGCGGAACGGATATCGTCGGGGTCACCGGCAGCCCCGGCGCGGGGAAGTCGACGCTCGTCGACAAGCTGGCGGAGGCGTACCGCGACCGCGGCGACACCGTCGGCGTCGTCGCCGTCGACCCCGCGTCGCCGTACTCCGGCGGCTCCGTGCTCGGCGATCGGATCCGGATGGCCTCGACCGTCGGGGACATGGACGTCTTCTTCCGCTCGATGAGCGCGCGCGGGCAACTCGGCGGTCTCGCCGGTGCGACGACGGACGCCGTGACGGCACTCGACGCGTTCGGGAAGGACGTCGTCGTCGTCGAGACGGTCGGCGCCGGACAGAGCGAGGTGGACGTCGTCCGCGCCGCCGACACCGTCGCGGTCGTCGTCCAGCCCGGCAGCGGCGACGACATCCAGATGCTGAAGGCGGGTATTCTCGAGATCGGCGACGTCTTCGTCGTCAACAAGGCCGATATGGACGGCGCATCGCGGACCGTCGCGGAGCTCGAAGAGATGGTCCGCGGGCGGGACACCGGTGATGTCACGCCCCCCGAGACCGGCGCGTTCGCCTCGGCATCGGGGGGCGATCCCCCGAGATCGGAAGCAGGCGACTCCCCGAAATCGGCGGCGGGCGACTCGGGCGGAGAACGCGCCGGCGATCCCGGTTGGGTGCCGCCGGTCGTCGAGACCATCGCGACCACGGGAGCCGGTGTCGACGACCTCCTCGCGGCCTTCGACGCGCACGCGGACTACCTCGACCAGTCGGGGCGACGCGAGCAGCAGGCGCTGCGGCGGTACGCGGACGAGATCCGACAGCTCGTCCGGAGCGACGCCGCCGAACTCTTGGACGCCGAGATCCAGCGACGGGGCGGCGCGGACGCGCTCGCCCGAGCCGTTCTGGACCGGGAGACGGATCCGTACGCCGTCGCGGCCTCGATCATCGATCCGCTGCGGGAGTGTCTCGAAGAGCCCCCCGGTGAGGAACGATAGCGGGGCGCGACGATCGTTCGCCGCCCACGTGCCGCCCGAGCGACTTCCCAGTAGCCTGAAGGCCGCTGCTACCGTACGATCGCGTATGAGACGCAGTGTTGCCGCCGCCCTTGGAATCGCCGCGGGCACCGGCGCCGTCGCCCTCGCGAACGCCGCGCTCGAACGTCACCGCGACCCTCTCGAGCCCGCACTCGGCGGGGAACAGCGGACGTTCGAGTGGCGCGGGATCGACGTCCGGTACGCCGAGGCGGGCGACCCAGACGACCCGGACCTCGTACTCCTCCACGGTGTCAACGCGGCCGCCTCCAACGGCGAGTTCCGCGAGGTGTTCGAGAAGCTCGCCGCCGACTACCACGTGCTCGCGCCGGATCTGCCGGGGTTCGGCACGTCCGATCGGCCGCCGCTTCGGTACTCCGGAACGCTGTATGCGGAGTTCGTCCGGGACTTCCTCACTGTGGTCCCCGAGGAACCGTCGGTCGTCGCGTCCTCGCTGACGGCGGCCTACCTCGCCGATGTCGCCCCGAATCTCGACCTCGCGGGGGTCGTGCTTGTCTGTCCGACCGACCGCGGGGGCCCCGATCGGAACCTCCTCGCGCGGGAGCTGCTTCGCGCGCCGGTCGTCGGCGAGGCGCTGTATAATCTCATCGCCTCGAAGCCGTCGATCAGGTATTTCAACGCCGACCACGGGTACTACGACCTCGACCGCGTGAGCGAGGAGTGGATGGACTACGAGTGGCAGACGGCCCACCAGCCGAACGCGCGCTATGCGCCCGCGTCGTTCGTCAGCGGGTATCTCAACGCCGATCGCGACCTCGAGGAGACGCTCCCGGCGATCGACGCGCCGGTGACGCTGATCTGGGGACGTGAGGCCGACATCACGCCGCTCGCGCGCGGTCGCGAGCTCGCCGAGCGCGCCGACTGTCGGCTGGTCGTCTTCGACGATTCGAAGCTTCTGCCGCACGTGGAGTATCCCGATCAATTCGTCGACACCGTGCGCGCTGCACTCGATGACGCCTGAGTCGCCGGGGGCTCGCGGAACGGGAACCGCTGGGTCTTTTTCCCCAGCGGTCTACCGGTCGGTATGCGCCTTCAGGGCCTCCGGCGCGCGCGCACGGTCGCGACCCACCGACCCCGCGCGGGCGACGCCGACGACGCGACCGGAACCGACTGGGCGGAGGCGGGACCGTGATCGGTTCCGTCGTCGTCGCTGGCGACGGGAGTTCGATCGAGAGCGCCGTCGTCGACGCGCTGTCTGCGGTCGACGGCGCGGCGGTCGAGCGCGTCGCAGGCACCCCGCGCCACCAGCCCGACGCGAGCGGAGAGTCCCGATCCGACGAAACGCCGTTTCCGACCGACGCCGGCGACGCTGACGCACTCTTCGCCGTCGGCGAGGCCGGACTGCTGTCGCTGACCGCGTGGACGGGAGGATCGCTTCCCCCCGTCTTCCCGATCGATACGGGCGCCGGGCGCTACGATATCCCAGCGCCGGCGGTCGATCGGGCGGTCGACGCGTTCGCGAGCGGAACCTTCGAGACGGCCTCACATCCCATTTTGGACGTCGCCGTCGGCGGCGACGCCGCGGGGTCGGCGGTCGCCGACGTGACGCTGCTGACGACGGAGCCGGCCCGCATCTCGGAGTACAGCGTCGAGTCGCGGGACGGGTGGCGCGAAACCGTCCGGGCGGACGGCGTCGTGACGGCGACGCCGATCGGGAGTACCGGATACGCTCGCGCGGCCGGCGGGCCGCTTCTCGGCGCCGAGACGGGAGTCGTCACGGTTCCGATCTCACCGTACGCGATGCACGTGAGCCCGTGGGTGCATCATCTCCCGGTCTCTCTCTCGGTCGAACGCGACGAGGCGGCGGTGTCGCTGCTGCTCGACGACGACGTCGTCCGTCAGGTGCCGCCGGACGCACGCGTCGACGTGCGAGTCGGTCGCGAAGCGCCGGTCGTCCGCCCGCAGACGATCGGCGAGTGGTAAGCGAATTTGAGACTGCGGACGAGCCGCGGCCTGTCAGTGCCGAGACGCTCGCGAGGAGTGGGGCCGCGGGGCAGAACTCGCGGTCGTGGGCCGTTAGATGACCGAGTTCCAGAGCGGTTCGATGAGGAAGAACAGGCTCTGATAGCCCGCATACAGCAGTGCGAAGACCGACGCGCCGATCGCCGCGGTCGGTCGCTCGAGCGCTTTGCTCTTCGAGCGCGCCTCCACGCGCCGGGACTCGAACTCGAAGAAGTCCGAGATGAACACGGTGAGCGCGAGCACGGACATCACCATTCCGCCGTGCGGTTCGACGATCATGAAGAGGAACGAGGCGAGCACCAGTCCGAGCGTCGTCGCCGTGTGCGGGAGCCACCGGCGCAGCGCCTCGTCGTCGTCACCGGGGTCGGCCTGACTGCGATGGCGGCTGTGCTGAAGCAGTCGCGTCACGAGGTTCCCGAGCGCCAGCGCGAAGATAGCGAACGGGAGGACCGGCGCGAGGGCCTCCAGCGCGTCGAGCGGAACGAGGAACTGTAGCGGTTGCATACTCCACGTTGGGTGCAGGACTCATTAGAGTTTTTCCAATCCGACGCGTCGCGACGATGCGTCGGATCGGTCGAAAGCGAGACATCGGGAGTCGGATCGGATCGAGTGCGGCCGGAGCGGCGGCGAACGGCTCCGGACGGGGTGTTATTGTGCGCGCTCTTCGATGGCCTCGCTGGCCTGCCGGGCGACCGGGATGAGCACCCAGAACGTCAGCGCGCCGATGATCGCGAACCAGAAGAACATATCCATCAGGAGCACCCCGAGCGTGTCGAACATCGTCGCGGAGTCGGCCAGCTCTACGGGCGCGACGAGCTGCTGTTCGCTCTCGAAGCTCGGCGTCCGGTACCACCCGGCGAGCACCATCCACGCGAGCCCCGCGCCGGTGAAGATGCCCAGTCCTTTGATGAACTCGTCAGCCATTGTTGTTCGAACCTTCGCCGGAGTCCTCTTGAGAGTTTCCCATTCCGGGTGCGCGAAACCGAGTCCCGATGACGTAGACGCCGGCGCCGAGCGCGATACTCGCGAGTCCGAGCGCGGCGAAGAGCGTACTCAACAGACCATCGGCGATGTCGAGACCGACGAGCGCGAACACGCCGCGGACGGCGTTACCGAGGAAACTCACGTTCAACGTCGCCGCATCGAGCAGCATAAAGCCGAACACGACGCTGATCACTGCGATGAGCGTCGAAAAGACGGTGACGACCTTATACAGCGGCATCGGGACGACGACGTCGCGCCCCCGTTCCCTCTTCGGGCCCCGATCCGTGGACGCCGGCCGGTCGAGGTCGCCTGACGACGTCGATTCGGTTGATCTCGACTCGTCCCCGTCTGCCAACGGGACAGTCTCGTCCGAGCGCGACGGATCCGCGCCCTCGTCGGCGACGTCCCCACTCGTGGCGTTCCTGTCTGTCATTGTCGGAAGTGGGGTCGCGTGGGGATCTGTGAGCCTGAAGAGCGTATCTGCGGCGGATTATTTCGGCGGCCGAAGCCGGTAGTACCGCCGGTTGAGGTCGTACATATACCCCTCGCGCATCGTCTTCAGCACCGCCCACGTGATGAACCCGGCCACGATGGGCAGGAGGAACGTCAGGTCGAAGGCGAGGTGGACGTTCATCGGCAGCAGGTTCTTCGCGGAGTAGACGCTGATCGTGAGCGCGAAGATGACGCCGCCGACGCCGACGGCCGCCCAGAAGGGCTGCTCGACGGGGCGGCGCGCGCTCCCCTTGTTGAGGAACGGCACGATGGCGATGATCCCGACGACGACGAGGTTCGCGACCACGCCGTAGGTCCGGTCGGCCATCAGCTTCTGGCCGCCGAGGATCGACAGTTCGGGGTTGAGCGGACCGAGCTTGAGCAGGCCGAACGACCAGTAGAGATACCAGTCCGGCAGGATGATCGCGGGCGTGCTCGAGGGGTTCGCCGGGTCGCCGATGTGCGGCGGGAGCGTCGCGGACAGGAACAGCAGCATCCCCACGAAGAAGCTCGCGATCGCGAGGTTTCGGATGATCTCGTGGGGCCACGTCGGGAACGCGAGCACGTCGCGTTCGACGTAGTCAGACTCCTGTCTGAGGTCTTGGTCTTCGCGGCGGGCGCGCTCGAAGTACTCGTACGTGAGCCGGGAGAGGCCCTGCGTGCGTTCTTTGCGCTCGCGCCACGTGGGCGTCTCGTCGTCCGGAGCGACGATACCGCTGCCGTCGGTGCGAACGTCGTCGGTGGGGGTGTCTTCGTCGGTCATAGATCTAGTGGGGTTCCGCGATGCCCTGCACCCAGACGATGCCGATGTGGATGGCGATGAGCGCCGTCACCACGAACGGGAGCAGGAACACGTGGAGTATGTACATCCGCTGTAGCGTCGCCTGACTCAGCGAGAAGCCGCCGAACAGCAGCTGTGCGGCCCACTCGCCGGCGAGCGGGACCGAGAGCGCCATCTCGACGCCGATCTGTCCCGCCCAGAAGGCGAGCTGGTCCCAGGGGAGCAGGTAGCCTGTGTACCCGAAGACCATCGTCAGGCTGATCAGCACGATCCCGAGGAGCCAGTTCAACTCGCGCGGCTCCTTGTACGCGCCGGTGAAGTACACGCGGAGCATGTGGAGGAACACCGCGGCGACCATCACCTGCGCCGACCACCGATGGATCGAGCGGAGCATAAAGCCGAACTGGAGGTCCCGCATAATGAACGCGATGCTGTCGTAGGCGACGGTGGCTTCGGCCGCGGCGGCGTTCGACGGGGCGTAGTAGAAGCCTAACAGCGCCCCGGATATCGCCGCGACGACGTACGCGAGCGTCGAGAACAGCCCCAGCGTGTACAGCGGGTACCAGTACCAGAACTTGTTGTCGAGGTTGTACTGTTCGGTGTGACTCTTCGGCATCTGGAGGTTGACCCGGTAGTAGAGGGTCTCCATAAGCTCCAGGTAGTCGACGATGCGGAGCCGCTTGTCCAGCCAGATGAGCGTCGTGAGGAACGTCGACTCCACGGGAGTCAACTCCTTTTCTTTCATCCAGCCTTCGTGGTCGTACTCGTCTTTCTTTTCGAGGCTCATTGTTATCGCTTGTAGTACGGGTAGATCGCGTGTTTGACGTGGTCCCACGCGCCGTCAGCGAACGGCACGCCGTCGACGTCTTCCTCGCGGACGTAGAGATCTTCCCACTTCCGACGTCGCTTCTTGACGATCACGACGTCCGGCAGGAACTCTTTGCGGTACAGCGCGAGGATGAAGGCCAGATCGACGAAGATGACGGCCAACACCGCCCCGAGGTACATGTTCCCCGTGTCGGAGAGGCCCCATCCCGAGAGGAGCCCGTACGTGAACAGGAACACGAACACGACCTCGATGATCGTGAGCAGGACGATGGCGATCGCCGCCGCCGTGCTCTCGCGCGCCGGTTCGTACCGATGGATGTCGCCGTAGGTGCTGCCACTCGATGACATCAGTCGTTCCTCCCGGTCCCCGTGTGGGGCGATTCACCGTACTTCAGGATGTAGAACGTGAAAATGACCGTCACGAGGATCCCGAGGATGGTGGCGGCGCCGACCCAGTGTGCGTGGATCGGAACGCCGAGGTCGTGCAGTTCCTTCTCGCCGCCGCCTCCGCCGCCGGCGGGTTCGGGGTTCTCGACGACCTCGATGGTGGCCTCCATCCCGGCGCTCCGGTGGGGGTCACAGTAGTAGTCGTAGGTGCCGAGGGTCTCGAAGGTGTGACTGTAGGTGAAGCCGGTGTTCTCGATCGGCTCGTGTCCCTCCCAGTTCGCCCCTTCGGGTTGGTTCTCGACGACGATGTTGTGGTTGTCGGAGTCCCAGACGAACTCCACGGTCGTTCCGGGAGCGATCTGCAGCGCCTCCTCGGTACCCGGTTCGTACACCAGAGAGCCGCCGGGGCCGACGACGACCTCGACCGTCTCGCCGCCTCCACCCCCGCCGCCGTCGCTCCCGGTCCCCGTGCCCGTGCCCGTGCCCGTTCCGGTTGCCGTGCCGGTGGCTGTGCCGCCCGAGGTCTCCGTCTCCTGGGCGGTGCCGAGCCCGGCGGTGGCAGAGGCCGTCGCGGCGGCAGCAGGGACGCTCGCTGCTCGCAGAAAGTCCCGCCTCTTCATACACGTCGATGTGAGGATGGAACGCGCTTAAACCCACCGACTCACCCCTCACAGCCGTCGTTGCCGTTGCGGCCTATTGCCCCCGCTCAGCGGGATTTTCGCCTGTGTTCCCACCGGCGTCAGCGGCGGCGTCAGTGTCGGCGTCAGCGGCGGCGTCAGCGGCGGCGTCAGCGGCGGCGTCGGTATCCCCGTGGATGCCCTGATCCGAGAGCACGTCCGGGCGGTCGTCGCCGGCGACGTCGAGCGCGCGGAGCCGGTTGCGGAACTCCTCGGCTCGAAAGCGATCGGAGAGGCGCGCGTTCGCCACGACGACGAAGAGGAAGAAGCCGATCAAGAGGAATCCGAGCGCGGCGATCGGCGCGACGATCGTCGATAGCGACGGGAGCGCAATCCACGCGACCACGAGCCCGACTCCCACGAGAATCTGTGCGGCGGCGACGACCTGCAGCATCAGGTTGCCGAGTTGGCCGCTCCCCTCGACGACCTCGTCCGGCTCCGGCAGCGAGGCGTCTTCGGGGGCTTCCATCAGATCGTACTGCTCCATCGAGCAGAGCGCGACCGTCGGTTTGACGTCGCGGAGGACGGTTCCCTCGCCCTCGACGCTCCCGTCGGCGTAGATGACCGCATAGCCCTCGTCGGAGTAGGCGACGACGCGGTCTTCGCCGTCGTCGACGCGCTCGATTATCGCGAATATCTCGCGGATCGCGACGCGGGCGTTCAGCTCCTGTTCGACGCGGTCGAGGAGCTCCTCCCCGACGATCCACGTCTCGGGGTCGAAGGCGGCCTCCCACTCTTCGAGACTCATCTCGGCCATGTCCTCGGGGCCGAAGTTCTCGAAGTCGTAGGTCTCTTCGACCCGCTCTCTGAGCGCGTCGACGTCGTCGGGGGCGTCGTCGGAACCGCTTTCGGGGGCTTCCCCGCGCCCCTCGGGGCCAGACGAGCCCGCGCGGCGGTCCGCGGCGTACGACTCCTCGGAGGACTCCGTCATTTCCCGACCTTTGGGGCGGCACGCTCCTTAGGGTAACGGTTCTCCCGGTCGACCGACTCCGTCTCGTGGCCTCTCGGGGGAGCGCGCGCCAACGCGGACCCCGCCGAAACGTCGAGTGACCTCTTCGATCGACGGGAAGCCGGGCACTTTACCCGAGAGGGATCCCTACCCCGACCGATGGTATCTGATTCGGCCATCGCGACGGCCGCCGCGCTGATGGTCTCTGCGAGCCTCCCGTTCTACCTTTACGGCGCGTGGATAATGATCGACGCCGACGTCGTCACCTGGGACGTCCTCGTGTATCACCTCGCGTTCATCGTCCCGGGGCTCGTTCTCAACACGATCCCCGTCCTCGCGTGGATGCTCCCCCGACTCCTCGATCAGCTCGGCGGCGTGATCGTCCTCCACGCGATCTTGGGGCTGCAGGCGTACGCGCTATTGGGGCTCGCGTTGACCGGAATCGTCCGGATCTTACAGGTGAAACGGGACGCCAACCTCTACGACGATCCGGCCCAAGACGTCGACCTGAACGATCTCCACCCGAATATGAGCGCCTGGCGCGGGCGACTCCGCGCCGGCGTCTTCGGCTACGTCATCTTCTGGTTTCTCGCGTGGCTCCTCGGACTGTATCAGTACCTCGGGCAGTACGTACTGGGGTGATCAGCGAGTCCGCGCCGGATCTGACTGTCCGCTCCCGTCTCACTCCCACGCCTCGCCGGACGCGAGGTCGACGTCGCCGTCGAGTTTCGAGGACGGACAGACGTCTTCGAGCACGCAGTCACCACAGTCGGGATTCCGGGCGGTACAGACCGCGCGCCCGTGACTGATGAGCAGGTGCGTGAACTGCTGCCAGTCGGACTCGGGGACCACCTCCATCAGTGCCCGCTCGATCTTCGTCGGCGTCTCCTCCGCGGTGATCCCCAGTCGGCGCGAGATCCGCTGGACGTGCGTGTCGACGACGATGCCCTCGACGACGTCGTGACCGTGCTGGAGGACAACGTTCGCGGTCTTGCGACCGACGCCGGAGAGCGCCGTGAGCTCGGCCATCGTGTCGGGGACCTCGCCGCCGTGCTCGGCCAGCAGCGTCTCGCCGATCGACTGCAGATAGCCCGCCTTGTTGTTGTGGAACGTGATGCCGTAGATGTCGTCTGCGAGCTCCTCCTCGTCGGCCGCGGCGTAGTCCTCGGCGCTCCGGTACTTCTCGAAGAGGTCCGACGTCACCTGATTCACCCGCTCGTCGGTGCACTGCGCCGAGAGGACGACGGCGACGAGCAGCTCCAGCCGGTTCGAGTAGCGCAGCGATATCGTCGAGTCCGGATACTCCTCGTAGAGACGGTCGAGAACCTCCGCGACCTGTGTCTCGCGATCGGAACGCGGCGTGCCCATACCCGGCCGTCGTCGCGGTCGGTGTTGAGTGGTTCGGCTTCGATCGCTCGCCCAGCCCGCCCGGCCACCGCATACTGGTTATTCTCGGCTTGTCCAGGCGGTCGCCGACCCCGTTGGCGGCGATCACCGGTGAGAGTCGAGAACGATCAGCGTCAGTCGTCCGCTGCCTCCATAGCCGCGAGTGACGCGTCGTCGGCGCGCTCGACCGACGAGCGGTTGGTCGTCGGGTCCTTCTCGACGGTCACGAGGTCGTCGGCGGCCGCGACGAGCTCGTCGTCGTGACTGACGATCAGGATCTGGTTCACCCCGAGGCTCCGCATCTCCTCGACGAGGTCGACCAACCGCGAGACGTGTCCGGAGTCCAGAAACACCGTCGGCTCGTCGAGGATGAGCGGCGGCATCGGCGCCGAGCCCTCGATCCCCTCCGCCAGGAGTCGATAGATCGCACACCGCAGCGAGAGGTTGAAGAGCGCCCGCTCGCCGCCGGAGAGCTGCTCCGGTTCCAGTGCGGTCCCGTCCTTCTGGAACACCGTCAGTTCGTACTCGCCGTCGAGGCGGATCCGCGAGTAGGCGTCGTTGCCGTAGACCAGCTCGAACGTCTCGTTAAGCATCCGTTCGAGCGTCTCGACGTTCCGCTGGCGAAGCTCCGCGCGCAGGTCGCCGTAGGTCGATTCGAGCGTCGAGATCTCCTCGTGCAGCGACTCCAAGTCGCCGACGCGCTCGGCGAGCCGTTCGCGGTCCGCGCGCAGGTCCTCCAACTGCGAGAGCTCGCCCTCGACGCTCCCGATACCGCTCTGGAGTTCGTCGCGCCGCTCGCGGAGTTCCTGCAGTTTCACCGCGACGTCTTCGAGGTACTCCTCGGCGTCGGCCTTGTCGTCCTTCGCGTCCTCGATCCGCGACTCGTCGATCGACTCCGCGAGATCGGACCGGCGCTCGCGCTTCTCCGCGAGGAACTCACGTCGCTCGTCGTTTCGGTCCGCGAGGTCCTCGCGTCGCTCTCTGAAGCGGTCGATCCGGCCCGCCTCATCGTCGATCTCCGCCCGGAGCTCCTCGACCCGCTCGAGCCTCTCGCGCGCGGAATCGATATCAGAGAGCTCCGCCTCCAGCGACTCGACGCGCGAGTCCGCCTCGTCGGCCGCCTCGCGCTGCGCCTCGGCCGCGTCGCGTTTTTCTGTCGCCTGTTCGTCGAGTTCAGCGGCCCCCTCACGGAGCGATTCGGCCTCCGATCTCCGTTCCCGCGCCGTCTCCCGGGCGTCCTCGATGCGGTCGTCGATCAGCGAGCGCTTCTCGCGAAGCGCTTCGAGCCGGGTCTCCGCCGCCGCGAGCGACTCGGCCGTCTCGAGGGACGCCTCCAGTTCGTCGCGGCGCTCGCACAGCGCGTCGACGTCGCGTTCGAGCGATTCGATCTCTGATTCGTACTCGCCGATGGCGTCGACGTGCGGCGACCCCTCGACCGGCTGTCCGCACTCGGGGCACTTCCCCTCGTCGCGGAGCGTTCTGGCCTCCTCGAGGCGCTCCCGAACGGACGACAGCTCCGCTCGCGCGTCGGCGAGGTCGTCTCTGACCGCCTGCCGGTCGGCCTGCACCGACTCGCGATGTGCCTCCGCCTCGCCGACCTCGACCGGCGAATCCGCGAACCGATCGCGGAGCGTTTGGCGCTCGCTGTCGACCTCCTCGCGTTCGGCCGTCCGCTCTTCGACCCGCTCCTCGGCCGACTCCGCCGACGATTCCGCCTCGGCGGCGCGGTCGCGTTTCTCCGCGGCGCGCGATTCGAACTCCTCGGCTCGCTCTCGCAGCTTCTCGGCCTGGTTCGACAGCATCGTCGCGCGACGGCGCGCGTCCTGCAGGTCCTCGCGGACCGTCGCCTCCTCGTCATCGAGCGTCTCCCGGCGATCGTCGATCGCGGCCTCGTCGACGCCATCGACGCCGGCCGCGTCGAGGTCGGTCTCCGCGAGCGCCGCCGCGAGGTCGCCTTCGAGCGCGTCGATCCGCTCGCGCGCGTCGACGATCTCGTCTCGCAGTTCCGCCCGCGTCGATTCGTCGGCGCTGATCGTCTCGCGCAACGTTTCGATGTCGGCGTCGAGGTCCTCGAGCGTCTCTCGGGTCTCCTCGTACGACGCGAGGATCTCCGCTGCGTCCTCCAGTGTGTCCTCGGCTCGCGATTGGTTCCCCTCGAAGCGTTCGATCTCTGAGTCGACCGACGCGAGTTCTGTTTCCAACCCGTTCAGCCGCTCGTGAAGGTCCGCGTCCTCCTTGGCCTCGATCTGTGAGTCGAGCTTCGAGAGGGCCCCGCGCCGTTCGGAGAGGACGTCCTCGACGCCGAGTCGCGCCTGCCCGGCGCGATCGCGGTACTCCTCCAGTTTGCCGAGTTGGAGGAGGTCGTCGATGGTGTCCTGTCGCTCCGTCGGCGTGGCGTTGATCAGCTTGTTCACTTCGCCCTGCCGGACGTACGCGCAGTTGACGAACGCCTCCGCGTCCATCCGGAGGAGGTCGGCGACGAACGCCCGGACGTCGGTGGCGCCGTCGACCGCGACGTCGGGACCCTCCAGCGTGCAACTGGCCGTCTGCATCCGCTCGCCCGACCGGCGCAACCGACGTTCGATGCGGAAAGCCTCGCCCTCGTGGACGAACTCGAGCGTCACCTCCGCCTCGTCCTCGCCGGTCGTCACGACGTCGTCGAGCGTCTCGTCGAGGGCGCGAGCCCCGTAGAGCGCGAAGAAGCACGCTTCGAGCAGTGACGACTTGCCGCTGCCGTTCAGCCCGTGGATGACCGTCACGCCGTCCCGGAGGTCGAGCTCCGCGTCGGCGTACGGCTTGAAGTTGCGGAGTCCGATGCGCTCGAACCGCATTCAGAAGTCCCCCATCGTGACCTGCGTGTCGCTCGCGTCCGTCTCCGCCGTCCCGTCCGAGCCGCGCTCCGCGCCGGCGTCGCTCGCGTCGGTATCGCCGTCGCCCGCGCTGTTTCCCGCGTCCTCGACAGCACCGGCGCCGGGTACGCCGTCGCCGCCGTCCCCATCCTCGGATTCGGCGTCGGCGTCGTCCCCGGATTCAGCGTCGCCCCCGTCCTCGGACTCGACATCGGTGTCGGCTCCGGACTCCGAGCCGGTGTCGCCGTCGGCGTCACGCGCCCCACCGACGTCGGGCGCCGGCTCGAACGCGTCCGAGTCCCCGTCGACGAGTTCGGAGACGCGAGCGTTGACGGTCTCGCGGACGTTCGACTCGGAGACCTTGCTCGCGCGGATCGTCTCGTCGACGTCGAGCGCGGCCGAGGAGAGCCCGAGCTCTCGGACCCGCGCCTCGACCGCGTCGTCGGGGTCGGCGAATGAGACGTCGATCTCCGCGTCGACCTCGCGCTCGCGGCGGTCGGTGACGCGCGCGACGAGCGCGCCGCGCTCGGTGAGGTACTCCTCGATGGCAGCGGGCGTCACCGGCTCGCCCTCGCCAGTCACCTCGACGACGACCACCGCGTCCGCGACCTCGCGCTGGCGGATCTGCTCGCGGACGCGCTCCGGTCCCTCGCCCGCGGCCAACTCCACCGAGACGAACTCGAACGGGCGGGTCGCGAGGGTCCGCCGGCGGATGTCCACCGCCGCGCCGGATTCGCCGCTCGCGCCGAACGTCACGAGGTTGTACCCGCGCGCGTCCTCCTCGGCGGCGCTGGCCCGCTCGGTCGACCCGCAGTAGGTGACCCACGTGTCGTTCACCGTCTCGATCCCGGGCGCGTGGTTGTCCCCCAAGAGGACCGCGTCGAAGTCGACGTTCGAGCTCTCGAGCACCGTCTCCGTCTCCCAGTCGGCGTGCGCGAACGGCGTGAACAGCCCGTGGCTCACGAGCGCGGCGTGCTCGCAGTCGTGCGGCTCGAAGTCGTATTCGAGGTCGTCCCGGCGGGACCGCGGGACGTGATCGAGGCCGTAGAACGCCGTCTCACCGACGACTCGCGGCTCGAACCCGAGTCGCTCGCCGAGGCCGAGGTCCTCGAAGAGGTCGAGCCACTGGCCGCCGCGCGTCGACTCGTGGTTGCCCACGACCGCGAGAAACGGGATGTCGGCATCGCGAAGCCGTCGGAGCACTCGAATCGTCCCGAGGAGATCCGGGAGTTCGGGCCGGCGGTCGTGAAACAGGTCCCCCGCGTGGATCACGGCGTCGACGTCGTCGGCGACGGCGTCTTCGATCACCCGCTCGAACGCGTCGAGGAAATCCGCGCGACGCGTCGGCGAGTGATACTGCCGATACCCGAGGTGGGTGTCGCCGGTGTGGATCACCCGTGTCATCTGTCCGCCTCTTCATCCCTCGGTCCTAAAACCGTTCCGCGAGCGGGGCGGAAGTGGTCTGGCGGTCCGCCTCGTCAGTCATCGACCGGGTGTCGTCCGCGTCCTCCGTAGCCTCCGCGTCCTCCGTAGCCTCTGTGGACCCCACGTCTTCTGCGATATCCGCGTCCCCCGCGATATCCACTCGACACGTGTCCTCGCCGGCCGCACCGGACAACGCGGTATCGAGGCGTCGGAGCGTCGCCAGCGCGCGCCGACCGCGCCGCTCGAGCGCGGCCGCGTCGCAGCGGGCGGCGCTCTCGACCGCCGACTCCAGAGCCGGGAGACGCCCGTCGCCGAGGAAGGCCGCGGCTTCCCGCGCGCACGAGACGGCGCGGTCGGCCTCACGGACAGTCCGCTCGGCTTCGCAGGCGGTCGATTCGCTCTCGGGACAATCGCCCTCCGTCCCGGTGCCATCGGCGAGCGCGCGGAGCGAGCGGCGGACCGACTCTGGGGACGGCGATACCGATGGCGGCGGGGAGGTCGGCGGCGCCGACGCTGGTGGCGGGAGTGTTGACCGTGATGGGGAGGTCGGCGGCGACGGGGCCGACCGCGAATCTGTCCGTTCCCGGGGGAGAGACGAGTGGTGTGACACGGGGATTGTGGATCTGTTATCGCACTTGAATCCCCGGCCCGCGGACCCGATCAGAGAGTCAGCGTGTACAGCCGCTTGCGAGCGTCGGTGAACGAAAAACGCGAGTCGACGACGCCGGCGTCTTCGAGCCGAGAGACCGCGTATCGGACCGTTCGCGGCGGGAGCAGCGTCTCCTCGGCCAGCTGGCTCTGCGTCAGGGTATCGTTGTAGTCGAGTACCTTCGCGACCAGCTTCGCACTCGGCGGCATCTCGCGCACCGGGTCCCAGCGGTCGATCGTCTCCTCTTCGGGGGCGAGTGCCTCGGTGGTGCTCATTCGTATCTCCCTCTGTGTGATGTAGACTGATAATATTTACTGTATAGAAATATTACTATCAAGAATTTCATCGGGGAGTCCTACACACCTAAGTCGTTTCACCGGCAGGATCGACCCGGAGAGTCAGCAGACGATGACGCTCGGTAAGATGGCATCGCACGACGCGCGTCGCGTGGACGCCAGCGACGGACACGCCGTCGTCGTGGGAGCGAGCATCGCCGGCCTCCTCGCCGGGCGGGTCCTCGCCGACACGTTCGCCGAGGTAACCGTGCTCGACCGCGATCCCCTCCCCGACGAGCGGATCGTGCGGCGCGGGGTTCCGCAGGCGAACCACGTCCACGCGCTGTTAGAGCCCGGTCGAGTGATACTCGAGGACCTGTTTCCCGGGTACGGAGACGAACTCCGCGAGGCGGGTGGTCTCGTGATCGACGGCTCGACCCAACTCGACCTCTATCAGCAGGGGGACTTCCTCGCGGACGCCGAGAAGCGTCTCCCCTTCTACTGCGCGAGCAGGCCGCTCTTCGAGCAGATCACCCGTCGGCGCGTCGCCGGACACGAGCGTATCACGCTCCGCGGCGAGTGTCACGTCACCGACTACGTCGCCGACGGCGGAGGCGCCGGGGACTCCCGCGACGGGGTGAGAGTCACCGGCGTCGAGATCGCAGCCGACGCCGGGGAGACGACACTCGACGCCGACCTCGTCGTCGACGCGACGGGGCGGACCTCGCGAACGCCCGACTGGCTGCGACGACACGGCTATCGGGCGCCGGAGACCGAGACGGTCGGGGTCGATCTCGCCTACAGCACGGTGGCCGTCGAGCGGCGGCCGTCCGAAGCGCAGGGGTATCTGATCGTTCCCTCGCCGCCGGTCACCCGCGGCGGGACCGCTGTGCCAGTCGAAGGCGACCGGTGGATCGTGACGGTGTTCGGTCGTCACGGCGACCATCCGCCGGGCGATTCCGAGGGGCTGAAGGCCTTCGCTGCGTCGCTGCCGACGCCCGAGATCCGGGACCTCCTCGAGGAGCGGTCGTGGGTGACAGACGAGGTCCGCCAGTACCCCTTCCCTGCCAGCAAGCGGCGGTACTACGAGGACCTCGGTCGGTTCCCCGACGGCCTGCTCGTCACGGGCGATGCGATCGCGAGCTTCAATCCTATCTACGGGCAGGGGATGTCGGTGGCGGCGCTCGATGCGCTCGCACTTCACCACGCGCTCGCGGGGGGTCGGGGCGACCTCGGCCCGCGGTTCTTCGAGCTGGCGTCCGAGACGCTCGACGTCGTCTGGCAGATGACCGTCGGCTCCGACTTCGCGTACTCACAGACCGACGGTGAGAAACCGCGCGGCACCGACCTCCGCAACCGCTATCTGTCGTGGGTCGTCGACGCCGCGCACGCCGACAGCTACGTCGCCGAGCGGTTCGTCCGCGTGCTTCGGCTGGAGGAGTCGCCGAGTGCGCTGCTGCGTCCGGGCGTGCTCTGGCGGGTCGCCGCTGCAGCGATCGGTCGATGAGTCTGTTGAGCAGTTCCGACCAGTCGGTGTGACGCACTGCGGCGAGTGGGACGCCCCGGATCGTCGTCCGGCGTGCCGACCTTTTAATATCCGAGCGTGGAGAGGGGAGATCACTATCCGGGACCGACATGTCTGAGACCGCTATCTGCGAGTACGTTTACGATCCGGACGACCCGACGCAGGCGCACGGCACGCTCGACGAATCCGCTCTCGACGACGAATTGCTGACCCAAGACGGCGTCTGGACCTGCCCGCACGAGTCGGGCGCGGAGTCGGACCTGTGTGTGTTTCACCGCCCCGTCGAGGAGAAAGACGACGCGGAGGTCGTCGACGCGTTTCTGGAGGCGGTCTCCCGGACTGCCGACAGTACAACGGCGTCGGTGGCGCGATCGCGCCAATTCGTCGGGGCGCGGTTCGGTGCGTTCGAACTGAGCGAGAGCGCCGGCGTCGCGTTGGGGCAAGGGAGGATCACGCTCGCAAGCGCTCGGTTTCAGAGCCCTGTCGATTGGAGCGGTGCCGCGACTGCAGCACTCGATCTTCGAGGTGCTGTGTTCGCCGCGGACGCCGACTTCAAACGGGTGACGTTTGAAGAAGGCATCGACCTCGCTGGCGCGAGGTTCGAGGGGCGAGCCGACTTCGGCCGAGCGACGTTCGCGAACGAAGCCGACTTCTCCTCGACGACGTTCGAAGGGGAGGCTGAGTTCCGAAGCGCCACGTTCGAGCGCTGTGTGGCCTTCGAGGGGGTTCGTTTCGCCGCCGAATCGACGTTCAGGCTCGCCACGTTCGAGCGTGAATCAGAGTTCGAGGAGGCAGTGTTCGATGCCGACTCGACATTCGAGATGGCGACGTTCGAAGCGGACGCGACGTTCAGAAACGCCGCGTTTTCCGCTGTCAACTTCCGGAGCGGAACGTTCGAGACGGACAGCAAATTCAAGGGCGCGACGTTCGCGCGCGAAGCCGACTTCTCGAAGGTGCGATTCGACGGTGCGGTGAGTTTCTGGAACGCTGCCTTCGACGGAAGCGTCGACTTCGACCGCGCGACGTTCGATTCCGGCGGGTTCTTCGAAGGGACGGCGTTCGGCGGCGAAGTGTCGTTTCAAAGCCCGTTCAGCGGCGACGAGTGTACGGAATTCGGAGGCAAGATGACGTTCTCCCGGTCCGAATTCGCAGACGACGTCGACTTTACCGGAGCCGTGTTCAGGGCCGGCACGAATCTCCGGGCGACGTTCCAAGGCGATGTGAGATTCAGTAAGGCAGTGTTCGAGGGCGAAACCACGCTCCGGAAGGCGGAGTTCGCCGGCAGCGCCGAGTTCGACAGGTCGTCGTTCGACGCCGACGTCAATTTCGGCGGGGCGAGATTCGAAAGCGACAGCAGTTTCGAGAACGCGACGTTTGACGGCGATGCCCGCTTCGAGACGCCTGAGAGCGGGGTGATTACGGAATTCGGAGGGACGGCGAACTTCAAATCGGCGAGCTTCGGCGGTGCCGCGGTGTTAAGAGACGTCCACTTTCGCGGGAAGGCGATCTTCACGAAGGCGACGTTCGAGACGCCGCCCACGTTCTCGCGGTCGCGTCTCGATGGTGCGGATTTCGAGGGCATCGACCTCGCCGACGCTCGGTTCAGGGCCGCGAGCCTCACGAACGCGAACGTACCGGAGATTACCGCCCGAGGAGCTGATTTCTCCGAAGCGCACCTCGAACGTGCCAACATAGAAAATGCGGATCTGACGGGTGCAAACTTAGAACGAGCGAAGCTGTCGAACGCGGACCTGTTCGGCGCGGATCTGAGCGGGGCTCGGCTGTACGGTTCTCGCGTGGGAGATATCGGGATCAACACGGAGACGGTGTTCGACGGGCACGGAACCGATCGATGCGTGTACGACCCCCGGTCGACCTACGAGTACGAACCGGACAGCGAGGAGAACGTCGACCGGTTGACGAAGGCGATGGGTACGTACAACCTCCTCGAAGACATCGCGAGATCGAACACGCTCCCGGATAAGCAGGCGACATTCTTCGCCCGAAGGCAGGATATGCGTCGAGCGCAACTCCGCAGAGACGAGTCGTTTCCGCGCCTCGACTACTGGTTCGCTGTGGTGCAAAATGCGGTATTCCGACACGGCGAAGGGTTTTCACGGGTCGTGGCGTGGGCTCTCGGAACGATCGTCGCGTTCACCCTTGTGTATCCGGCCGGCGGGTGGTTACAGACCGAATCCGCCGGTGCGATAACGTATGGGAAAATCGCCGAAACGCCACTGTTACTCTGGAAGAGTTTTCATCACAGCGCGCTGCTCTTTTCGACCGGTGAGTCGCCGCTCACGACCGTCGGGATCGGGGGAGAGGTTCTCGTCACGATCGAGTCGATGACGGCGCCCGTGTTGCTGGCGCTTCTGGTATTCGTGCTGGGCCGACGGGCCGCGAGGTGACCGTCGATACCGCTATCGTAGCGTTTGCAAGTCTGTACACACTCGACCGCACGACGGCGCGCGGTCGGCTGTGCAATCAGTTGCAAACGCTACGATAGCACACCGGCAGGGGTTCTCGCCGGAAGCATCGAAGCCGGCTACTCGAGTTACCCGAAGTCTCTTATGAAGCCACGCCCTACGGAGGGTGATGACTGACACTGTGGACGACGTCGAACTCCCCTACGACGAGGAGGCGACGTCGCAGCAGGAGAAGATCGAGGCACTCAGAGAGCGCCTCGACGTTCTCGAGTCCCAAAACGAGGAGATGCGGGACAGGCTGCTGGACGCGAACGCGGAGAACAACAAGTACCAGCAGAAGCTCGAGCGACTGACGCACGAGAACAAGAAGCTTAAACAGTCGCCGCTGTTCGTCGCGACGGTCCAGGAACTCACCGACGAGGGCGTCGTGATCAAACAGCACGGAAACAACCAAGAGGCGCTCACCGAGGTGACCGACTCGATGCGCGAGGAGCTCGAGCCCGACGCGCGCGTCGCGGTCAACAACTCGCTCTCGATCGTCAAGCGCCTCGACAACGAGACCGACGTCCGCGCCCGCGTGATGCAGGTCGATCACAGCCCGGACGTGACCTATCAGGACATCGGCGGTCTCGAAGAGCAGATGCAGGAGGTCAGAGAGACCGTCGAGATGCCGCTCGAGTCGCCGGAGATGTTCGAGCGGGTCGGCATCCAACCGCCATCGGGCGTGCTCCTGTACGGCCCGCCGGGGACGGGGAAGACGATGCTGGCGAAGGCCGTCGCGAACCAGACCGACGCGACGTTCATCAAGATGGCCGGCTCCGAGCTCGTCCACAAGTTCATCGGCGAGGGTGCAAAGCTCGTCCGCGACCTCTTCGAGGTGGCCCGCGAGAACGAGCCGGCCGTCCTCTTCATCGACGAGATCGACGCCATCGCCTCCAAGCGGACGGACTCGAAGACCTCCGGCGACGCGGAGGTCCAGCGGACGATGATGCAGCTGCTCTCGGAGATGGACGGCTTCGACGAGCGCGGCGACATCCGCATCATCGCGGCGACGAACCGCTTCGACATGCTGGATGAGGCGATCCTCCGCCCCGGCCGCTTCGACCGCCTCATCGAGGTCCCCAAGCCCGGACAGGAGGGGCGCGCGATCATCTTCCGGATCCACACCCGCGACATGAACGTCGCCGACGACGTCGACTTCGAGCACCTGGCTGAGCTCACCGACGACGCCTCGGGCGCGGACATCAAGGCGGTCTGTACGGAGGCGGGAATGTTCGCCATCCGCGACGATCGCACGGAGATCACGATGGCCGACTTCCTCGAGGCCTACGAGAAGATCCGGGCCGACGCGATCGACGACGGAAGCGTCAGCCGCGCGTTCGCCTAAGCGTCGGTTTCTTCGGGACGTTCTGTTTCGGTACTCGTTTCGACGCCTGTCGCCCGCAGCGACGCCACCGCTCGCCGCGTCGTCTCGGTCGCGTCGTATCCCCGCTCGCCGTGGACGGTCGTCTCCGCGAGCAGTCCGGCCGCGCGGAACTCCGCGAGCAGGCCGTGGAGATCGGACTCACAGAGGCCGTACGCGTCGAGTAGCTCGACGACCGAGACCGGACCCCGGTCCGCGAGTTCGACGAGCAACCCCAGCGATCGGTCGTCGTGGGCGGCCGTGACCACGCGGCGGACAGGCTCGGGGACGGCCCCGGCGGCGACCGCGAGCGGCGCGTCGTCGCGGTCGAACGTCAGCGTCTCGTTCGGGAGGTACCGCTCCTCGCCGGTCTCGGGGTCGCGCACGCGGCTCGACTCCGAAGAGCGCTTCACGAGGAGATATCGGTCGCCGGACGCGTCGCGGACGGTCTGCATAGCTGGTGGGTGGGTCGACACGCGCTTAGAAATTGCGCTGCGCTGCCCCGGCCGCTACGGCGACGAGCGCTCGCCCGCGTCGTTCCCCTCGTCGAACGACCTGCCCGGTTCGTCGCCGGTCTCGTCCGTTCCGTCGCCGGCCTCGCCCGTTCCGTCGCCGGCCTCGCCCGTTCCGCCGCCGGCCTCGCCCGGTTCGTCCCCTGAGATATCCTCGCGGTACGTCCGATAGAGGTCGTACGTCCGGTAGAGCGCGAAGAGACCGACGGCGACGGCTCCGCCGCCCCAGACCCACTGGTCGCGGAAGGCGACGAGCAACAGGCCGATGCTGATCCCCGCGAGCGCGACGTTGGCGTAGATCACGGCCGCCCAGAAGAACTTCGCGAGGTCGCCGTCGACCTCGATGCCCGCGCTTTCCTCGTCGCCCTCCTCCCCGGGGATGTCGACTGAGGGAACCGAGACGAGGTCGTCTTCGGGGTCGCCCCAGCGCTGCTCGGGATCCGGTTCGTCGGGCTCGTCCGGCCACTCCGCTGCGTCCCTCGGCACGCTCGCGTCGACGGGCGGCGTTCGCAAAAGGGGTTCGTTCCGCGATGCACGGTCCGCGGATAAACGGTATCGCGAGCCGTCAGCAGTGCTCTGTGAGCGTCACCGGCCGCGACGCTTCCACCCACGCGAGCGGATTCTGCGGGTCGTAGAACACGATTCCGTCGTCGACCTCGTAGGACTCGACGTCGCCGAGTCCGTTCGCTTCGCCCAGCCGCGCCGGCGCGGCTGACGACCGATTCGTCCGCTCGGAGTCTGCACGGTCGACCATCGTACCCTGTGGTATGAAGTACCACACTATAGGTCTTGCGTCCGGTTCCGGTACCAATGCCGAAGCTTTTACTCGGGACCGACGAACGCGTGTCTATGAAACAGGCAGGGCTCACGGACGACTGGGGAGGCGGTGGTCCGGACGCCACCGACGACGCCCGGCCCGACGCGGAGGCGGTCGCGGTCGCCGGAAACGGCAGCCAGCACGTCTCGGAGGTCGTCGACGCCGAGGACGTTCGGTTCCCCGACGCCGACGGCACGGTCGAACTGATGGTGACGCAGGTGAACTACTCCATCGAGGGGAGCGGTCGCCGGGAGTACCCCGTCCTGCATGTCTTCGGCCGAACCGCCGACGGGCGCCCCGAGCACGTCCGCGTGCTCGGATTCGAGCCGTACTTCTACGCCCCCACGGAGACGCTCGACGACGACGTACTCGACAGAGACGTCATCACCCGCACCGAGGAGGGGTATCAGAGCATCCGCGGCGATCCGCTGACGAAGATCTGCACGCGGACGCCGCGGGACGTCGGACAGATCCGCGACGAGTTCGATCACTACGAGGCGGACATCCTCTTTCCGAACCGCCTGCTCATCGACAAAGACATCAAAAGCGGTATTCGAGTCCCCGCTCGCCGCCTCGACGGCGGGGAGGGGAATGCGGGAGGCGACGGTGACGGACCCGCCCCGATCCAGATCCCCCACGACGAGATCGAACCCGTCGACGTCGACGCCGACCTCCGGGTGAACACCTTCGACATCGAGGTCGACGACCGCTCGGGCTTCCCCGAGGAGGGAGAAGAGCCGATCGTCTGCCTCACGAGTCACGACTCGCGCCGCGACGAGTACGTCGCGTGGCTCTACGACGCCCCGGCCGCCGGCGAGGGCGTCGAGTCCCCGGACAACCTCGCGGACTACGAGACGCTCCGGGAGGACACCGAGGTCGACGTCCGCACCTTCGCGCGCGAAGACGAGATGCTAGACGCCTTTGTGTCGTACATCGAGGAGACCGACGCGGATCTTTTGACCGGCTGGAACTTCGAGGACTTCGACATGCCGTACCTCCTCGACCGGATGGAGGTGCTCGATCCGACCTCGGAGCACGACCTCGACCCGGGGCGGTTCTCTCGGATCGGCGAGGTGTGGCGCAGCGGCTGGGGCGGTCCCAACGTGAAGGGCCGCGTCGTCTTCGACCTGCTGTACGCCTACAAGCGGACGCAGTTCTCCGAACTGGAGTCCTACCGCCTCGACGCCGTCGGCGAACTCGAATTAGACGTCGGAAAGGAGCGCTACGCGGGCGACATCGGCGACCTCTGGGAGCAGGATCCCGAGCGCCTGCTGGAGTACAACGTCCGCGACGTCGAGCTCTGTATCGAGATCGACCGCAAACAGGACGTCATCGCCTTCTGGGACGAGGTGCGGACGTTCGTCGGCTGTAAGATCGAGGACGCGCCGACGCCGGGCGACACCGTCGACCTCTACATCCTCCACGAGGCTCACGGGCGCTTCGCGCTCCCCTCGAAGGGCCGGGCCGACGCCGAGGACTACGAGGGCGGCGCGGTCTTCGACCCGATCACCGGCGTGAAGGAGAACGTCACGGTCCTAGACCTGAAGTCCCTCTACCCGATGTGCATGGTGACGATCAACGCGTCGCCGGAGACGAAGGTCGACCCCGACGACTACGGTGGCGAGACGTTCCGCGCTCCCAACGGGACACACTTCCGGCGCGAACCCAGCGGGATCATCCGCGAGATGATCGACGACCTGCTGACCGAGCGCGAGGAGAAGAAGTCGCTGCGGAACGAGAACGATCCGGGAACGCCGGTGTACGAGCAGTACGACCGACAGCAGGGAGCTGTCAAGGTTATTATGAACTGCTTCACGCCGGACACGGACGTGCTCACGCCGGACGGCGTCCGCAACATCCGTGACCTCGAAGTCGGCGACGAGGTCTACTCGCTAGACCCGGAGACGATGCGGATGGATGTGAAGCCGGTCGAGGAGACGCATAAGTACCCCGAATACCGGGGCGACCTGATCGACGTTCAGACCAGCAAAACCGACTTCCGCGTGACGCCGAATCACCGAATGCTGGTCCGGAAGAACTCGAAAAACGGGGCAGCGTGGGACGACTACCGCTTCGTCGAGGCCGGGAATCTCGACGAGTACTCCCACTACGAGCTCCCGCACGACTGGTCTGTCGAGGGCGGGGAACGGATCGACGAGGTCGACCTCACGGAACTGATCGACGGCGAGTACGAAGTGTGGGTGCGCCCCTCGGTCCACGGACACACGTTCACGGCGGAACTCGGCTGGACGCCCCGGCGCGTTCCGAAGGCAGATCTCGGCCAGATGGGGTACGTATTCACCGCCGAGGAGTTCGAGGAGCACCGCGAGTACATCGAATCGGTCTGCGAAACGAGCTACCTCCACCGCGAGTCGGGGCGAAAGTGGATCCCGCGAACGTACGACGGCGACGACTTCTTGGAATTCCTCGCGTGGTACGTCACCGAAGGAAACGTTCACACGTCCGAAGACAAGCAGTTCGGCGAACAGTTCCGCGGCTCCGCGACGACCGTCCAGATCGCGCAGAACGCGGTCGCTGACGATGAAGGGAGAGACGAGGCGGTCGCAGACGGCGGAGCAACGAGCGGCCGAACAGACAGCCACGGCCGCATCGGATCGCTGCTCGACCGTCTGGACTTCGATTATTACGTCGACGACCGCTCCTACCAGTTCACGTCGAAGCTCTTGGGCGACCTCCTCGAACGGCTCTGCGGCGAGAGCAGCTTCGAGAAACGGATCCCCGACTTCGTCTTCGACGCCGCCGAGGAACAGAAGCGAAACTTCCTGAACGCCCTCGTCGCGGGCGACGGCGACCGACAGGTGAACTCTTGGCGGTACACCACCTCTTCTGACCGCCTTCGGGACGACGTCCTGCGCCTCTGCGCGCACCTAGGGCAGACCGCGAGCTACAACCGTGATAGCGGGTCGTGGCGGATCTACTGCACCGAGGGCGCGAAGAATTCCTTCAGGATGCACCGGAGCGGTAGGACCAGCACTGCCGACGACGGCGTCTACTGCGTGACGGTCGCGGACAATCACACTCTGATGGCGGGGCGAAACGGAAAGTTCCAGTTCGTCGGACAGTCGTTGTACGGCGTCTTGGGCTGGGATCGGTTCCGGTTATACGACAAAGAGATGGGCGCTGCCGTCACTGCAACCGGGAGAGACGTTATCGAACACACCGCCGAGGCGGCGAACGAACTCGGCAAACGTGTCATCTACGGAGACACAGACTCCGTGATGTTGGAACTCGGCGGCGATATCTCCAAGGAGGAGGCGATCGAGCAGTCCTTCGAGTTGGAGGATCACATCAACGCCTCCTACGACGAGTTCGCACTGCGGGAGCTCGACGCCGCGAACCACCGCTTCCAGATCGAGTTCGAGAAGCTCTACCGGCGGTTCTTCCAAGCCGGCAAGAAGAAGCGCTACGCCGGCCACATAATCTGGAAAGAGGGGAAAGACGTCGACGACATCGACATCACGGGCTTCGAGTACAAGCGCTCTGACATCGCGCCGATCACGAAGGAGGTCCAAAAGCGCGTCATCGAGATGATCGTCTACGGCGAGGAGACCGAGGAGATCGCCGACTACCTCCACGGCATCATCGAGGACTTCGAGACCGGCGAGATACCCGTCGAGGAGATCGGGATCCCGGGCGGGATCGGCAAGCGACTCGACGCCTACGACACCGCCACCGCACAGGTCCGCGGCGCGAAGTACGCGAACGAGTTCCTCGGGACGAACTTCGGGCGCGGCTCGAAGCCGAAGCGGCTCTATCTCCGGAAAGTCCACCCCTCGTGGTTCCGGCGGATGGAGGCCGAAGAGGGGTTCGACCCCCAGCGCGACGCCCTCTATGGGGAGTTCAAGCGCGATCCCGACGTCATCTGCGTCGAGTACGACGACCAGCTCCCGGAGGCGTTCGAGGTCGACTGGGACAAGATGCTCGAAAAGACCCTGAAGGGGCCGATCGACCGGATCATCGAGGCGCTCGGGATGTCGTGGGAAGAGGTGAAGACGGGACAAGAGCAGACCGGCCTCGGTAACTTTATATAGCTCGCAGCGATCGGCGCTGTCCGAGCGTCACGCGTCACGCAGCCGTTCTTTCGCAAAAACGAAAATATATTTTCCTGACGGAAAAGCGTCTACTGGTAAATGCGTAACCATTATGGGTGCCACGGACCTCCATTGAGATACGAGGCAACGAAACAACGATGGCTACACTCGAAATCAACAATCTCCACGCTCGCGTAGCGGAGGAAGGCGGCGAACAGATCCTTCGCGGCGTCGACTTGGAGGTCAAATCAGGCGAAATCCACGCTATGATGGGACCGAACGGCTCCGGGAAGTCGACCACCGCGAAGGTGATCGCCGGCCACCCCGCCTACGAGGTCACCGACGGCGAGGTACTCCTCCATCTCGACGACGAGGAGCTCGACGACGTCTCCGACGACAAGCGGACCTGGAACCTTCTCGATCTCGAGCCGAACGAGCGCGCGGCGCTCGGTATCTTCCTCGGCTTCCAGTACCCCGCGGAAATCGAAGGCGTCACGATGACGAACTTCCTCCGAACGGCGCTGAACGCCAAGCTCGAAGAGCGCGCGGAGCTCTTCGAGGACGGCGACGCCGACGACGAGGACGACGAGGCGGACGCGGGCTATGAGACCTCCCCGATGGAGGGCCCCGCAGACGACGGCGAGATCGGCGTCGCCGAGTTCCAGAAGCTCCTCAAAGAGAAGATGGAGCTGCTGGACATGGACGAGAAGTTCATGCAGCGGTACCTCAACGCGGGCTTCTCCGGCGGCGAGAAGAAACAGAACGAGGTGCTGCAGGCGGCCATCCTCGAACCGTCGGTGGCCGTCCTCGACGAGATCGACTCGGGCCTCGACATCGACCGCCTGCAGGACGTCTCGAAGGGAATCAACGCCCTCCGCGACGAGCAGGGCACGGGCATCCTCCAGATCACGCACTACCAGCGGATCCTCGAGTACGTCGAGCCCGACCACGTCCACGTGATGCTCGACGGCAAGGTCGTCAAGAGCGGCGACGCGTCGCTCGCGGAGGACCTCGAGGACGAGGGATACGACTGGATCCGCGAGGAAGTCTACGAGGCCGCATAACACGGACAGATACACAGTGAACACACAACTACACCCATGAGTTCCGAACAAGACCACCTCAAAGACACGGACACCGAGGCCCGCTTCGACTTCAAGAAAGAGGAGTCCTCGGCGTTCCAGACCGAGAAGGGCCTGACCGAAGAGACGGTCCGCGTTATCTCCGAGGACAAAGGCGAGCCCGAGTGGATGCTGAACCGACGGCTCCGCGCCTTAGAACAGTTCCAAGAGATGCCGATGCCGACCGACTGGCCCGGCCAGCCGGACCTCTCGGAGGTCGACATCGCCGAGATCGTTCCCTACATCCGCCCGGACGTCGACGTCCGCGCGGGCGTCGACGACTGGACCGAACTCCCCGACGAGATCAAAGACACCTTCGACAAGCTCGGCATCCCCGAGGCGGAGAAGAACGCGCTCTCGGGCGTCGGCGCGCAGTACGAGTCCGAGGTCGTCTACCAGAACATGCAGGAGCGCTGGGAGGAGAAGGGCGTCATCTTCATGAACATGGACAAGGCGGTGCAGGAGCACCCCGACATCGTCCGCGAGCACTTCATGACGAAGTGCGTCCCCCCGAGCGACAACAAGTTCGCCGCGCTCCACGGCGCGGTCTGGTCCGGCGGCTCGTTCGTCTACGTCCCCGAGGGCGTCACCGTCGAGATGCCGGTGCAGGCGTACTTCCGGATGAACTCCGAGGGGATGGGCCAGTTCGAGCACACGCTCATCGTCGCCGAGGACGGTGCGGAGGTCCACTACATCGAGGGCTGTTCGGCCCCGAAGTACTCCGCGTTCAACCTCCACTCCGGCGGCGTCGAGGTGTTCGTCGGCGAGGACGCCCACGTCCAGTACTCGACGGTCCAGAACTGGTCGAAGAACACCTACAACCTCAACACGAAGCGCGCGCTCGTCGAGGCCGGCGGCCGGATGGAGTGGATCTCCGGATCGATGGGCTCGAAGGCGACGATGCTGTACCCGTCGACGGTGCTGAAGGGTCGCGGCGCCTCGGACAACCACATCACCATCGCCTTCGCGGGCGAGGGCCAGAACATCGACACCGGTGCGAAGGTCTATCACAACGCCCCCGAGACGAAGTCGACGATCGAGTCGAAGTCGATCTCGAAGGACGGCGGCCGGACGAACTACCGCGGGCTCGTCCACATCGCCGACGGCGCGACCGACTCCTCGACCTCCGTCGAGTGCGACGCGCTGATGTTCGACAACGAGTCGACGTCGGACACGATGCCGTACATGGAGATCAACGAGTCGAAGGTCGACGTCGCCCACGAGGCGACGGTCGGAAAGATCGGCGACGAGGACGTCTTCTACCTCCAGTCGCGCGGTCTCGACGACGACGACGCCAAGCAGATGATCGTCTCGGGCTTCATCGAGCCGATCACCGAGGAGCTACCGATCGAGTACGCCGTCGAACTCAACCGCCTCGTCGAACTCGAAATGGAGGGGAGCCTCGGATAGCATGAGCGCCGTACAACTCCCAGCGAACCTCACAGAGGAGACCGTTCGCGAGATTTCCGAGCGGCGCTCCGAGCCCGAGTGGCTCCTCGAAACCCGTCTCGAGGCGCTCGAGGCGCTCGAGACCCTCGAGTTGCCGGACGTCATCCAGACGCCCGGTCGCCGATGGACGAACCTCGACGCGCTCGACTTCGAGTCGCTGGTCGATCCGCTCGATCAGGCCGACGAGACGACGCGCGTAAGCGACGAGGGCGTCGACGTGCTCACGTTCACGGAAGCGATCGAGGCCCACCCCGACCGCGTCGAGTCGGCGTTCGGCTCGACGATCGACCCCGAAGAGAACTACCTGACGGCGCTGTCGGCGGCGCTCTTCACGACCGGAACGGTCGTCTACGTCCCCGAGGGCGTCGACGCCGAGGACGTGACGATCCGCGCGGAGATGAACTCCCGCTCGCTGTTCAGTCACACGCTCGTGATCACAGAGCAGTCCTCGTCGGTCACGATCCTCGAGAGCATCGAGTCCGGCGTCGAGACCGACGACGCGCGGTACTTCTCGAACCTCGTCGAGATCGACGCGGGCGAGAACTCCTACGTCCAGTACGGCTCGCTGCAGAACCTCGCGGAGGACACCTACAGTTACTCGCTCAAGCGCGCCGACGTCGGGACGTACGCGACGGTCAACTGGATCGAGGGCAACCTCGGATCGCGGCTGACCCGAAGCGACGTCGAGTCCGAGCTCAACGGCGACTCCGCGGAGACGAAGATCGTCGGCGCGTTCTTCGGACACGGCGACCAGCACTTCGACGTCAACGCCCGCGTGTGGCACCAAGCCGAGAACACGACGGCGGATCTGGTCACCCGGGGCGTCCTCGACGAGGAGGCGCGCTCGGTGTACGAGGGCGTTCAAGACGTCGGCCGCGACGCGTGGAACACGAGTTCCTACCAGCGCGAGAACACGCTGATGCTCTCGGACGACAGCGAGGCGGACGCGTCGCCGAAGCTGATCATCCACAACCACGACACCGAGGCCTCGCACTCGGCGACCGTCGGGCAGGTCGATCAGGAGGACCTGTTCTACATGGTGTCGCGGGCGATCCAGCCGGAGAAAGCGCGGAACATGCTCGTCGAGGGTTTCTTCGTGCCCGTCCTCGACGAGATCGAGGTCGAGGAGTTCCGTGAGGACCTCGAGGCCCTGATCGCCGCGCGGCTTCGGTAACGGCGAGCCGACTGTTTCGCTGCCCCTTTTTCGCCGTTTTCGCTTCGCTCTGTGTTCCCGTTCGTCACTCTCGCGGGCACCGCCCCGTCGGCGTGACACAGCGGGGACCGGGCGCGGGATCGCTCCACGCGACCGATCGCTCGTCGGCGTTCCCGTCCCTGTCGCCGACGCCGAGTTTGCCCGAGGGAACGACCGCGAGGGCCATCGTCCGAACACGGAAGTCCACGCGCTCGCTCCGCCCCAGCGGTTCCGCGTCGCCGTCGCCGTCGACATCGAGCGCGACGGTCGATCCGTCGCGGACGTACGTCGTCGGACCGGACTCCGTCGAGACGGCGAAGCGGCCGTAGGCCCCGCGCGACTCAACGATCCACAGGTTCGCCGTGGCGACCCACGGGCTGAGCGTCGGCGAGATCGGAAGACCCGCCGGGATGCCGCCGACCGTGTCGTTCGTCGCCCGCGAGATCGCGCGCTCGGCCCCGCGCTCTGCGAGGTCGGCCGCTCTCTCCTCGGCGAACGCCCTGGTCGAGGAGACGGCGTCGTCGACGGCGGATTCGGGGACGCGGACGCGGTCCGACGTCGCCACCCGGTGGAGGTCGACGCGAAGCGCCGTCCGGAGGCGGTCCGCGGCGACGCCGTCGGACGCGTCGCCCGCACCGCCGTCCGATGCGACCGCGACCGACGCAATTTCGCGAGCCAGCGAGCCGTCCGTGGCGGCGACGGCTCGCTCGCCCGGACCGTCCCAGCGATCGAACGCGCGATCGACGACCGCCCCGCGCTCTGCGGCGCCGAGTGAGGTCTCTCGAGCCAAGGTCCGTATCGCGACCCGCCGAACGGCAGTCATCGATCCCCCGACCTTCGCCCGGAGCGTGTCCCGCCGGCTCCGGAGCTCGGGGTCCGGATGGGATTCGAGCGTCCGATCGGCGGCGACGAGCGCCTGTCCGGCAGCGTGCAACGACACCCGTCCGGGGTCGTCGAAGAGCGTCCGCGTGACGAGGTCGGCGGCGTCGCCGTAGGGGACGCTGAAGACGTTCACGTTCCTGACGGCGAGACCGACGTACTGCTCGTCGTCCGCGACGCCGTCGACGAGCGTTCCCTCGACCGGGTCGGGCGCGAGATACGCGGGGTCGCCGTCGGGGACGAGCGTCGTCTCCCCGCGAGGTCCCGACTCGCTGCCGACCGTCGTTCGCGGTGACGGCGGCTCGGGCGTGAGTTTGGCGAGTTCGTTCGCGCGGGAGGCGGTAATTCCGCTCGCCGCGAGCGCCCGCTCGATACCGGCGTTCCGCTCCCCAGACTGGCCGGCTCTGTCGTCCAGTTCCGCGAGCAGCAGCTCGAGGTACGCCGCGCGGGCCGCGACGCGCGTCCGGTCGGCGACGCCGTCGTACTCGCGCGGCGCGTCGAGCAGTGCCGCACGGCGGTCGCGAACGAGCGCGGCGAGTCGGGCCGCGCCGTTCGCGCGACCGGTCGCGGCGTCGCTCGCCTCGACGTCGACGGAGAACCCGCGAACGCGGTCGCGGAGCCGTGCGACGTCCTCGTACACCCACGGCTCCAACTCAGCCGGTCGATCGCCGACGATCGTTCGCGACGCGCTCGTCCGGCCGCCGGCCACGGCCGCTCGGGCGATGGCGTCGGGGCCGCCGAGGTCCGAAACGAGGTCGCGGCTCGCCGCGCGACCCCCTCTGAGATTCGGCCCGCCGAGCGCCCCGCCGGACTCGAACAGCGGCCGGACGGATCGAGACGGTTCGGGGCCGCCGCGGAGGCGGCCGACGGACGTCACGCGAACGCGGTGGACGTCCCGCCACGTGGCGGTGGTGGTCCGCGGCGTCTCGTTCAGTTTGACCCACGTGCGATCGGTCCGGTGACGCTCGGTGACGCGGCGCGTGGCGGCGTAGAGCCGCCGTTCGCCGGTCCCAATATGCGAGACGGACTGCGTACTCCCGCCGCCGGCGACGGAGACGTCTGTCGACGTGTGCGAGTAGGCGAGCGTCCAGTTCTCACCGGGGGCGCGCGGCCGCGGACGGCGCTCGGACCGGATCTGTCGGGCGCTGGCTGCGACAGAGACGGTCGCCCGGTACCCCTCGCGTCGAATCGTCTCGAGACTTTCAGACCCGCGTTCGCCCCGGAGGAGCGACAGAAACGCCTCGTCCGCCGTCCCGTTGATACCCACCGAGACCGTCCGCGTCGCCGGGAGCGACCCCTGACCGCCCCCATCACTCGACCGCTCGGCGTCGTTCGGCCCCGGAAGTTGCCCCGTCGCCGCGGCGACGACCTTCCCGTCCGTTCGGGGAGAGAGCACGTCCGTCACTCCGGTCCGGAGCGTCGCCGCGCGAACGCCCGCCGCCGCGTCGGGATCGCTCCGGCCGAACGCGGCCCGCTGGGCGTCGAGCAGTCCCGCGTTCGTCGAGAGCGCGACGTGTCGGTTCGCGACGACGTTCGAGATCGGCAGGCCGCCGTACTGACCGAGGCCGCGCGCCTGCGCCATCGCGGTCACACCGACCGTCGTGCGTCGGGCGAGCCCCGGGGCCTCGATCGGGTCGGCGTCGAGGCGGTCCTCGAACGCCTTGGTTCGGTCGTGCAGCGCCAGCACGGGCACCCCGACGGTGACCGTTCGGTCCACGCGCCGCGCGTCGAGGACGCGCCCCTCCTCCTCGACGGTCAGTTCGAGGTCGTGGATCGTCACGGCGATCTCCGTCCCGCCGTCGACGCTCGAAATCGAGACGCGGCGGAGCGCCTCGGGGACGGTCTCGACCGAGTCGCCGAACGAGGCCCGCGCGACGCTCGCACCGCGGCGGTGTCCGACGGGGTCCATCGCGTCTCTCGCGGCGAGGAAGATCCGGAGCCTGAGGTACCGCCGGAAGGTGTCGCCCCCGGCGAGCGCCCGGCCGGCGTCGGTGTCGGCGGCGACGGTGACCGGGTCCCGCGCCGCCGCTCGCGCGGCATCGCGGACCGCTTTGCGGAGCGCGGCCGTCGCCGCCGCGTCCGCGCGGTCTGCGGCGACGTCGGCGGCACGGTCGACCGGGGCGGGGCCGGGCGTCGCGAGCGACGCCGCGAACGTCGAGCTGCCGACGAGCAGCAACACGCCGACGAGGGCGAAGGGGACCCTCGCGCGGTCGTCGTCTGCGAGCCGCATCAGCGGTCCCCCGCCGACGGACTCCACGTGCGAACGACGATCCGAACCGACGAGACCGACACCGCCTCGGCGGCCTCCGCGGGGGCGTCGTATCGGTCGCGGAGATCGGCGGCCATCGCCGGCGCGAGAGCGGCCGCCACCCGGGCGTTCGCCGCGTCGGTGTCCTCGGTCGCGAGCGGTTCCGCGAGCGACGCGTTCGTCGCCGACGCGAGCCGCGCGTACCGGTGGCGTACCAGCGCGGCCGAGGGATCGTTGCCGCGGAGCGTGACGCGCGCTGGGCCCGCGGGGACGAGAATCGAAACGGTTCGCTCGGCGACCGCCGCGCCGAGCGTCTCGAACGACGATCCGGCGGCCGGCGGGATCGGCTCGGCGCCGGTCGGGACCGCGAGCGTCGCGGCGTGGACTCCGTCACCCGGCGGATGAGGACCGACGCCGACGGCACCGCCGACCGGCGCGTCGGGGTACGGTCGCCAGACCGCATCGACGCGGACGTGTCTACCGGTCCGCGCCCGGACCGCGTCGCGTACGCCGCGGCGGAAGTCCTCACGGGTTCGCGTGAGCGGCGTACTCGCGGGGTCCGCGTCGACAGCAGCAGCGGCCGCCGGTGCGCCGGTACCCGGGGTCCCGATCCGCCGGCGCTCGTCGAGGCCGCTGGTCGCCGTCGCCGCGCGGGCGAGCAGTCCGGCGAGGCTGCCGTGAGCCGTCCGGTCGAGCTCGGGCGAGCCGAGCGCGTCTTCGACGCCGGCGCGATCCGCCGCGAGCGCGTCCCAGTCAGGCGCGCGGGCGGTCCTGTCGGACGCGTCCGAGCCGTTCGTCGCCGCAAGTTCGCGGACGCCGGGCGCCAGCGAGTAGTCAACCTGCGCGTTCGTCGTCGCGAGCGCGTTCGCGACGGCGTCGGCGCGACCGGGCGTCGCGGGCGGCGACTGTTCGACGGAGACGAGTCCGACCACGGCCGCGGAGACGAGTAACAGACACACCGCCGCGTCGACCGCGGCGTTCATCGCCACACCCACACGCGGAGCCGCCCCCAGACGACGTCGCCGTCGCCCATCGCGACGCTCACCGGGCGCTGGGCGCTGTCGACGGCGATGCTCTTCGCGGCCATCTCGGACGGCGGCTGTCGGCCGTTCGTCCAGCGGCGCCCGGACGTGGTCACAGCCACGGCGACTCGGTAGCCGTCGGGAGCGACCTCCCTCGCCCGCGTCAACGCCACCGGGGAGAGGACACCGCCGTCGCTCACGGCGTCGTGCACTCGGTCGAGCGTCGGCCCCGCGAGCGCGTTCTCATTCTCCGACGGCGTTACGCCCCCGAGCGTCGTGGCGTACAGCGAGACGCCCGCACAGACCGCAAAGAGCGCGACGAGCGCGACGATCGGCGTCGTCTGCGCTCGCGCGGAGTCGTTCGCCGACACGTTCCCGTCGACCGACTCACGCGTCGACGAGAACGACATTCACGCCCTCCCACGTGACTCGTCTGACAATCAGCGTGCGGTCCACTGTCCGCCACCGCGCGTCGGCCGCGTCGGCCCGCGCGACGACGACGGCCTGTCGAAACGCCTTGGGAGACCCGAACGCCCGGTGCGGGTGCGTCCCATAGAGCACGTCGCGGAGCGTCGAGTCCCCGACAGGGACCGGCGTCACGGGGCCGAACGAGAGCGTCGCGTGCGCGGTTCCCGACGGCGAACGGAGCCCGATCCGGCGCGTTCCCAGCCTGATCTCCTCGGCGTCGATCGGGTGCTCCGCCGTTGCGGAGTACTCCGCGGCGGCGACGCGGTCGACCGTCGCCGCGGCCGCCCCCGCGTCCGGCGGCGCCGCCGTCGGAAGCCCGCTGACCGCCCCGACGAGCGCGACGCCCGCCAGCGACAGCCCGATCCAGCCGTACCACGCCTCCAGCGTCAGGTCGAACATAAGGCGGATGGTCCCGGATTCGTATATAAACTCTCGGCGGGCGTCGCCGTCGACGGGGAGCTCGAAGACAGCGCGGACGCTCAAAACAGCGCCGAGGCCCCGAGAAACGCCGCCAGAAACGCCGCCGTCGCAGAGAGCAGCGCGACCCCGACCCGGTAGCCGATCAAGGTCCGATCGAGCCCGCGGTCCAGCCCCGTCGCCACCGTTGTCAGGATCGCCGCGAGCGAGAGCACGTACACGCCCACGGCGGTGCCGAGCGTCGACGGCGCGAGCGTCGCCGCGCCGGGGGCAGCGGAGCCGGCGAGGGAGGCGCTCTCGGCCGCCGTCGCGCCGGATGCGGCCATCTGGGCGGCCATCGCCACGGTCGCCCCGCCGACGAGCGGACCGAACAGCGCCGCGGTGTGACCGAGCGTGCCGGTGATCGAGGCGAGCTCGCGCCGGGCTTCGGCTTCGACCCGCCGCAGCTCCGTCAGGTGGTCCGCCAGCGTGACGAGCGTGGGGCCCGCCGGTCGGCCCTCTCTCGCGGCGACCGCGAGGAGCGAGGCCGTCGAACGGGCGCGCGGGCTCGGTACGTGCTCCAGCGCGCCGTGGTCTCCGAGAAACGCGCGGTGGACGCCGACGCGAAGTCGGCGCTGGACGCCCGCGGCGTCGTCGAACAGCTCGCTGGTCCGGCCGGTCGTCGCCGCGGCGGCCGACTCGATCGCGGTCTCGACCGACTCGCCAGCGCCGACCCGTCGCCCGATCACCGCGGTCGCGTCCGCGAGCCCGGACTCGACCGCGCGGACGTCGCGCCGGACGGCCGCCATTGGTCGGAAGTGGGCCGTGAGCGCGGCACCGACTCCGATCCCAACCGCTGCGATCGGTCCGGCCCACGACGCGACGAGCGAGCCGGCGGCGAATCCGAGCGCGACACCGCCGGCTCCCGCGGCCGCGCTGCGCGCGAGTCCCGCCGGGACGTCGGGATGTGCGGCCGTCACGCGCGCTGGCGCGAACGCGACGGGACGTTGGAGGAGCAGCCAAGCGCCGGCGGCGACGAGCCCGACCGGGAGGAGCACGTCGTAGAGCGCGACGAACGCCGTCGCCGGCACGGAAACGCCGCCGGCGCGGGCCGCCGGCAGTACGCCGACGAGCGCGAGCGGGAGGAGCACACCGAAGGCGTAGATCCCGCTCGCCGGCCCGCGGACGTCGCCGGCGAACTCCGCCATCTCGGTTCTGGTCCCGTCCAGTACGGTTTCCAGTGCGCGGTCGAGCGCGCGGTCGCGCTCGTCCGGCGGCGCGTCGACGGCAGCCGAGAGAAGCGACGTCGCCCGTTCGATCGCGGCGAACCACGGCCGCCACTCGGCGGCGAACGCGTCGAATCCGGCGGCCGGTCCCGCGAGCGTGCGCTCGGTGTGGGCCGCGAGGCTGCGCGCGAGCGGCCCCTCGCCCGTCCGCGCCGCGAACACCGCCGCGCGCTCCGGGGTCGCTTCGAGACGGAGGCGAAGCGCCGCCCGGGCGACGAGTCCGGGCGCGTCCCCGAGCGCGCGGGTGCGCCGGAGCGCCGCCGCCGCGACCGGGAGGCGGTGGACCGCGTGCGTGGCACCGAGGCCGATCCCCGCAGACGCCGGAACCGTCGCCGCCGCGGGAAGGGCGGGAACCGCGAGCAGTAACGTACAGAGTGCGAACACGGAGACGGGGACCGCCGCCACGTAGCCGGCGCGAACGACGGTCTCGCCGCGGAGGTCGCTCTCGAGGAACGCCAGCGACCGGTGCAGCTCCGTCGTCGGTTCGGGCTCGCCCGCCGCGTCGGGGTACCACGACGCGAGCGCGCGGGCCAAGCGCCGAGTGTGGTGCCGAAATCCGCCGCGTCGGCCGCGGGCGAGTTCCGCAGTCATCGGGTCGCTCCGTGCGACCGTCGACCGTCACTCGAGGCGTCGGCATCCGCGCCGCGAGAGCGGTCGCGGTCCGCAGGGGCGGTCAATCCCGCGGCCGCGAGCCGATCGAACCGAGCGGCGCGCCGTTCGAGCAGCGCGAGCAGGTCCCCGTACGACTCGCCGCCGTCACAGAGGCGCTCGAACAGGGCGCTGTCGCCGCGGTCGACGGTCCCGGTCGGAGCGAGCGTTCCCCCCTCTCGCGCGAACAGCGTGCGAAACGACGTGTCGTCGCCGGTCGATCTGACCTCCTCGATGGCAGCGACGCCCCGCGCGTCGCCGTCGCGAGCGCAGGTGACAACCAGATCGGTCGCCCCGAACGACGAGGGCGGGACGCCGAGGTCCGAGACGACGCGCTCGCGGACCGCGGCCGCGGAGTCCCCGTGGATCGTTCCGAGGACGGCGTGGCCGTGCGCACCGACCCGCATCGCCTCGTAGAGCGCCCCCGCCTCTTCGCCGCGCACCTCGCCGACCGCGAGCGCGCCGTCGCCGAGTCTGAGCGCGGACCGGAGCGCGTCGGTCGGGGCGAACGCGCTAGAGGTGCGGGAGGCGTCGGGCCCGCCCCCGCCGCCGGTCGGTCGCCCCACCGAGCCCGCGTCGGTGTGCAGCGCTTGCACGTCGCGGCCGCGCTCGCGGAGTGTTCCCGTCGGGAGTTCGGGCGTGTCCTCGATGGTGACGAGCCGGGTCGCCGCCGGGAGCTCCCAGAGCAGCGCACCGAGGAGCGTCGTCTTCCCGGCCCCGCGGGTTCCGGCGACGATGGTGGCCGCGCCGCGCTCGGTCGCCAGCGAGAGGAACGCGGCCGCGGCGGGCGTCACCGATCCGACGGCGACGAGGCGGGCGAGCGTCCACGCCTCGTCGCCCCGGGCACGAAAGGCGAACCCGACGCCCTCGCTGGCCGGCGCCGTCACGCCGGCGACCCGGATCCGCCGGCCGGTCTCGCCGACGACCGACGCGTCGAGCGTCGGCGAGCTGCGGGAGAACGCGCGGCCGCTCTCGCGGCGGAACCGCGATGCGAGCGACGCCGCGCCGTCGGGCGTCAGCCGGACATTCGTCGGGAGGCGCTCGCCGTCGACGACGACGCGGACGGGCGCGTCGGTCACGGGCGCGGAGGCGACGACGTCCGACACTCGCTCGTCCGCGAAGAGGTGCTCGAAGACGCCGAGCCAGCGCGTGTGTCGGTCGAGGACGGCAGAGAGCGTCTCGGCCGGATCGCCGTCGTCGGCGACGCGGCGGACTGCCCGACCCGCGGCGCGCGTGCCGCCGCCGACGGACCCGTTCGCGAGCACGTCGTAGGCGTCCGCCAGCGTCGCCGTCGCGTCGTCATCGAGGTCGTGCGCGACGGGTGTGAGGTGATAGAGCGGGCCGTCGGCAGTCTCACAGATACGAGCGGTCGCGCCGGTGGGAAGCGCTCTGGTTTCGCGGCAAGCGGCGCTCACCGGTCGACGCGTCGACACCCGGGCCCGAGAGAGCGTCGGCCCGACGAACGCGCGAAGCGCCTCGTCGTAGCCGTTTCCACCGTCTGGGTCCGCCGACACCGAGCGCGTGTTCACGCGCGCTGCACCCTCTGCGAGCCCCGATTCGGCGGCGATCCGCGAGAGCGCGCCCGCCCGTCCCGAGGCGCTGTGGGCGGCGGCGAGCGGGTCGTATCGCGCGCGGTCGGCCAGCGACTCGTCGTGAAACCGAGCGCGCTCGGCGAAGCGCCCCGCGGCGAGCAGAAGCCCGACTGAGGCGTCCGTATAGGTCCGCTCGCGCCCGTCGCTTCTCGTCGTGACGACGTCGACGTCTCGCGATTCGAGCGCCGAGATCACGGTCGCTCGACAGGCCGGGCTGGCCGCGAGGTCGCCGTCTCCCGGGCAGTCGCCAGCGTCGACGCGGAGCTCCCGACGGTCCGTGATTCCCGTTCCGGTCGGTCGCTCGAACGAGGGCCGACACTGGCAGCCGTCCGCGGCGCTCTCGTCGGCAGCGCGGTCTCGCCCCATCGCGGCTCTGCCGTCGCGCCCCGTCCCCGCGTCAGATCGCTTCGCGTCGGCTCCCTGTGGGTCGTTACCGCTCGCTCGGAGGCCTCGTTCGCGGTCGGATCCGGTCCCACCAGCCCCGCGGAAGGCGAACCCCAGCGCCGCAGCGACGCCGGTGACCCGACGACGGATGCTCGGTGTCATAGGGCGGGTGGCCGCGTCACCGTATATAAACGATCGGCCGCAACCGCAGTCAGCGCCCGGGCGCCGTGCGCGCTCGAGAGACGACGATCGCCGGGCTGTCGCCCTCGCCGACGAGGGCGAACGAGACGGCGTGCCTGCCGCTCTCGCGGAACACCACCGGCCCGTCGGGAGTCCGCAACGGGACCGGCAGCGAGAGCTCGCGGAGCCGCGTCGGCGACGACCCGGACGCGTACGCCACGATCGAGCGGTTCCCCGGGCCCCCGGGTCGCCCGCCGACCGCGACGAACGCCGGGCGCGCGGTGGTCACCGACCGGCGAGCGAGAGAGAACTCGACGCGCCGGACCGCGGCGTGCTCGCGCGTGGGCGTCGCGTCCTCGGTCACCGCGAGAGCCGTTCCCGCCCGCTCCAGTCGATCGATCGCACGCTCGATCTCCGCGTCGACCCGGGCCGTTCGCGCGTCGTCGACTGCGGGGAGCGCCGCCGCGAGCGTCGCGACTGTGAGCACCGCGGCGACGACGAGGCGGATCACCGGAACGCGTCGCGGAGGCGGGACGCGAGCGTCTCACCGGGGCCGGCTTCCGCGCCGCCATCGAGCGGGGGCGACTCTCCGTGATCGGGTTCGGGGCGCCCTTCGGTGACGGGACCGGACGACCCTCGGGGCGAGCCGTAGGTCGAGTCGGCGGTCGAGCCGTAGGTCGAGTCGGCGGCCGTCGGGTGCCCGTCGGTCGCGTCGCGGGCTTCCGGAAGCCGCTCGCGGACCAGCCCGCGGTCCTCGGCGTCGACGGCGCGTTCGAGCGTCTCGACCTTCGCGAGCGCGATCGAGGCCCGACGCTCGACGGCCTCGTCGACGGCACCGACGCCGTCCAGCAGGCCCCGAACCGATTCGAGGTCGGCTTCGAGCGCCGTCAGTCGGCGATCGAGCGCCTCGAGTCGGTCCTCGGCGGGCGGATCGCACGCGTTGGCAGCGTCGTCGCCATCAGACGGGTGGTCCCCGTCTGCCGGTACTTTCGACCCGCTCGAATCCGGCTCGAACTCGTCGGACGGTCTCGCGTGAGGTTCGAGACGGGAATCACGGCCGCGGGATTCGGCGTGTCTCATCACGGGTCCGTGGCCCCGCCTTCCGTTATAAACCCGCGGGCACCAACGTTGAAGTCCCGTCTCGAAGATACACGAGTATGAAGACCGTCCTGATCGGCGTCGGCCAGGCCGGCGGGAAACTCACCCGCGAACTGGTCGAGTACGACGAGCGGATGGGGTTCGGCGCCGTCCGCGGCGCGGTCGGGGTGAACACCGCACAGGCCGACCTCCGCGGCCTCCCCTTCGAGACCGTGCTCGTCGGGCAGGACCGAGTGAAGGGACAGGGCGTCGGCGGCGACAACGAACTCGGCGCCGAGGTGATGCAGTCGGACTGCCGCGAGGTGCTCTCGGCGCTCGACGGCCGCGTGACCGCCGGCACCGAATCGATCTTCGTCGTCGCGGGGCTCGGCGGCGGCACGGGCAGCGGCGGCGCGCCGGTGCTCACGAAGGAACTCCAGCGCATCTACGACGTCCCGGTCTACGGGCTCGGCGTCCTCCCCGGGCGCAACGAGGGCGCGATGTACCAGGTCAACGCCGGCCGCTCGTTGAAGACGCTCGCCCCGGAGGCCGACTCCCTCCTCCTCGTCGACAACGACGCCTTCCGGACGGCGGGCGAGAGCGTCACCGAGGGGTTCGACTCGATCAACCGCGAGATCGCCCAACGGGTCGGGCTCCTGCTCGCCTCCGGAGAGGCCACCGATGGCGTCGCAGAGAGCGTCGTCGACTCCTCGGAGATCATCAACACGCTCCGCGGCGGCGGTATCGCCGCGCTCGGCTACGCCGCGGCGGACGCCGCTCCCGCCGCCGAGGGAAACATCAACACGGTGATGAGCACCGCCCGGCGCGCGCTCCTCACGGGGTCGAGCCTCCCGAACGCGACCGACGCGGACGCCGCGCTCCTGATCGTCGCCGGCGAGCCCGACGCCATTCCGCGGAAGGGCGTCGAGCGGGCGCGCCGCTGGGTCGAAGAGGAGACCGGCAGCCTGCAGGTCCGCGGCGGCGACTTCCCGCTGTCGAGCGGTCGGATCGCCGTGTTGGTCCTCCTTGGCGGCGTCGAGCGCTCCGACCGGCTGGAGGCGTTTATGGAGCGCGCCCGCGAGGCGCAGGAGGCGGACGAAGCCGCGGGAGACGCCCCCGAGGGAGGCGACCCCGCTGAGAGGTGGGCGAACGATCAGCTCGACGATCTGTTGTAGCGACGGCGGGCGGAGTCGGGCGGGGAGACGAACTGAAGGTCGCGAAGGCAGCGAAGGCAGCGAAGGCAGCGAAGGCAGCGAAGAATCGAAACGCTACTGTTTGAGGAGGCTGGCGCCGTCGAACTCCGCGCGGGGGTACTCGATGTCCATCAGATCGAGGATCGTTGGGGCGATGTCGTAGAGGTCGGGCGTGATGCCCTCGATGTCGACGTCCGGATCGTCGACGAGCAGCGACGCGTTGTCGAAGCTGTGCATCCCGTTTCGCGGGCCCGTCCCGAACACGTCGTCGTGGCCTTTGAACCCCGACTTGAGATCGAAGCCGTGGTTCGGGACGACGACGAGGTCCGGCGCGATGTCGTCGTGATCCCCGCGGAAGGCGTCCTCCTTCTCGACGACGCGGGCGGCGACCGGCCGGCCGTCCGGTCCCTCCAGCGCTTCGAGTTCGGCTTTGAGCTCATCGCGCGTCTCCTCGTACTCTGATTCCGGGACGCTCCCGCGGGGCTCCCGGCCTTCGAGGTTGATATAGAAACGCCCGGGGATGAGCGAGTACGCCCGGGTGTCGTCGGCGATGTCGCCGAGTTCGTCGTGGTCGTCGTCCTCGAAGGAGAGCCACCCCTCCGATTCGAGCCACGCGTTGCAGTGGACCTCCCAATCGAGCGACGTGAAACCGTGGTCGGAGGCGACGACGAGCGTAGTGTCCTCCGGCAGCGACTCCCGGATCTTACCGATGTACTCGTCGACCATCTCGTAGAACTCGATGAACGCCTCGCGGTTCTCCCCGTCGCGCTCGTAGTCCTCGAAGAGGAAGTGGTTCACCCGATCGGTCGTCATGAAGACGCCGAAAAAGAGGTCCCAGTCGTCGCGGTCGATGACGTTCCGGAACGCCTCGTAGCGCCGGTCCAGCGTCTCGTGGGCGTTCGCGACGAAGTCGCTCTTGTCGTCGTCGTGGCCGAGCTTCGCGTTGACGTCGATGCGGTAGCCGAGCTCTTTGAGCTCGTCGCGGAACGCCTCGGGGTAGGCGGCCTTGTCGACGCCCGGAGAGAGAAAGCCCGAGACCATTCGCTGAACGTTTCGCTGCGGCGGGAACGTGACGGGGACGTTCATCACGCTCGCCTTCCGACCGGCGTCGGTGACCCGATCCCACAGCCGCGTCGCCTGCACGTCTCGTCCCATCGGAACGTAGGTGTCGTAGGAGCCGTTCTCCCGGTCTTGGAAGCCGTATACGCCCGTTTCGCCGGGGTTGACGCCGGTGGTCAGCGCGGGCCAACACGCCGACGACTCCGGCGGCACGATGCTCTCTATCGCCCCGGCGCTGCCCTCCTCGGCGAGCGCGGCGAAGTTGGGGAACGCCTCGGGGTTATCGGCGAGGAGACTGAAGGGGACGCCGTCGATACCGATGAAGGCGACGCGCGGGTGGTCGTCCCCGCGCAGCCGGTCGAACAATCCCATACTGACCGTATTCCGTGGTTGTCCATAAGAACTTTCGTCTCTCCGCGAACGTCTGCCGGCGTCTGCGACGCGGTTCCCCGGCCGGGCAACAGCGTACGGCCGGAAGAGAGATTCCGCACGGTCGACGGAACGATCCGTATGGTTGGAGCTCATCCCGCACGGGCGAAGGAGCGAAGTGTCCGCCCGCCCAACGAACGAGGGAGAGCCGTGAAGGAGTTTCAGAGAAAGCAGCTGCTCGAGCGCGTCAACCGCGAGGGCGCGACCGTCGGCGTCGAGATTCCGGACGAGATCGAAGTGCAGGGCGAGGAGCTCGACCTCCGGACGTTCGTCTTCGAGATCAAGCGCCGGGAGACGGTCCCCGAGGGCGAGCGCGAGCGGGTCGAGCGAGCGAAGCGCAACCTCCGCCGCGAGCGACGACAGCGGCTCGAACGGATCGAGAACGGCGAGGTCACGTTCGAGCGGGGGGAGCGTCTCGCCGAGAGCGTCATCGGGATAGACCGCGCGCTGAACGCGCTCGAACAGCTTCGCCCGGTCGACCTCGAACAGGAGTCGGCGGTGCAGGAGGCCGCCGACCAGAAGCGCTGGATGAGCTTCCTAAAGCAGGCGCTCGGTCGCGAGGACAGCGGCCGAACGCGCGGGGGGCGATCGTGAGCCGCAACGCCGAGATCGCTCGCCGCCTCGAACTGTTCGCCGACCTGCTCGATGCCGACGGCGTCGAGTACAAGCCGAACGTCTACCGGCGCGCCGCCGAGAACATCCGCGAGCACCCCGAGCCGATCGAGGAACTGGCCGCGGAGGGCCCCGAGGCGGTCGAGCGGATCGACGGCGTCGGCGACGCCATCTCCTCGAAGGTCGTCGAGTACGTCGAGACCGGGTCGATCGAGGAGCTGACCGAGTTACGCCGGCGGCTCCCCGTCGACATCGAAGCGCTCACGCGGGTCGAGGGCGTTGGGCCGAAGACGGTCGGGGCGCTCTACGACGCGCTCGAGATCACCACGCTCGAGGAACTGGCCGACGCCGCGGAAGCGGGACGCATCCGAGACGTGAAGGGGTTCGGCGCGAAGACCGAGCAGAACATCCTCGAGAACATCGAGTTCGCCCGGCAGGCGCAGCGGCGGCAGCGGCTCGGCGACGCGCGGCCGCTCGCGGACGACGCCCTTGCGTATCTCCGTGGCGTCGACGCCGCCTCGCAGGTGGCGGTCGCGGGATCGATCCGCCGCTGGCTCGACACCATCGGCGACGTCGACGTCCTCGTCGCCTCTACGTCGGGTGCGGACGTCGTCGACGCGTTCGTCGAGTGGCCCGCCGCGACCGACGTCATCGAGGCGGGCGAGCACAAGGCGAGCGTCCGCGTCGACCGCATCCGCATCGATCTCCGCGTCGTGGTCCCCGAGGAGTTCGGCGCGGCGCTGCAGTACTTCACCGGGAGCAAAGCCCACAACGTCGAGCTCCGGAACCTCGCGATCGCGCGTGACCTGAAGATGAACGAGTACGGCGTCTTCGACGTCAGCGACGTCGACGATCCCGACGCGGGCCAGCGGGTCGGCGAGCGGATCGCCGGCGAGACCGAGGCGTCGATGTACGACGCCTTGGACCTGCCGCTCGTCCCGCCGGAGGTCAGGGAGGGGTCCGGCGAGATCGACGCCGCCCGCGAGGGCCGACTGCCGGCGCTCATCGAGGAGACCGACCTCCGCGGCGACCTCCACACGCACACGGACTGGTCAGACGGGCGCGCCTCGCTGCGCGAGATGGTCGCCGCGGCCGAAGCCCGCGGCTACGACTACTACGCCGTGACCGACCACGCCACCGGGCCGGGGATGGTCGGCGGCGTCGGCCTCTCCGAGGACGACCTGCGCGAGCAGATGGGCGCGGTCGAGGACGCGCGAAGCGAGATCGAATCGGAACTGACCCTCCTCCACGGCGTCGAGGCGAACATCGACGCCGACGGGGATCTCTCGACCGGCGACGACGTCCTCGGGGAACTCGACGTCGTGATCGCCTCGCCGCACGCGGCGCTCGGACAGGATCGGGAGACGGCGACCGACCGGCTCGTCCGCGCCGTCGAACACCCGAGCGTCGACGTGCTCGGCCACCCCACGGGCCGGAAGATCAACGAGCGCGAGGGGCTGGACCTCGACGTCACCCGACTCGCCGCGGCCGCTGCAGACGCGGGGACCGCCCTAGAGATCAACGCCGACCCCGTTCGACTGGACCTCCGGGGCGAACTCGCCCGCGTCGCCGTCGACGCCGGCGCGACCGTGGCCATCGACACGGACGCGCACGGACCGAACGCGCTCGATTACAGCCGGTACGGCGTCCACACGGCCCGTCGCGGATGGTGTGAGGCGGCCGACGTTGTGAACGCGCTGGCAGTCGACGACCTGCTCGCGTTCCTCCACTGACGGAGACACACTGACCGCATTCCTCCACAGACACGGACACACTGACCGCATTCCTCCAGCGACGATCCCACACGTATGACCGCGCGACTCCTCCTCGATGCGATGCTCGGCAAACTGTCGACGTATCTCCGGATGTGCGGCTACGACGCCGAGTACGTTCTCGACGACTCTTGGGGGTCAAGCCGGACGGCTCAAGAGCCGAGCGACGACGAGATCCTGCGCCGCGCCCGCGAGTCGGACCGGACGCTCCTCACCCGGGATGTCGACCTCGCGGCGCGTGCACCCGACGCCGTTCTCCTGTCGACGCGCGAGGTGCGCGATCAACTGCGAGAGCTTCGCGAGTCGGGCTATGCGCTCTCGCTCGAGAATCCACCGACGAGATGTGGCGCCTGCAACGGCGAACTCGCTCCCGTCGACGCGGGCGCGTCGCTGCCGCCGTACGCGCCCGACCCCGCGGAGACGGACTGCTGGCGCTGTCTGGACTGCGGACAGGCGTTCTGGCGGGGGAGTCACTGGGACGACGTTGGATCGACGCTCGCGGCGCTGTAGCCCGGCGAACGCGGTCGAAAGCGCGTCTGCTACCGCCGGTGTCCCGAGCGCGAGGCCCACTCCTCGCAGGGGTCCATGTCGTCCATCAGTTCCTCGGACACGCCGCAGTAGGGCTGGATCCCGGCGTCGGTCCTGACGTACTCGAAGTGCGCGCAGTTGCCGCAGTAAGTGTCCTCCGTGGTGGTCGTCGGCGAGGGTGACCCCGTACGAGCATCCGGAGCGGACCCGGCCGACGCGCGTCGGTCGCGCGGCTCATCGAGCGGCGAGGTGATCGACTGCGCGTCGGTCCCGCCGTCGGATGCGGGTCCCGGCGCGGCGCCCGGTGAGCCGGGGCCGCCCGTGCTACCCCTGCGTGCCGTACGTCCCGAGCCCCCAGCGGTTCCGGAACGCCCGCCGCTGCCGCCGGTCTGCGTCTCGACCTCTCCGTCGGGGGTCCCGCCGAAGAAACCGATCCCGCCGAAGCCGCCGCGGGGCCGCTCCACGGGGACGTACTTCGTCTCGTGCTTCCGCGTCACGTTCACCGTGGCGGTGCCGCCGGGGTCGTTTCGGGTCTTGAAGTTCGCGACGCCGACGAACAGACACCAGAACGTGAGCATCGCGCCGAGGAAGTACACGCCCACGGTCATCAGCGTCAGGTCCGGCTTGCCCGCGCCGCAGAGCGACCCCGACCACCGGCAGGGATACGCGTAGGTGAAGAGCGCGACGCCCATCAGCGCGATGCCCGCGCCGACGACCGCCGCGGCTTTCGTGAGCCGCCCGGACGGGAGCACGGCGAAGATACCGAGGAACACCGCGGGGACGCCGATTCCGGCGAGAACCCCACCGAGCTGGCGTTTGGCCGTCAGCGCGGCCAGTTCTGAACCGTAGAGGATATCGGTCGTCGCGACGACGATCCCTGAGACGACGAGGACGCCGCCGGCGAGAAACAACACCAGCCCGAAGAGCAGTCGCCGGAGGCTCGGTCCCCGTTTCTTCCCCCTGTAGACCTCCGAGAGACTGGTCATACCCCTCCTTCGAGGTCGCAACACAAAACGATGCGTCAGACGGACGCACGACGACCGACCGGTGAGGAATCGGTGCGGGAACCGGTGCGGATCGATGCGGGTGCCGGTGAGGAATCGAGGCCAGAATCGGTTCAGCGAAGCGGCAGCGACGGAGATGCCGTCTTCGGCGCGCTCCGGGGCGTGCCGAAGGGATTAATGTCCGGGACGGCGAACCGCCGGGTATGGCAGACGAGGACGAAGACGAGGGCCCCGTCGTCGAACTGGGCGAGGAGACGCCCGTCGAGGGACAGCCGCTGGCGCGCGTCGCCGCGCGGCTGACGTGGCCCCACGAGATGAGCCGGATCGAAGAACAGGAGGGCGACAGCGTCATCCGGACGCCGTCGGGCCCACAGCAGCTTTCTACGGTCCTCGAGTCGGTCGAGGAGACGTACGTCGACTCCCGGCAGACGTTCGTCCGGCTCGTCGAGGACGTCGTCGGCGACGGTCCCGTCGAGACGGAGTAAGCGCGACTCCCGACGGTGTCCGTCCACGCACGCCTCCGCGACGCCGCCGTCGGATCGAGCTGGCTCCAGCGGTCACTGGTCGTCGGCTTCGTACTTTCCGCGCTCTGGAGTGCGTGGGCGGTTCCGCCGTCGGATCTCACCGCCCGCGTGGTCCGCGATACGGTGCTGTTTCTGGGCGTTCCCGCGGGGCTCGCGGCCACCCACGGGCGGGAGCTCGGATTCCGCGCGGACCGGGTGGCCCTCCGCGATACGCTCGTTCTCGCGGCGTTCGTCGTGCCCTTCTACCTCGTCGGCTCGTCGCTGCCGAGCATCCGCGCGTACTACCCGATGTGGCAGACGACGACCGCGCTCGCGGAATTCCTCCCGCACACGCTCCAACAGCTGCTCGTCGTCGTCGCTGCGGAGACGTACTACCGCGGGCTGCTCTGCGTCGGCGTCAGCGAGGAGTTCGGCTTCAAGAGCGTCTTCATCAGTCCCGTCGTCTACGCCCTGCACCACGTCGGAAAGCCGCCGATCGAACTCCTCCTGTCGGCGCCGACGGACGTCCTCTTCGGCGCGGTCGACTACCACAGCCGGTCGCTTCTCCCCTCCGTCGTCGCCCACGGGCTCGGACTCACGCTCTTGGACTGGCTCGTCCTGCACGATCCGGTCCTCCCGCCGGCCGACGTGCTCGCGGCGCTGCGGTGGCTCCCAGTGCCGCTGTAATCGGTCGAGGGGTGCGAGTGGTGTGTGATCGACGTCTGTCCGCCGAGGACAGGTATATAATGATCAAACGTTTATGATATAGTCGTGGTATGCGTGGCAACACCAATAGGCGCAGGAGCGAAACCGCGGCCGCCACGCGGGGCGGGAGAGGAACGAAGCGGTAGCGGGCTCTCGACGTGTATCGAGTTCGTCGTGGAAGGAATCGCCGTGTCAGGGGCGTTCCTGCTCTCACTTCCGGTTTTGGCTGATCTCACGCAGCCGCTCGGTCTCCTCTCGACGACGGCGCTCGTGTTTCTGTTCCTCTTCGCGTGGTATCTCGTCTGGGTCGTGGTGCAGGTGGCACGGCACCGGGCCATCCGCTTCCGGTAGCCCAGCGATTTTGCGGAGTGATCCCAATCCCATACGTTTTCGTCGCCGGCGCGCGTAGTCCCCGTCGATGACGCTACCAATCGACCCCGGAGCGATCGCGGCCGGAGACATCGGCGAAGAGCGCGCGACCCTAGCGATGGACCACGAGGCGGCGATCGAGCACGTCCGCGAGGCGTTCACGGCCGCCGGATTCGGCGTCGCGACCGAGTTCTCGGCCTCGGCGATGCTCAACGAGAAGATCGACGCCGGGCGCGACCCGTACTACGTGTTGGGCGCGTGCAACCCCGCGATGGCGGACCGCGCACTCGACGCCAGCGACAAGCGGATCGGCGGGCTGTTCCCGTGCAACGTCGTGATCTGGCAGGAAGAGACGGGCGTCCAGACCGTTTATCACGTGAGCATTATGCGGATCGCCCGGCTGCTCGGGATGGCGCCCGAAAACGAGGAGATGGCAGATATCATCGCCGACACCGGCGAACTCGTCGACGAGGCGTTCGGGAACCTCGATACCGAATAGAGCGTTCCCTTCGCGGCCGGTTTCGCCGTTCCCGATCACGTCGACGGCTCGTCGAAACCGCGCCAGTCGTCGACGGCGGCGCGGTCGAACAGCGGCTGCGGGTCCCGCGAACTGATTCGACGCATTACCGCGTTCATCTGCGAGAAGGTGGCCGTCTGCCTGTCGCGTGTTGACATCGTACACCGGCAAACGCGAGTGTGCGGCATACGTTTTCTTACCAGCTACTGTCGTATCGTTGGTGAGTCCCCACTCGAATCGCACGACAGCGTGCGATCCGAGTGCGGGAGGACTCGCAAACGAGACGATAGCGTCCCCGCCGACCGATAGAATTAGCCCGGACCCGGACCCATCCCCGGGTATGACTCGAAGTGACTGGGGAGACTGGCTCCCGCGGGCGGTCGAATCGGCGGACCCCGACACGGTCGCGGTCTGGTATCTCGGCTGCAACGGGTTCATCCTGAAGGGATGCGAGGGGACGACCGTCGCCATCGACCCGTACCTCGGCACCGGCGATCCACCGCGAACGGTGCGGATGGTCCCGGTACCCTTCAACCCCGAGGACGTCGCGGAGATGGACGCCGTCTTCGCGACGCACGAGCACACAGACCACACCCACGGGCCGAGCCAAGGTCCCATCTTGGAACGGACGGGGGCGACGTTCTACGCCCCCGACGACGCCCTGTCGGTGGCGTTCGACGACGAGGCGTGGCTCGACGAGTACGACCTGATCGAATCGCAGTTCGTCGAGGTCGAGGAGGGCGATACCGTCGAGGTTGGCGAGTTCACCGTCCACGTCGAGTTCTCGCACGACCCTGACTCGACGCACCCGGTCTCGTACGTGTTCGAACACGAGGCGGGGACGTTCTTCCACGGCGGCGACACGAAGCCCCACGACGACTTCGACAACCTCGGAGAGCGCTACGACATTGACCTCGGCGTCCTCGCGTTCGGCGCGATCGGTATGATCCCCGACAAGGAGACGTGGGAACCGACCCGAAAGCGGTGGTACTCGACCGAGAACGAGGTGATCGAGTCGGCCGTCGCACTCCGGTTCGACCGGTTCCTCCCGAGCCACTGGGATATGTGGAAGGGACTGACCGCGGACCCGAAGGCGCTGCACCACCACGCCCGGAGTTACGAGTACCCGAAGTCGCTCGAAATCGCCGAGATCGGCGACCGCGTCGACCTCGCGTAGCCGCCTGGTATGCGCGCTCACGGTCGGACGGGGACGGACGCTAACAATTAACACGCGCGGGACTCAGAGATACGCCAATGACGGAGTGCAGTCGGTGCGGGGAGGCCGAGGACGTCGAGGACGGGCGCATCGTCGGACAACTCGATCACTGGGACCGAGCGGTGTGCAATCGCTGCCGAGCAACCGAGCTCGCAGACCACACTGCCCTCGTGAGAGAGGAAGCCGAAGTCAAGGCCGTTCGCCAACTGAGTGAGTATTCGCTCGACGACATCGCGGATTTCCTCGATCTCGACAGATCTACAGTCAAGATGAAACTCCGCGTCGTCGAGAAACGAATCAACAAGGGGCAGGTGACGCGCGAGACGCTGCTCTCTCAGAACCTCGGGTGATCGGTACGTCGGCAACGACGGAGGCCGGGTGATCAGCCCACGCGACGTCACGATCGAGTTGCGTGGGCGAAGCGGACGGACGTGGCGGGATCCCCGCGAGCGGAGCGAGTGGAGAGTCGCCACGGGAGTGAGCGAAGCGGACGGACGTGGCGGGATCCCCGCGAGCGGAGCGAGTGGGGAGTCGCCACGGGAGTGGGCGAAGCGGACGGACGTGGCGGGATCCCCGCGAGCGGAGCGAGTGGGGAGTCGCCACGGGAGTGAGCGAAGCGAACGGACGTGGCGGGAGTCGAACCACGGTCGCTCCGCCGTCGCTCCCTGATTCGACTCCCGCACGGTTCGCTCTGTGTCTCGCTGACGCTCGACACCAGAGCGGACGTGGCGGGAGTCGAACCCGCGATCTAGGGGTTAGGAACCCCTCGCCCTAGTCCACTAGGCCACACGTCCTACCGGCGGGTAGCACAGCCACGACTTAAATGGACACGATTCCGCAAAAAGCGTCAGACGGAACGTGGGCTCACGCGGGGAGCGGAATCGCCGCCGGTCGTCGCCTGCGCGGCTCGGTTACCGTTCGAGAGACGGTCAGTTCGTCTCGGTGGACGTCTCCGTCGCTGTCGACTTCGTGGTTTCGGACTCGGTCTCCGTCTCGGTCTCTTCGGTGTCGTCCCCCTCGTCCATCTGGCTGAGCTCCTCTTCGATCTCCTCGCGGCCGCGCCTGAACTCGCCCATCGCCTGCCCCGTCGAGCGGGCGAGCTTCGGGATCTTGTTTGCGCCGAACAGAAGCACCAGTATGAGCAGGACGACGAGCACCTCCGGCCCACCCGGCAGCCCCGGGAACAGTGGGGTGATAGTTCCGTACATCGCTACCAGCACCTAACCCAGTCGCAATTATAGGCTTTTTGCTCGGCCACCCGGTCAAAGCGCCGCAGTTCGAGACAATACCAGCCATCGTCCGTCGATCACAGGCATCGACAACACCAAGGCAACCATACCGAAGTGAGCGCAACCAAGAACAACAACATTCAACCCGAACGCCCGTGGAGTGGTGATATGGTCTCAGTCGGCGACGACGCCCCAGATTTCACCGCACCGCTCGCAGACGGTTCCGTCGAGTCCTTCGCGCTCTCGGAGTCACTCGACGACGCGCCGCTCGTGCTCGCGTTCTTCCCCGCGGCGTTCACCGGCACCTGCACCACTGAGGTGTGCACGTTCCGTGACCGGATGGCCAACTTCGAGAACGTCGGCGCAACGGTCTACGGGATCAGTATCGACACCCCGTTCGCGCTCAACGAGTTCCGCGACCAGAACGACCTGAACTTCGATCTCATCAGCGACACGAACCGCGAGATCATCGATCTGTACGACGTCTCGATGGACTTCTCCGACCTCGGCATCCGCGACATCGCAAAGCGCGCGGTCTTCGTCGTCGACGGCGAGGGGACGATCACCTACGCGTGGGTGAGCGACGACCCCGGCGTCGAACCCGACTACGCGGAGGTCGCCGAGGCGGCCGAGGCGGCCACTCCGGTCGAGGCGACGAGCGAATAGCGACGATCCGATCCGCGCTCCGAGCGGGATCGCTCTCACCCGCAGCTACTTTGCCCTCGCCGGGGTACCCGAAGGTATGCCCGACGCCAGCGGAAACGGCGGCCAAGAGTACGATCCGGACGCCCAGCACAGCTTCCCGGACGAACGGCTCAACGCGGTCCTCCCGGAACTCCTCTCGGACCCCGAGATCACGACGTACCTCGAGGCGCAGAACGTCAACGCCGTGATGAGAAAGGGGTACAACGACCACGGGACGAAACACATCGAGATCGTTCGCAACCGCGCGCTCAACCTCTATGACCTCCTGAAGAGCGGCGACGTTCCGTTCAACGGCGCGAGAGATCAGGGCCTCGAGGAGGCCGACGAGCCGGTGATCATCGCGCTCGCGGCCACCTTACACGACATCGGCCACGTCGTCCACCGCGACGGCCACGTCTACTATTCGATCCCGCTGGCGGCGGACCTCCTCGATCGGCTCCTCCCGGAGTTCGGCTTCTACGACGCCCGGGAGGCCGTCCGGATGAAAGCGGAAGTGCTGCACGCGATCCTCTGTCACCACACGGAGGAGGACCCGCTGACGACCGAAGCGGGAATCATCCGCGTCGCGGACGCGCTGGACATGGAGCGCGGTCGATCGCGCATCCCCTACGAGAAGGGCGGCCGGGGGATCAACACGCTGTCGAGTCAGGCGATCGAGAGCGTCTCGCTGCGCCCCGGCGACGGGAAGCCGGTGTTAGTGGAGATCGAGATGATCAACGCCGCCGGCGTCTACCAGGTCGACAACCTCCTGAAGGCGAAGCTGCAGGACTCGGGCCTCGAGGAGTACATCCGGATCGTCGCGGTCAACACCAAAGCCGAGGATCAGCTTCTCGAACGCATCGAACTGTGATCGCGAGCGCGGTGAGACGGACGACGAAAAGCGGCTCGGCGAGTCGGCGCAGCGGGAATCGAACGGTCAGTCGTCGGCGGGCGTGACTTCGTCGAGCCCGGCGACCGTGAGTTCGCCCCCGAGCGTCCGGTTCGGGAACGGGATATCGATCCCCTCCGCGTCGAAGCGCCGTTTGACGGCCGTGACGTAGTCCGCACGCGTCTTCACGAAGTCCGAACGGCTCGGATCGGCGATCCAGACGCGGGAGGTGAGCGTCACCGAGGAGTCGCCGAGTTCGGTCAGCCGCACCGACGGGGCCGGGTCTTCGAGGATCTCCTCGTTCGCTTCGGCCTCCTCGACGATGATTTCGGTCGCCGTCTCGACGTCGTCGTCGTAGCTGATGCCGAACGGCACCTGCAGGCGGAGTTTGTCCTTCGCGACGGGGTTCTTGATGACGCCGTCGGTCAGCGCCGAGTTGGGAACGGTCAACAGCTCGTTGTCGAACGTCCGGACGCGGGAGACGCGGAAGCTGATGTCCTCGACGACCCCGGAGTTTCCGTCCCACTGGATCCAGTCGCCGATCTTGAACGGTTTGTCGGTGTAGATGAAGATGCCGGCGACGAAGTTCTTCAGGACGTCCTGCATCGCGAACCCGATTGCGAGCGTCGCGGCCGCGGCGATCGTCGCGAGCGATCGGAGGAAGTCAGGATAGCCCGCCGCGCCGAACGCGGCGGTGACCGCGATGAAGCCGACCACGACCGAGAGGAGCCGTCGGATCGGCTTCTGGGCGTGCACCTCGAGACCGCGGGAGTCCATCATCCGATCGGCGATCGGCAACACGACGCTGCGTCCGACGACGAACACGGCCGCGAAGACCGCGAGGAACGCCAGCACCTGTCCGAGCAGGCCGGCGACCGTATCGGGGAGTCCGAATCCGGCGAGGAACCGACTGATTGATCCGCTCAGGCCGACACCAACCTGGAGGGCCCCCCCGGTGATCATCGGGCGAATACCCCCGTGTTCCCCCGAGTTTCGACCACGGTCGCGTCGGTTCGCGCCGCCAAGTCGTCGGCGAGTTCCTCGACGGTCGTGCCGCCGCGGGCCGCCCGGAGGAACTTCACCTTAATCAGTTCCCGGTCGGCCAACTGGTCGGACGCCTCCTCGACGACCGGCTCGATGCCCCCCTTGCCCACCCAGACGGTGACGTCCAGATCGTGGGCTTCCTTCCGCAACTCCTGTTCGTCCATACGCTCCCGCTAGGAGCGCTTCCGGTTTGAAGCTTAACACTCTGGGTCATGCGCTGTCGTACGGGTATCGCTTCGTCGCGCCGCAGCACAGACACCGCACGACGACGTGACCGGACTGCAGGCGCACCCGCGCCGTCGATCCCGGACGGAGATACGCGTCGCAGTCGTCGCAGGTGAACCGGCGGAACCGGCGGGGGAGCCCGGTCCGGTTCCGCTCGGAGATACGCCGCGCGAGCCTGACGTACTCCCGGGCGCGTTCGACGTTCCCCTCGGCGGTCGCCTCCCGGGCGAGGTCGTGCAAGCGCTCGATTCGCTCGGCCGGGATGCCCATACCGTGGCACGGAGACGCCCGACCAAAGACGTTCCGGGTCTCGATTCGATCGGGGGCCGGGGCCGGGTCCAACGGGATCTCGGCCCCGATTCCAACAGTATTGGAACGATAGGACAATATTAGTTGTCGGGGGCGCGTACTCCGAGTATGCGTATCGTATTCGCGACGGACCTCTCGGACGCCAGCACGGACGCAATGAGCTCTCGGACCTGTCTGGACTGCCTCGACAACATCGGCGTCACGGAGGTGCACCTCGTGACAGTCGTCCCGGACAACGTCTCCAGCGGACTGCCGGGAATGGAGAGCGCGACCGACGCCAGACGGTCGCTCCGACCGCAGCGGGAGGTCTTCGAGTCGGCCGGCTTCGACGTCGAGACGCACGTCGCCCGCGGGACGCCGCACCGGCGGATCACCGGGTTCGCCGACCGACTCGGGGCGGAGCTGATCGTCGTGGGATCGAGAGGTGAGAGCCCGCTCGAGAACCGGCTCGTCGGGAGCACGGCCCGAAACGTCGCGCGGACGACGACGCGGCCGCTCCTCGTCGAGCGCATCGCGCCGCCCGACGCCGACCAAGCCGTGGTGAAAGAGCACCTCTTCGAGCGCGTCCTCTTCCCGACGGACTTCTCGGAGAACGCCCGAACGGCGTTCGAGTTCCTGCCGCGGTTGAAGGGGGCCACGCGGGCGGTCGACCTCCTGTACGTCCGCGGTCGCGACGACGACGTCACGGACCCGCGGGATCGACTCGCGGACCTCGCCGCCGAGGTCGAACGCGAGATGGGCATCGAGGCCGGGATCAACGTCCGCGAGGGGAACGTCGTCGACGAGATCCTCGCCGAGGAGACGCGCGTCGGCGCGACGACGACGCTTCTCGGGACGCGCGGGCGGAGCCGCCTCCGGCGACTGCTCCTCGGGAGCGTCTCCGAGTCGGTCGTCGCCCGCGGCAACAACAACGTCCTCTTGGTCCCGCCGCGCGCAGCGCAGCGGTGAGTCGGATGGAAACGAGCGCTGAGAGTCGCAGCTATAAATAGGTCCGCGGGGAACGACCCACGACGTGGCTCTCCGCGCGCTCAACTACCTCGAACTCGAATCCCGACTGGACCGAAGCGGCATCGGGACCGCAACGGACCAACAGCGGGCCGCACTCGAACGCACGGACGTCGAGGTCGTGACCTCGCCGTGGCGCGGCGGCGACCCGCTCTCGGGCGTCCGCTCGGCCGCGACCGGTCGCGGGCTCTTCCGCGCGTACGACGTCGCCCACTGCAACCTCGTCGGCCCCGGATCGCTCGCCGTCGCGCGGCACGCGAGACGGAACGGGATCCCGCTGGTCCTCCACACGCACGTCACGCGCGAGGACTTCGCGGAGTCCTTCCGGGGGTCGACGACGGTCGCGCCCGCGCTGGGGCGGTACCTGAAGTGGTTCTACTCGCAGGCTGACCTCGTATTGTGCCCCTCACAGTACACCAAGCGGATCCTCGAATCCTACCCGGTAGACGCGCCGATCCGCCCGATCACGAACGGCGTCGACGTCGAGGCCCTCGAGGGCTTCGAGGACCTCCGCGCGGAGTACCGCGAGCGCTACGATCTGTCGGGCACGGTCGTCTTTCTCGTCGGCAACGTCTTCGAGCGGAAGGGCCTGACGACGTTCTGCCGGGTCGCCGAGGAGACGCCGTACGATTTCGCGTGGTTCGGCCCCTACGACACCGGCCCGCACGCCTCGAAGGCGGTTCGCCACTGGACGACGAACCCCCCGGAGAACGTCACGTTCACCGGGTGGGTCGACGACATCCGCGGCGCGTACGGCGCGGGCGACGTCTACCTCTTCCCGACGAAAAACGAGAATCAGGGCATCGCCGTGCTCGAAGCGATGGCCTGCGGGAAGGCGGTCGTCCTCCGCGACATCCCCGTCTTCGAGGAGTTCTACACCGACGGGCACGACTGCCTGAAGTGCGATACCGACGAGGAGTTCCGCGAGGCGGTCGAGCGCCTCGCCGAGGACGAAGGCTTCCGCGAACGCCTCGGCGAGAACGCCCGCGAGACGGCGCTGCGACACAGCCTCGACCGGGTGGGCGAACGCCTCGCCGAGACCTACCGCGAGGTCGTCGACGCGAAGCGATCCGGAACTACTTAACCCCGCGTCCGTGAATTCGCCGCCGATGGATCCCGTCTCGGTCGCCGCCTTCACCGACACCTACCTGCCGACGGTCAACGGCGTCACCTACACGATTCAGACGTGGCGCGACCGCTGGCGCGAACGCGGCGGGACGATGCGGGTGGTCTACCCCGCGAGCGGCGAGTACGACCCCGAGGAGGGGGAGTACCCGCTTCGAAGCCTCCCGTTTCCGATGTACGATGGCTTTCGACTCGGAACGCCCCACATCCCCGCCGCCGTGAAAGACGTCGACGTCGTGCACGCCCACACGCCCTTCGCGGTCGGCCTCGGAGGGGTCCGACTCGCTCGGCGGAAGGACCTCCCGCTCGTGATGTCGTATCACACGCCGACCGCCGAGTACGCGGACTACCTCACGTCCCGTCCGCGCGTCGAACGCGGGATCGAGCGCCTCGCCGAGCGGTACGAGAAGTGGTTTCTCTCCCGGGCCGACGCCGTCGTCTGCCCCAGCGAGGACGCCCGGGACCACGTCGCGGAGCGAATCGACCCGCAAACCGCGGCGGTCGTCGTCTCCAACGGCGTCGACGTCGAGTTCTTCGCGCCGACCGATCCGACGCCGTTCCGCGAGCGCCACGGTCTCCCCGAGGGGCCGCTCGTCGGCTACACCGGCCGCCACGGGTACGAAAAGAACCTCTCGGAGTTCCTGCGGGCGGCCGACGGACTGGACGCCACGGTCGTCCTCGGCGGCGACGGGCCCGCCCGCGACCGGCTGGAATCGCTCGCGGCCGACCTCGACGTCGACGCGCGCTTTCTCGGCTTTCTCCCGCGAGAGGAGTTGCCCGCCTTCTACAGCGCGCTGGATGCGTTCGTCTTCCCGAGCCCGGTCGAGACCCAAGGGCTGGTCGCACTGGAGGCGAACGCCTGCGGGACCCCGGTCGTCGCCGTCGACGCCGGCGCGCTCTCGAACACGGTCCGCGAGGGACTCACGGGCTATCACTACGCTCACGGCGACGTCGACGGCTGCCGCGACGCCATCGAACGCGTTCTCGACGAGCAGTCGGCGCTCTCGGCGTCGTGTCTGAAGCGCCGAGAGGAACTGAGCGTCGATCGCGCGGTCGATGAGCTCTCGTCGCTGTACGAGCGGGTCGTCGCGGATCGACGCGTCGCGAAGACGGCGTAGCCGCGGCACCGCAGGCGGAGCGCGCGGCTCAGAACAAAGACGGCGTAGCGCCGCCGCACCCTCGAACGCGCCGAGCGAGTGGCGGCGCAGGGGTCATCGTACCGTGTGCATCGATTCCCGCCGTCCCGCCCGACGAGGGGCTATGAGGGCGCGCGGGATTCCCGCTCAGTCGTCGAGGTCTTCGACCGCCTGCGCGATCCGCTGTAGCTGTCGCGTCGCGTCGCGGACCTCGTCGCGGAGCTGTCGGACCTCGCGGACGAGCTCCTCGTTGCCGCCGCTTTCCTCCTCGCGGCCGCCCATTCCGCCGGGGCCGCCCGGACCGCCACCCATTCCGGGCGGGCCGCCGCCGCCCATCATTCCGCTCATCATCTGCGCGAAGGGGTTGCCGCCGGCGCCGCCGGGACCGCCACCCATCATCTCTTCGGGCTCGGGGCGGTCGCCGTCCTCGCGCTCCTCCGCGCGTCGCTCGCGGATCTCCTCGACGCGCTCGCGGAAGGATTTCTCCTCGGCGTCGCCCTCGGTTTCGGCGTCAGCGCCGGAATCGTCGGCGGCGTCCGGCGTTTCGTCCGCGTCGTTCCCCTCGGCTGGGTCTTCTGGATCGTCCGACATACCTTCGGATTCTGGCTCTGCCCGCAAATGACTGTTGGTCGTCGGCCGCGCCGCGGTGCCACTCGAGTGAGCGACTCAGCGACCAAGCGTGTGACAGAATCGACAGTCCACAGAGACAGAATCGACAGTCCACAGAGACAGAATCGACAGTCCACAGAGACAGAATCGA